>DASPXO010000073.1:0-4422 GCA_035637235.1 Gemmatimonadales bacterium | reverse complement strand
ACAGCCGGGTGAGTCGCAGCGGCGACCAGAGACAACGTCGAGCTCGCAGCTCATCGTAAGCGGCGGCCTGCCCTGCCATGCTCCTCCCGAAAGCCCCAGACCCAGCGCGGTCAGCCTAGGCCTCGCACCGGTCGACGCTCTTGAGACCGCATTTCATACCCCGACAACGCGATGGCCGAAGCATGGGTCGCGACCTTCAAGAGCGAACTCGTCGACGGGCGCCGCTTCCCCAGCTACGAGCACATCGAGCACGAGACGCTCAACTGGATCGGCTTCTACAACGGTGAGAGACTGCACGAAGAACTCGGTGACCGGCCGCCGACGGAGTACGAGGAATTGAATTACAAAACGGACAACGTCAGAAGCTTGTCAGCCAATTAAAGAGCCTCTACGAAACCCAGGGCGCTTCACCACGCCGGGCGGGCGCGTTTGATACTCACGCGTCAGTCGACGTAGCCCGGGATTCGCTGGACGCCGCGCATGGTTCAACGCGCATGCGCGAAACGCCCTCGCGCTCGATCTCATAGCGCCAGTAGTCCCGGTTCTTCGCCTTGGTCCAGCCGCGCTCGCGGGGCACGGCTAGCAGGAGCCGTGGAAGGCGAGGACGGGGTGCAGTTCGACTTCGTTCTCGGCGACGCCGTGCAGGTTGCTTCCGTGCACGAGGTCGAAGAAGCCAACACCGCGAATCGTCGCCGTCGTTCCGTCGCGGAACTGTGCCCAGCCCTTCTTGAAGCCGGTGCGGCACTGCGGGATCAACGCGGCGACATCCGCACGCGCCTGCGCGATCTGGTTCTTGTATCGCGTCGGCGCAGTGACGTTGTAGTCAACGTTGGGGAACTCGACGATCATGTGGTCGCCCGGCTCGCCCTGCTCGTCGCGGATCACGAGATGCACGTCTTGGTCTTCCTCGACCTTCGCCTCTATAAGCGTCACGTCCGTGAGGACGTACTTGGTGCGCTCGACGCCGAGCAGGCGAGGCGTGTGCTTGCCGATCGGCCCGTGCTCTTGCGTGACCAGGTAGTTGATCGTGCGCCGTTCGGCGTTCCGCTTCAGCTTCGGCGCATCCGGACCGCGCAGATCGGAAAGTGTCTTCACATCCCAGCGGTTCGACCCACCGCACAAGACGGCCGCGTACGCAGTGGCGTGTCCGCGCTCGGGCCTACCGGTGAGGGCAGCGAGGAGTGCAGCGAACGCAACCAGAGCGGCCACAGCGGCAATACGAGCGCGGTTCACGTCTCGATGGTAAGGCGCAGCACAGAATCAACACGGGGGATCTAGGCGAAGACCCCGGCGAACAGATGCCCGCGGCCCAACGACAGAACTGTTTCCGCCGGCAATCGCGCGGGTTGCCGCCGCCGCCCTACACCGGCTCGACGACGAGCACGCCGTTGAAGCCAGCCTCGACGAACTCCGGTGCGAGCCCGGTCCGGATTCCGACGATACGAAGCGACTCACCCGAGCCGAGCGAGAGCGTCTCGCCGACGCCCCAGTTCGGAACCGCGGTGATGAACGTGACCGGGTCGAGCGGCTCGCCGCGCTCGTCGACGAGGAAGAAGCGAAACAGGGTCACGGCACGCTGCCGCAGGCGGACGCGATCAGTGAACCAGGTGGTCCCACTTCCAGCCGGCGCCCACGAACGAGGCGAGGACAAGCGCGGTGAGGACACTCAAGCGAATGAAGAAGGCGTAGGGCCGCAATGGTCTGCTCCTTTGCGAGGGGAAAGGACGGACGTCTCTCATGATGGGTCGCCGCCGCCGCGTGCCTATCCCCTCTCGGGGTACTTCTGGCTGCCCCGATCGAGTGAAATGATCCGCTCGCCCACAGGTTCGGCCGCTGCAACGGAATCTACGTTCATGCGGAGCCAGGTGGCGCCGGGCCCTGCGGCAAGCCCTTTAGGCGCCGAGCCGCCTGGGGAAAGGGGAGGGCGGTTTTGTCCTGGCTCCGCCACCTTTTTCCACTCTGCCAAACGCGATTAGAGCGGCGACACGCCGAGCACAAGCCGCGGCAACTCGCCCGGCTCGCCCGACCAGACTGATGTTCTGGATGTAGACGAACTGGTCGATGCGAGCTCCTCCGCCATCTCAGTGTCGATCGCGAGGATGCGGAACACTTGACCGCCGCGCTCTTGACACGTCTTGACCACCGTGAGATCGTCACCCCGATTCTCCACTGGAGGCGTGGCCATGCCGGGGGCGAGGCCCAGATGGTGCAGGCGCGTGGCCGCCGCCTCCCAACGAAAAAGGAGGCGCAATGCGCATATTCACGCTCAGACGCGGGCGCTGGTTCTTCCTGGGTGCGGTCGTGGGGGCCGTTCTCGCCGGGGGCGCCGTCACGTTCGCGGCGATTCCCGACTCGAGCGGAGTCATCCACGGGTGCTACCAGAAGAACGTCGGCAACCTGCGCGTGATCGACGCCGGCGGCAGTTGTCGGCCGTCGGAGATTGCGATCAGCTGGAGCCAGACCGGACCGCCCGGGGCGCCAGGGCCGCAGGGACCGAAGGGCGACACCGGCGCCACCGGGCCGCAGGGGCCTGCCGGGCCGCAGGGGCCCGCCGGACCGCCGGGGCCGCAGGGGCCGAAGGGCGACACCGGCGCGACCGGCCCGCAGGGGCTCACGGGGCCGCAGGGACCGAAGGGCGACACCGGCGCAACGGGTCCCGCAGGGCCGCCGGGGACCAACGTCGCCGCGGGGCAATCATGCCCCACGGGCCAGTTTGTGAGCGGGTTCGACGCAGGCGGAAACATCATCTGCAAGGCGCCGGCTGCCCCCTGCCCCCTGACCCACTTCAGCTTCTTCATGACGAGCCATCCGGGTACGGGTCTGTCCTCCACGATCGAACAGTGGCCCGGAGGGCAACAAACCATGTCCTTGTCCGGCGCCAACGCCGGGTGTTCTGTGACTGTGCAGGCGCCGACCGGAGACATCGACCTCATCGGCGGAACAGTCGGCACCGATGGGTGGACGATCGTGTCGAAGACTGGCTTCACGACCGCCACCGGCGTGGCACAGATCCCTGACTGCAACGGCTTCCTTGCTGTTTCCACCGGGTCAGTTCCCCCGGTTAACAACCGGCCGTCGTGTTCGAACGCCTCTACCTTTTTGGAGTCCGGACCTTCGACCGATGAGTTCATTGTCACAGCTTCGTAGAACGACGACCTGAAGAGTCCGTGACGTGGTGGAGGGCCGGGTGAGTTGCCGGGCCCTCCACCGAAGGCACGGCGGCGATGACGGTCTTCTCGCGCGGACTGGCAGAGCGTTCGTCTCCCTTCTCTTCGCAGAGGTACGGACGGTTATCGAGATTGCGGCAAGCGGGGCACTCGCCGTCAACGCGCTCTCAACGTGCGGTCACGTAAGCGAGGAACTCGAGGGCGCCGAACCCCGCCTGCCAGCCCAGGCCGTGGTCCGGAAGACCGACGTCGACGGGTAAACGTCAGCGCCGTGAAAACAATGCCGGGCCGGTGGTAGCCATTAGACGGTCGGCACTCCTCTCGTTTCGTAGACAGAACGGCCCTGCTCCAGCGTCGCGGCGTGTACGGCGAGTGCCAAAGCGACGGATGCGTCGATCGGCCGCGTCCGATCAAGCTTCCTGAGCCGGCGCGGGTCACCGTTGTCGAACCGGTCGACCGCCGTCGCCGCGACCTGCGCGCCAATGGCCGGGTCGCCACGATGGCGCAGCGTCCCCTCGAGCACCTGACGCTCGAACACCGCCAGCGCCAGCCGGTGTGCCCCCGAATACGGCTCGACGGGCGCGACGGCCGCCCGCCACCGGCCGGCAATCGCCGCGGGGGCAGCGGCCTCAGTGCCTGCCGCTCCTCGGCCAGACGCTCGGCGACGGGGTAACGGCCGGTCGCGTGCGTGCGCCGGTTGCAGACCTGGTCGCGCCAATCGGCGTACTCACCGTCGAGCTCGCGCAGATCGGTGAAGCGGCGCGCCGGCCAGAAGCCGCTCTTCAGGTAACGCACTTGCGCTTCGACCGAGCCTTTCTCCCGCGGCGTCGCCGGCGTACACGGTGTTGCGTGGAAGCCGTAGTGGCCGCGCAGGTGCAGGAAGCGGCGATTCCAGATCACCTCGTCGCCTTCGCGGCGGGCGACGACCGAGCGCAGATTGTCGTTACGCACTCGCGCGGCACGCCGCCCAGCCACTCGAACGCGCGCACGTGCCCCTCGAGAAACGACTCCAGCGTCAGGTCGAGCGAGAAGAAGCCGGTCTGCGCGCCCGAATAGGGCAGCGACGCGAGCAGCGCGTACACGCGGCGCTCCCGCCCGGCGAGCCGCGGCCGGGTCGGCATCTCCGCCCAGTCGAGCTGCAGCACCTGGCCCGGCCGGTAGCCGGTCCGCTGTGCCGGGCGCACCGTCGACGGTCGCAGCCGCTGTAGGTGCTCTTGCACCAGGCGCACCGACCCCATGTAGCCGTACTCGTCAC
>DASPXO010000072.1:0-8119 GCA_035637235.1 Gemmatimonadales bacterium | reverse complement strand
GGCGGCATCTCGATGAAGTGGGCGTGCGGCCGTCCTCAGCCGCAAGGCTCAAGCCGTAAGCGGTTGTCAGCCGCAAGACGCCCGGTCTTCCATGGTTGGTTGACCTGGGGGCCTCCAGTGCCTGCGGGCCTGGAGACTCTGAGGTGTAGGTCAATCGGCAGACCGCCCGGTTGTTGACCGGGAAGCTGGAGGTTCGAGTCCCCCGCCTCAACTACCATTGACCCGCCAAGGTAGCGGCGTCAACGAACCACGGATAGAATGTTCGCTTCCGCAGCGGTCGAGCGTTGGGCATGTCTGTCAAAGAGTGGCATCCGGGAAAGATTGGCATGCTATGGGGCGTCTCGCTCATCGTGTTCTTGGTGCTTCTTTCCACCTTCGCCTCTTTGGGGAGGACCACAGCCCTGATCATTTGGTTCGTTCTCACGACCCCCATCCTGATTCTTACCTGGCAGTGGTTCAGCGGTAAGGAACGTCAGAGCATCACGGCACCTGTGGCTGTCCCCCAAGGTGTCGTCTCCGCTACAACACCGCTCACAAAGACTCGAGTTAGTGCTCTACAGCGGTTAAGAACTCCTGCGCCGAGGAGCGAGAAGGCCGGATACATCGCGATAATTGTGGTTCTGGCTCTCCATGTTGTCGGCTTGGGTTGGGGGCTTGCCGAAGGCGTAGCAACAGGACACCTAGGTGCAGGAGGTAGAGCCCTGTTGGTCTGCACTGTCATTGTGGCCTGTCTCGTGACGTTCGCTCTGATTCGCCGCCCGCCCTGGGGCTACTACGTGCTCTTCGCAGTCCTCTGGCTCGTGTGGCTTGGGTACATTTGGGTCGCTGCTACCAACGCGGCGGGTGTGGAGTCCTCCCAGGCGGGGGCCATGCTCTGGTGGGCTACTATCGACATGCTTTTCGTCGCCTATCTCCATAGGAGGCGGTGGTGGTTTGGAATCGACGTACCAGTCTCAGTCCTCGAAAAGTCTCCCGAAGGCGGATGGTTTGTGCTGTTTGTCGTGGCTCTCATCTGCACCATGTTGGCCGAAGCCTTGGTGCTCGCTGCTACGCGACTGTAGCTGAATCGTGCGTGTTCACGCAAATGGGTTCGAGTACGGCCCCACATTGTCACGGGCCGAAAACAGGCACAGAGTGGAGCGCACCAGCTAGGCTCCAGTTCTTTGCAGGTGCGCCCGTATGTGCGGTTCCCGGTCCGAGTGCCAAGCTAGGAAGACCTTTTCGAGCGCCGATGCCAACTCATCAGCCCAAGGAATCATGTCCTCCCGCTCCGCCAGGGCCGCTATGGCCTTGTCGTCGTAGTGTTCCGCATGAAAGATTGCATGCCTATGCTTCTCAAGGACTTCGACGCGCTCCTTATCGGCTAGAATCGTATCAACGGCTGCGTCGGCAAAGTCCCAATCGCGCCATTTCTCTACGACCGCATAGAGCGCCCCGAGGTAGAAAGAGTATAGGGAGTCAACTCGTGAAGCATCGGTTGGCTGAAGCTGCAAAGCCTGGTCGGCGGCTTCAGCCCGCAAAGTGTCAGCAGACTTACCGGAGGTGGCTTGACGGTTGAGCGGCTCCTTCAAGCTCTCCCTCAGAACCTTGGCGCGCAGAAGAGCGACAGTGAGCGAGAGCGCACGCTTCCCAATGCGTTCCGCTGCCGCCAACTGATTCGCCTTCACACGGTCTGCCTTGGTCATGTGGTTGACCTCAATACTGATCCGCGAAGGGTACGACTAACGGGCCCTGACGGATAGGGTGTTCTTGTCGTAACGACGGGCCGATTTGCGACACGAAGAACGTAGGCCGAAATCGAACCGAGAACCTAACTCAAGCCGCAGGCGGTTGTCAGCCGCGAGAAGCAAGTCTTGCATAGCTGGCCCCTATCGACCGGCAACCGCTTGCGGCTTGAGCCTTGCAGCTTGGTTTGTTAATTAACGATTCCGCCGTCCCGCCGTCATACCACCGCGTCTCTCAGCCGCCTTACTCACCCGATGCAGGAGCGCAGTACAATGCCCAACATGGAACGCAGGCTCACAGCCCTCGCCCTCGGTACGGCCCTGGCCGTGGGGGTCGCGGCGTGCAACAACGATGCTGCGGGGCCCGGGCAACCGGCCCTCAGCCAGGCGCAGGCCGAATCACTGGCCGAGGTCGTCACGGCTGACCTGGACGGAGTGGTCCAGGGTGCGCTGTTTGAGAACTCGGACGTCATGGTCTTTCCGTCGGCCCCGGTCGAGCTCGGCGATCGCCCGGGCGAGCGGTGCGTGCCGGACAGGAGCCCCGCCACGCCGACGAACTCGGACGCCGACCCGGTGCTCGATTCCGTGCGGCTCGACTTCTCGGCTTGCGTCGTGTCGACCCCGCGCGCCACGATCACGTACAGCGGCACGATCGACATCCTGGATCCGACGCCCACCGATTCCGACCGTGCGGCGAGGACGGTCTACACGGACTTCACACGCAGCGAGACGCGTCTCATCTCCGGCAACACGATGTCGGTGACGCAGAACGGAGCCCGCGAGTACCTGCGCACCTCGTCCGTGCTGCAGCACACGGAGAGCGATTTCCGGACGGATGTCATCTTTCCCGACGGCGCGACGGCCTCGCATGTGAAGGACTGGTCGTCGACGTTCACCGCCGACGTCGCCGGCTCGATCACGCGCGGCCGGCTGCCCTCGGGCACCTGGAACATCACCGGCAGCTCCACGTGGACGAAGGGCGACAGGTCCTACTCGCTCACGGCGAGCACGGACCCCGTGCTGCACTATGACGCGAGCTGCGCGGTGGCGCCCAAGTTCGACGCGGGCACGCTGACGCAGGTGGTCACGCGGAATGCCAACACCTCCACGGTCACCATCGAGTTCACCGCCTGCGGCCAGTACACAGTCACGAGATCCTGACCGGCAGGCGATCGCGCTCCGGGGGCCTGCTCATCGCAGGCCCTCGTCGTTTGCGGGATTCCCCGGGCTGAGAGCCCGGGCTCGGCGACCGTGTGCGCCCTGTAAGGGCGCACCCCCGGCCGAGCGCGCCCTCTCAGGGCGCGAATGACGCGAAGGCCCGGACCGGGGCCATGCCCTCACCCGATGCGTGCTCGGTACAGCCGCTTCAGCAGCTGGATCTGTCCGGCGTGATACAGATCGTGCGATGCGGCGCCGTAGATGTGCTGGATGTTGGTCCACTTGGAGCGCCAGCCGCGCCGCCCGAGGGCGGTGTGGCTGAAGCGCGCGATCGCGCGCCGCAACAGCTCGTGCTCGCCCTTGAGTACGGCGGTATCCCGCTTCCAGGCCCCGGGGTCGGTCGGGTGGGGGAGCCGGGGCCAGTTGCTGCCGGGGCGCGGGAACGCGATCTCCGGGTCGCGCAGCAGGCGGCGCCGGACCATGCACTTCCAGTAGGCGGTGTGCAGCACGAGCTCCCAGATGTTGTGGCGGCCCCGACCGGGACGCCACAGCGCCTCTCCGGCGGCGACGCCGCGCACCGATCCCCAGAGCGCCGTGCCGTGCCACGACGGCCCGGCGAACGCCTGATCGACTACCTCGAGCAGCAAGCGGATACGTGTGTCCATCGTTGCGACTCCAGCGTGAGCGGTAAGCTTACCGCTTACCGCCCACCGCCTTCTGCGCCGCCCGCACCCACACGCGAGCCTCGGCCCGCGTGGGCCGGGCGCTGTGGCGGGCGATGCGCCAAACGGAGTCGGGGTCGGCCCGCGCCAGCGCTTCCACCGTGGTGATCCCGGCCGCGGTCAGCGCGGCTGCATGCCGCGTGCCGATCCCGCGCAGTGTGCTGAGCCGCGCGGCCTCGTGCACGGCGCGCGCGTCCTCGGGCGTGATGTTCGTGCGGTAGGCGATCTCCGCCGGGGAAGCCCGCGACAGCCGGAACGCGTCGCTCCAGTCCGCCGTGCGGAGGCGGGCGAGAACCCCGGCGCTCACCCCCGGCAGGTCGGCGAGCCGCGGTGTCGTGGAGCTCACCGTCCAATGGTCCATCCCCACGAGCACCAGGACGGCGCACGCGACCGACGGGACCACGGTGCTCGCGCGGGTGCGCGGCGCCAGGAGGTGATAGAGCGACCACACCTCGAGCGCGAAGAACGGAAACCCGAGGAACCCGACCGGCGGCATCTCGAAGATCTTGACGTGCTCGAGGAAAGGGACCGTGTAGACCCATCGTCCCCGCGCAACGGAGTTGAAGGATTCCCACAGCGCGCCGGCGAACAGCCCGGCGGCCATGAGCCGGGCGATTCGGCCCCAGCGGCCGCGTGCGACGTCGGCGCACAGGGACCGCTCGGGGTCCGTGCGATACAGCAGCGGCTCGGCGATCAGCCACACGGCGCCCCAGGTGAGCGGATGGAGGTACTGCGGCTGTGCGAGGGTCGCGGCAAGCGTCGCCCAGCCGAGCCAGAACGCGACGCGCAGGTGAAACGGGCGCACGCTGATCGGACGCGACTGCAGGTTGTGCCAGACGCCGAGCCGGTCGAGCAGCCGCTCCGGCAGGAGAATGGCCGGGACGACCGTGGCGAGCGATGCGGTGATCCCCAGCCACCGCTCCGGGAGGTTGTCGGGGAGGAAGACGTAGTACCAATCCGCCAGCCGGAAGTTGATCGCCTCGAACAGGAACCAGATCACGGCGGACCACCACAGCATGGCGACCAGCGCGCGCGGGCGCGCGAGCAGCGTCTCGCCGCCCGCAAGGACCACCGCCTGGTCGAGGATGACGAGCGTGGGGTACCACGCGAAGACGTAGAACCACGTGGGGACGGGCGGGATCTCGTAGTACAGAAGGGCGGCGGCGGTGATCAGGACGGCCGCCGCAGCGACGAGTCTCGCGCGGGTCAGTGCGGCAGCTTCGGCCGCAGGTAGCCGTACACCCACGTCCCCGCCAGGGCGCCGAGGATCATCGCGGCGACCACTCCCACGCCCGCGCCCAGCAGGGCGAACAGAGGGCCCGGGCAGACGCCGGTGATGCCCCAGCCCAGTCCGAAGACGGACCCGCCGAGTACGTAGCGAGCCCCGCGTCCCATCGCCTTGGGCGGGATGGCGACGGGCTCTCCCGCGAGCGAGCGCAGCCGGCGCCGCTTGACGTACGCGAACGCCGGGATCGCGACCGCCAGCGCGGCCGCGAACACCTCGTACAAGTAGGCTCCGTCGAGCCGGAGCGCTTCTTGGATCCGGAACCAGGAGGCGAGCTCGCCCTTCGTCAGCACAATGCCGAACGCGACGCCTGTCAACAGATACGCGGGCAGCAGGCGCTCGCGGGCTTCTCCGGCCTCGGGCCGCGCGGCCGGCCGCGTCGCGGTCGTCACACGGTCACCTCAGCAGCACGGGCAGGAGAACGTGGCTCGCGATCGCCCCGGCGGCGAAGAAGCTGATCACCGCGACGAGCGATGGCAACTGCAAGTCGGCGAGGCCCGCGATGCCGTGGCCCGCCGTGCAGCCGCCGCCGTACGCCGTGCCGAACCCGATCAGGAACCCGCCGCCCACGATCGTGAGGAAACCCTTGACGGACAGCAGGGCGCTCCAGCGGTACAGCTCCTGCGGCACGAGCCCCGAGAAGTCGCGGATGCCCAGCGCCGCGAGATCGGCGTGCGCGCGGCTCGAGATCGCCACCGGGTCGGGGCTCGCGAGCAGCACGCCCCCGATGAATCCTCCCACGACGATGCCGAGGACGAAGAGCAGGTTCCACAGACCGCTCCGCCGCCAGTCGTACTGGAAGAACGCGACGTCCCGCGGAACAGAGGCGGCGCAGATGTGCCGCAGGCTGCTCGACACGGCGAACTGCTTGTTGCCGATCACGAGCAGACTGACGGCGACGAGCCCCAGGAGGGGGCCCGTCACGTACCACGGCCACGGGCTGCTAAGCAACTCACGCATCGGACATCGCTCCCTTCGATTCGAGCTCGGCGCCGAGCTCGAGGATGGTCTCCACACAAATTCTCGCGTCCTCGAGCCCCGAACGGTAGTTGGTGACGCAGCCGCGCAGGGCGAACTTTCCCTCGAGCACCGTCCCAGAGATGAACATCCGTCCGTCCCGGTGCGTGCGGTCGAGCAACCTGCGGTTGAAGGCGTTAGAGTCGCCGTGCCGGGGCACGTACCGCAGGCAGAAGCAGGAGAGATCCGAGGAGGCGACGACCTCGAGGCGCGGCTCGGCGCGCGCCAGGCGCGCGATCTCCCGCGCCACGGCGATGTCGTTGCGCCACAGCTCGCGGTAGCGCTCGAGCCCTACCGCCTGCATCACCGCCCAGGCCTTGAGCGCGCGGAATTCTCGCGTCAGCTGAGGCCCCATGTCGGCGGGCCAGACCGGGCTCTCGAGATACCAGTCCTGCTCAAGGGCGAGGTACTCGGGGCGCAAGGCGAACATGGCGCGCAGCGTGGCGGGATCGCGCACCAGCGTCGCGCCAGCCTCGTACGGCACGTACAGCCACTTGTGCGGGTCCATGGCTACCGAATCCGCACGCTCGATCCCGCGGTAGCGCGGGGCGAGCTCGGGCAAAGCGGCGCCCACCGCACCGTACGCCCCGTCCACGTGAAACCAGCAGCCGTTCGACCGGGCGACCTCCGCGGCGGCCGCGATCGGATCCACCATCCCGGTGTTCACGGTCCCGGCGGTCGCGACCACGCAGACGGGCTCCATCCCCGCCGCGCGGTCCGCCGCGATCATCTGCTCGAGCGCCGCGACGTCCATCCGGCGGTCCTGATCCACCGGCACCAGCCGCAGCCCGTCCGTGCCGAGGCCGAGCAGCTCCACGGCGCGGCGGATGCAGGAATGCGCCTCGGCGGAGGCGTACACCGTGAGCGGCTTGAGGATCGCCCGGAGGCCGCGCGTCCTGGTGCCGGGAGCCTTCGCCTCGCGCATCGCGGCGAGCGCCACGAGGTTCGCCATCGAGCCGCCGGAGACGAGCAGTCCGCCGGTGCCCTGCGGGAGGTCGAGCAGCCGGGCGAGCCACTCGATGACCTGGAGCTCGACCTGCACCGCAATCTGGCTCGTGCCGGCGCAGTTGTTGTTCAGGGTCGTCGCGATCAGCTCGGCAGCGATGCCGAGGGGATGCGGCGACGAATTGATGAACCCCCACCACCGCCGCTGGCCGATGCCGATGGGGTAGGGCACGATCTCCCGCTCGATGCGGTCGAGGACGTGCTCGAGGGGCTGCGCCTGCGCCGGCAGGGGCTCCGCGCGGAGGGCGGCCACCAGGTCGTCCGGCGGGCGGGTGAAGGCGCGCATGTCGGGGAGCCGTTCCCAGTGACGGGTGGCGATGGCCGCCGCGCGGTCCAGCAGGGCGCGGAAGTCCCGCGGCTCGAGATCGGGCGATGGTCTGCTCACGCTCTCGACTCACTCCCCGAGCGACAGGCGCACGACCACGTTCCGCCCCGGATCGAGCGCGAACTCCTTGTAGCGGCTGAGGAAGCTCCGGTACGACGTGTTGGCGACGTTGTGCACGGCGACGTCGACCTGGATCGTGCGGCCCCACAGCGGGCGCTCGAAGCCCGCTTCGAGCGTGAGGAGCGCGTAGCCGGCGGTCGGGATGTCGAGAGAGTCCAGGCGGGTCTGGCGAGTCACGAACTCGCCCTCGACCGCGATCCGCGCCCGCTCGCTCCAGCGGGTGGCGCCGTGCAGCTCCGCGCCCAGCGTGGCGCGGGCGGGCGGGACGAGCGGCAGTGGTCGTCCGGTCTTCTGGTTGGTTCCGCGCACGGCGTCGAACCGCGTATGCACCGACGCCGCTCCCGTGACGTCGGCGGCCAGCGACACCTCGCCGCCCGTGAGCAGAGCGTCCGCCTGCTCGTAGCGGTACTCGCGGAGCGAGTCCCGGAACTGGCCCGTCGGCGCGATGTAGATGTAGTCGGCGATCGCGGTGCGGTAGCCTGCCAGCTCCGCGCGGACGCGGCGCCCCTGCCAGCGCAGGCTCAGGTCGACGTTCGTTCCCGCTTCCGGCACGAGGTCGGCGCGCCCGACTTCGTAGCGCGCCTCACCCAGGTGCGGGCCGTTCGCGAACAACTCGAACAGCGTCGGCGCGCGCCAGGCCCGGCCGAGGTTCGCCGTGACGGCCAGGGTCTCGAGCGGCCGGTACACGAGCCCGACGTCTCCCGACCAGGCCGTGTAGTCGCGCGCCTCGGGCGACAGGCCGAGCGCGGGCGTAGAGTCGGCG
>DASPXO010000071.1:0-8328 GCA_035637235.1 Gemmatimonadales bacterium | reverse complement strand
GCGAGTTGCCCCAGCGTCTTCACGCCGAGCCGCCGCAGCCGGCGGTGCGTGTCGGGATCGAGCGGAAGCACGGCGATCGGCTGCGCGGCGAGAAACTGCCCTTCCTCCCCTGGCTGCACGATCACCGCCCCACCCGGTTTCGCCCGGCTCGCTGAAACCCATGCTACGAACTTTCCTCGCCCCCACCCCAGGCGGACGGGCGGACGGGCGGACTGTGAATGCGTAATAAAGGCGGACGGGCGGACGGACGGACTGGCGGACTGTGAGGGCGTAGTATCAGACCGCCTGTCCGCCTGTCCGCCCGTCCGCCTGGGGTGGGGCCGCGGCAAGTTCGTCGCGTGGGTCGCGGCGACACGGGCGCAGCCGGGTAGCGCGGTGATCGTCCGGCCTGGGGAGGAGGCGAAGTTTCTCGCCGCGCAGCCGATCGCCGTGCTTCCGCTCGATCCCGACACGCACCGCCGGCTGCGGCGGCTCGGCGTGAAGACGCTGGGGCAACTCGCGGCGCTGCCGGAGGAAGCGGTCGTCTCGCAATTCGGCGGCATCGGGCGGCGGCTGTGGCGACTCGCGTCGGGAGCGGCCGTGGAGCCGGTGGTCGGCCGCGCAGCGCCCGAGCCGATCGTCGCCGCGATCACGTTCTTTTCTCCGGTCGCGGAGCGGGAGATGCTCGCGCACGCGCTCGACCGGCTGATCACGCGGGCGCTCAAGGACCCGCGCCGCACCGGCTGGCGGGTGCAGGGAGTGCGCGTGCGGGCCGAGCTCGAGCACGGGGCGTCGTGGCTGGTCGAGTCCACGCTCAAGGATCCGACCGCCGACCGGGACCGCATCGCCGCGCCGCTCAGGACCCGGCTCGAGCAGGCGCCGCCCATCGGGGCCGTGGAGCGGCTCGTGGTCGAGTTCATCGCGTTCGCGCCGGGGACGACCGAGTTACAGCTGTTCGCGCGCGACGCGAGCGCTGCCGCACGGGCCGGTCGGCGGCGCGCGCTCACGAGCGCCGCGCGGGAGATCAAGCTCCGGCTCAAACGCTCGCTGCTCTACCACGTGATCGAGGTGCAGCCATGGTCGCGCCTCCCCGAACGCCGCTACGCGCTGATCGACTTCGAGCCCTGAACGTCCCGCAGCGGGTGGCGGTTCAGCTTGATGCGACAGCACTCCCACGGGCGGTCAGGCGGTCGGGCGGTCAGGCGGTCGGTGACTGCGACGTCGAAGCAGTCATCGAGACCTGGCGGATCGATGACGAGTGGTGGCGGTCCCCGATCTCGCGACGGTACCATGAAGTCGTTCTCCATGGCGGGGGACGCGTCGTGCTGTTCCAGGATCTCGTCACCGACGAATGGTTCATTCAAAAGCCATAATGAACTGACCGCTCGTCCTCCTGACCGCCCGACCGCCGATGTACGCCGAGCTCCATTGCCACTCCGCCTTCTCCTTCTTGGACGGCGCCTCGCTCCCCGAGCAGCTCGCGCTCACGGCGCAGCGGCTCGGGCTTCCGGCGCTCGCCCTCACCGACCACAACGGTCTCTACGGCTCGCTGGCGTTCGCGCACTCGGCGAAGCAGCTCGGTCTCCCGGCGATCACCGGCGCCGAGCTCACGCTGCTCGACGGTTCTCACGTGACGCTCCTCGCCGAGACGGCCGAGGGATACGCGAACCTGTGCCGGTTGATCACCGAGGCGCATTTAGGCAGGGCGGACCGCCGCGACCCGCGGCTCGACTTCGCGTCGCTCGAGGCGCGGCACGAGGGGCTGATCGTCCTCTCCGGCTGCCGCGCGGGGCTGCTCGCGACCGTTCTCCGGCGGGACGGTCGCGCCGCCGCCCAGAGGCTGCTCGAGCGCTGCCGCTCCGTTTTCGGGCCGGCGAGCTGCTTCGTCGAGCTCCAGCGCAACCTGGTCCGGGGCGACCGCGACCTCACGCAGGCCCTGAGCGACCTCGCGGATCACGCACGGCTGAGCGTCGTCGCGACGGGTAACGTGCATTACCACACGCGCGAGCGTCACCGGCTGCACGACGTGCTGGTCGCGATCCGGCACCGCACGACGCTCGACGGCTCGCACGCGGTGCGGCGCCCCAACAGCGAGTTCTCACTGCGGCCGCCTGAAGAGGTCACGGCGCTGTTTCGAGACCGTCCCGCTGCCGTCGCGAATACGCTGGCGATCGCCGAACGGTGCCGCGCGTTCGACCTCACGCGAGACCTGGGATACCGGTTCCCCGATTTTCACGGCGCCGCCCACGTGCCCGCGCCCCAGGCGCTCGCCGAGCTGTGTCGCGCGCGGCTCGAGGACCGCTATCCGGACGGCTCGGCGCACCGCGACGAGGCCGTGCAGCGGCTCGCGGAAGAGCTGACACTGATCGAGCGCCATCGACTCAGCGGGTTCTTCCTGGTGTACCACGACCTGTTCGATCTGGCCCGCGAGGTGGGAGCGGACGTGCGGCGGGGCACCCGCCGCGCCCAGGCGAACCTCCTCCCGGGCAGGGGCCGCGGATCTTCGGTGTCGTCCATCGTGTGCTACCTGCTCGGTCTGTCGCACATCGACCCGATCGCGAACCGGCTCTTCCTCGGGCGGTTCCTGAACGAGACGCTCGCGTCGGTGCCGGACATCGATCTCGACTTCCCGCGCGAGATCCGCGAGGAGCTGATCCGGCGGGTCTACAAGCGCTACGGCGACGAGCACGTCGGGCTCGTCTGCTCGTTCCCCACCTATCGCCTCCGCTCGGCGGTGCGCGAGATCGGCAAGGCGCTCGACCTCCCGCCCGGAGAGCTCGAGCAGGTGGCAAAACTGGCGGACAGGCGGTCGGGCGGACTGGCGGACGAACTGCAGCAACTCCCCGGCTTCGAGGGGCGGAGCAACGCCCCGCTCTGGAAAGAGCTGTGCGAGCTCGCCGAGGAGATCGCCGGGCTGCCGCGCCACGTGTCGCAGCACGTCGGCGGGATGGTCATCTCAAGCCGGCCGCTCGTCGAGCTCGTGCCGCTCGAGCGCGCGGCGATGGAGGATCGCATCGTGTGTCAGTGGGACAAGGATTCCTGCGACGATGCGCGCTTCATCAAGATCGACTTCTTGGCACTCGGCATGCTGTCGCTCGTCGAGGAATGCGTCGAGCTCGTCGCCCGCCGGGAGGGGGCGGCCCCCGACCTGTCCCGCATCGACTTCGCCGATCCGGCGGTCTACGACCGCATCTGCCGGGGCGACACGGTGGGGCTGTTCCAGATCGAGAGCCGCGCCCAGATCCAGATGATCCGCCGCACCCGGCCGCGAAACCTCGAGGACCTCGCCGTCGAGGTGGCGATCGTGCGGCCCGGGCCGATCGTGGGCGGCGCCGTGAACCCGTATGTGCGGCGCCGCGAGCACGAGCGCCGGGCCCGCGCCGCCGGTCGCCGCTACGAGCCGCCGCTGGACCACCCGCTCTTGAAAGACGTGCTCGCCGACACGCTGGGGGTGATCCTCTATCAGGACCAGGTGCTGCAGGTCTGCCAGGCGCTCGCGGGGTTCACGTCGGGACAGGCCGAAGCGTTGCGCCGCGCGATGAGCCGCCGCCGCAGCCGCGAGCTGATGGCGGGGTTCTGGGAGGAGTTCAAGGACGGCGCGGCGGCCCGCGGCGTCCCGGAGACGATCGCGCAAACGGTGTTCATGCAGGTGATCGCGTTCTCCGAGTTCGGGTTTCCCAAGTCGCACGCGGCGGCGTTCGGGCTCCTCGCCTACCAGTCGGCGTGGCTCAGACACTACCACCCGGCCGAGTATTACTGCGCGCTCTTCAACAACCAGCCGATGGGGTTCTACTCGCTCGACGCGCTGGGGCGGGACGCGCAGCGCAACGGCGTCGAGATCTGGCTGCCGGACGTGAACGCGAGCGACGTGTGGTGCACGATCGAGGCACGCGCGGTGCGGATCGGACTCGGGTTCATCCGCGATTGGAGCGAGGAGACCGCCGGCGCCGTGGTCGCCGAGCGCGAGCGCGGTGGCCCGTTCCGGAGCATCGGCGACTTCGTGCGGCGCGCGCCCCCGAAGCTCAAGCGCACCGCGATCGAGCACCTGGCGTGGGTAGGCGGGTGCGACGGCTTCGGGCTGACGCGGCGCGAGCTGCTGTGGCAGGTGGGTCTGTGGCTCACGCCCGAGACGGAGCAGCGCGGCGGCGCGCCGGGACGGCGCCAGCTCGAGCTGGCGCTGAATCACCCGTATGAACGCGTGCGTTTCGGGGGCCTGGAGCCGGACGAGCGGCTGCTCGCGGAGTACGCCGTGCTGGGATTCGCAGCGAGCGGCCACCCCCTCGAGCTGCTGCGCGAGGCGATGCCGTCCGCCGTGGTGAAGAGCGACGCGCTCCCCCGGCTCGAGCACGGCGCGCGGGTGGAGGTCGCGGGCCTCGTCGTGGCGCGCCAGCGCCCCGAAACGGCGAAAGGGTTCGTCTTCGTGCTGCTCGAGGACGAGGCGGGGATGGTGAACGTGATCGTGCGTCCCGACGTGTTCCACGAGCATCGCGCCGCGATCCGCAGCGAGCCGCTGATGTGGGTGCGCGGCACGCTCGCCAAGGACGACGGGAGCTGGAACGTGATCGCGGAAGAAGTGCGGGGACTGCATTGCGGATTGCGGATTGCGGATTGCGGAATCGAAATGCCACCTGTCGAATCCGCAATCCGAAATCCGCACTCCGCAATGGCATTTCTCAGGTCCATGCGGCGCGTCGCGCCGGACTCGAAGGACTGGGGGTGAGGCGACCGGGCAGCACGCCACGAGGTGTGCTGCGTCGCCGCCACCCGTCGCGTTCCGCGCGGAGTGGGTCTCGAGCGCGATCGGCGTTCCGGCACTCGGCGCGGCACGCCGCCTGCAACAACCGGTCGCGCACAACCCTTTTCAACCGGCAACGACCGGCGGCGCAGCGCGCCGCCGCTGCTCGAAAGGAGTCATTTGTGAAACGGCTCTTCCAACACTCGATAACGCTGCTGGTTCTGCCGTTGATCGCGGCCTGCGACCCACACAACGGCTTGATGGGGCCCGGCGGCAGCAGCCAGGCGGCCAGCGCCGCGAACTTTCCGAATGGCGTCGGCTCCTATGCGGGGACGGCTGTGGCCCACGCCCGACTGTCGACGGGACAGACCTACTCCATCTCGTGCCCGATCGATATCGCGGTGGCGACGCAGTCGGACGACGACTTCTCCGGCAGCTTTACCTTGCGGGACAGCGACGACTGCGATACGGAGTCGGGCACGGTCACCGGGACGGTCCAGACCGACGGGGCGGTCAGCCTAGTCGCCGACACGCCGGGGGGCGGAGCGAACGTCTTCGAGGACGCCGCGGCCCGGACCGGATGCACGCTCGTCTCGGGCAGCGGTGACTTCCGCGGCGCGGTCTCGGGCGGCCTGCTGTCGGCGTCGGGCAACGCCGTGTACCGGTGCCCCAAGTTCTTCAACGTCCGCGCGGACGTGGATGTGAGCATCTCGGCCGCCAGGTTGTAGCTCGCCCGACGGTGACGTGTAGCGCGGCGGCGCCAGGGGGTCGCTGCATTCCGCAGCAGCCTGCACCGCCGCCGCGCACTCACCGGGTGCAGGGGGGTCCGGCCCGGGCACACCCTTGCCGCGGTCGCCGGACGGGGACAGTATCGTCCTGGTCGCGCCCCCAACCCCATGCCCGGCCACCTCACCACAGCCCTCCGTGTCGCGGCGCTGCTCGCCGCACCGGCTGCGCTCGGCGCGCAATCCCGCGCGGCGCGACTCACCGAATCGGCCCGCGCGCAGGTCAAGGGTCACCACCTAGATAGCGCCGACGTACTGCTCCGCGCCGCGCTCGACTCCGCGGTCCATGCCACGAACGAGGAACGCGAACTCGCCTTCGTGTGGCGGGGGATCCTCGAGTTCCTTCGGGGCAACGACAGCCTCACGCGCGTCGCGTTCCGCGAGGCGCTCGCCCTGGACACGAGCGTCAGCGTGGGCGGTCTCGACGGACTCGCGCCACGGCTCGCAGAGATCTTTGCCGAGGAGAAGCTGGCGGCGTCCGCCAGGGGACTGCTTTATCTCTCGGGGAGCGTGGACGAGGCCCCGCGCCGCAGCACTGGGCCGCCGGTCGCCTACACGACGGAGCTGCTGCACCGCCACGCAGCGGGCATCGTCCTAGTGTCGGCCATTATCGACACGCTGGGATGGGCGGAGCCGGCGTCCATCCGCGTGGAGCAGACGCCGGATTCCGGCCTGATCGAGCCCGTCAGGCAGATGTTGCTCGCGTCGCGGTTTTCCCCCGGCCGCCACCACGGCCGCCTGGTGCGGGTGATGACGGTCATGAAAATCCCCGTAGAGCCTCCCCGCCTCGTCGCGACGGAGCTGGTAACCGCGGCGCGCGCCCAGCTCGCCGCGCGCCGCACCGACAGCGCGCTTACCCTGCTCGATGTCGCTCTCGACACCCTGATCACCCACGCCACCGAGGGCGAGCGGGCCTACGCCCTCCTGGCGCGGGGCGTCGCGTGGTCCACGGCCGGTCGGGACAGCGTAGCGAACGCCGATTTCAGCGCGGCCCTCGCGGTGTATCAGGGGTTGACCGGACGGGGCGTGGACCTGGCGCCGTTCTTCCGTCGCCTGGCGGACTCCGTCCGCGCGAGCCGCAGCGGCAGGAAGCCGCCGGCCGGCGCTGCCACTGCCGGAACCGCCATGGGCAGGCCGAGCGCGCTGGCCAACGTAGACGAGCAGCCGGTCCTGCTGTCGCACCCGCCTATCCGTTACCCGCCCGAGATGCAGGCGCTGCGGATCGGCGGCACGGTAATCGTGGAGGCGGTTCTCGACCCGAGCGGGCAGGTCGAGCCCGGGTCGGTCAAGATCGTGGAGAGTCCCAATCCGGCCTTCGACGCGGAGGCACGGCGGGTCGTGCGGGCCTCGGCGTATCGCGCCGCCACGAGCCACGGTCGGCCGGTGCGCGCCGTCATCCGACAGGCGATCAGGTTCGCGAACTACTAAGAATCACGCACGCGCCCTCGTCCTGCCGAGGTACGTCCGCACCAGCGGCGCCACCCGCCGGCGCACCAGCGCAGTTCTGAGCTGCTGCTCCTCGTCCGGCGTGGCCTCGACCAAGAGCCGCACCCCGCGCCCCCCGCCTTCCTGGGTGGCGATCGGAATCCCGTCGCGGCAGAGAATGCGATTCGTGGCGAGCGCGGGGACCGTATCGCCCGGCGTGACGATACCGACGAGATTGAGCGGATCCGCGCCGCTCACCGTGACCAGCTCGCCGCGCGCTTCCTCGCGCCGCACGGCGCGGAGCAGCCCGATCGCCTCGGCGAGCGCGTATTGCTCGCCCGAAAAGCCGCCCACGAAGCGCCCGCCGCGGATTTCGCCGCGCGCCTCGAGCCGCCGGTACACGCGCAGAACGTCCCGCCAGGGCGGCAGCGAGCTCTCGCGCGCCACCAGCCGCCGGAACACCACGCCGTAACGCCGCAGGAGCTGCCACGCGACGGCCTCGGCCACCTGTTCCTGGGGGAGCAGCGAAGCGGGTCGCACCAGTGACCAGCGGCCCGCCGTCTCGACGCCGAACGGCGCCACACGGCCGCGCCGGCGGAACCCGCCGATCGGCCGACGCCGGTCGGAGGGGATGAGCAGTGCCCGGAGACCCGCGAAGCTGTCCGAGGTGACGAGCCCCCACGCGACGAGCTCGCCGAGCCCCTTCTCGACCTCGGAGCGCAGCAGCCCGGTCGCGTTCACGAGATCGCCGAAGAACGACGCGCCGCGCTGCTCGAGCACCGCGCGTGCCGCGCGAGCCGGGTGCGAGAGCGGCAGCCCTGCGGGCTCGGGCTGGGCGACGAGGGACCGCCACACCGCAGCCCGCTCCCGCCGGAACAATGCAACGGGCGTCGTGCGAATCGGACCCGCCTTGCGATTCCGCATTTCGTGCTCCGCATTCCGCGTGGGACTTAACCTGCCCCACGCGACCTCGCCCGAAAGACACAGCCCGTCGAGCCACAGCGGGTCGTACTCCGCGAGCCGCGCGGGCAGCACGTCCGCCTCCCACGCCCCCGCCGGCAGCTCGTAGCCGTCGAGCAGCTCGAGCACCGCGGCGAGCCCTTGGGGGCCCTCGCCTCGGGTGGCCTGCGTGACGCGCTGCCAGCGGAACAGGAAGCGCATGAAGTCCGCCGCGCTGACGGGCTCGATTTCCCGCCGCAGGCGGTCGAGGGTGTAGCGGTGAATGCGCGCCAGCAGGCGCCGCTCGCACCACTCGAGATCGCCGACGCCCGGCGTGAACCGGCCGCGCAGCACGAACCCCTCGTGCTCGAGCGCGCCGAGCGCGACGTCGATGTCCCCCGCGGGCACGCCGATCGAGCGGGCGAGCTCGGGCGCGGTGGTGGGCCCGACCGCTTCGAGGCGGCC
>DASPXO010000070.1:0-2777 GCA_035637235.1 Gemmatimonadales bacterium | reverse complement strand
GTCGTCGTCAACATGATCCCCCGCTCGCTCAGCCGCGAGACGAATCAGGACAGCGAGCCCAGCATCACGGTCAATCCGGCCAACCCGGCGCAGATCGTGGGAACGGCGTTCACGCCGGACCCCATGGGCGGCGCGCTCGCTCCCATCTACGTGTCGGCGGATGGCGGCCTGACGTGGCGGCTGAACTTGGTCGTCCCCAGCACGGGCGGCAGCTCGACGGGCACCAGCGACATCTCGGTCGCCTTCGCGAGCGCCGGGGGAAAGCTGTACGGCGGCATCCTCCGTGATCCGACGACGGATTTCCAGACGCTCCGCACCGCCTCCCCCGCGAATCCGGTGGCGATGCAGACGCTGGCGAGCCGGCCCGACAACGACCAGCCGTTCACGCACGCCATCACCCGGTCCGGTCGCGACCGGGTCTACATCGGCAACAACGACTTCCAGGCGAGCCCGAGGACCGCGACGGTGGACGTGTCGGCCAACGCGCGGGCCACCCATCCCACGTTCCGCTCGATCCGCATCGAGACCCGCCCGACGGTGGGCCAGGACGGGCCGCAGATCCGGCCCGTCGCGCACCGCGACGGGACGGTCTACGCGACCTACTACGGGTGGCGCTCACAGAGCGGCAGCTTCCCCGGCAACACCTTGATCGTCACCACCGACGTGGTCGTCGTGCGCGACGACAAGGGGGGCGCCGGCGTCCATCCGTTCCGGAGCCTCGTGGATCCCAGCGACGGGTTGCCCGGTCGCCTGGTCGCCCGGAACGCGCGCATCCCGTTCAACCGCAACGGCTCACCGGCGACTGGACAGCAGCGCCTCGGCGGGACGCTCTCCCTCGCCGTTGATCCGCGCCCCGGCCGCAGCGGCACCGTGTACCTGGCGTGGGCCGATCGGCCTCCGCCGTCCATGTTGACGCTGCACGTCCGCCGCTCGACCGACCGCGGGGTCACCTGGTCGGCGACCGACCTCCTGACCGTGCCGAACGCCACCAATGCGGCCCTGGCCATCAACAGCGCCGGGACCATCGGCCTCCTCTACCAGCAGCTCACGGGCCTCGGCACCAACCGCCGCTGGGAGACCCACTTCCGCCGGTCGCCGGACGGCGCGACCTGGGACGACCTGGTCCTGGCCACGATGCCGGCGAACGTGCCCGTCAAGACCTTCGACCCGTACCTGGGCGACTACGACCACCTGGTGGCGGTCGGGCCGGACTTCTACGGGATCTTCTCCGCGAACAACACGCCGAACCCGGCGAATTTCCCGAACGGGGTCACCTATCAGCGCAATGCCGACTTCAACGCGCAAACGCTCCTGGCGCTCGACAACACGACCCCGGTGGCGCCGTCGATCGATCCGTTCTTCTTCAGAACGCGGGGAAGGGGAGCTGCCGGAGTCGGACCGAGGCGCCCATGACTCGATGGCCAAAGGCGGTGACGCGCCAGCGGCGCGAGCGGAGGATCTCCGCCACCAGTCCGTAGACGTGGAGGCGGAACACCAGAGCGGTCGCGTACTCGGCCTGGATGTCGCTGTCGAGGACCTGACCTTGCCGTGCGCCATGGCTCACCGCCGTGCGCGGGCACCGTACCCCTCCCCGACGACGCCGTTGTCAAAGGCGTCGAACAGTGCTATCTCATCGTCATGGTCCCGGTGATCGATCTCGGGCCGTATCTCGCGGCGCGCCCACGCGCATCCGTCGCCACGGCGGGCGAGCTCGGGCGCGCCCTGCAGGACGTCGGCTTCTTCGTCATCGTGAACCACGGCATCCCGCAGACTTTGATCGACGACACATTCGCCGAGGCCCGGCGCTTTCACGCTCAGCCCATGGACGCCAAGCTCGCTCTGCGCATGAACGAGCACAACAATGGTTACATGATGCTCGGGCGCTACGCGGTGTGGACCTCGGACGTGAACGCCAACGACAAGCCCGACCTGAACGAGGCGTTCTTCGTCAAGCGCGAGCGCGAGCCCGACGACCCGCTCGTGCGAGCGGGACGGCGCTTCGCCGGGCCCAACCAGTGGCCGCCGAACCTGCCCGGCTTTCGCGAAGCGGTGCTCGCCTACACCGACGCCGTGGACGCGCTGGGCCGGAAGCTCCTGCCGCTCTGCGCGACGACGCTCGACCTGCCGCCGGACACCTTCGACGGCGCCTTCGCCGAGAGCCAGTTCAGCTTCCGACTCACCCACTACCCGCCGGTGGCGGCCGAGGCCAACCAGTTCGGCATCGCGCCGCACACGGACGCCAACTTCATGACCTTTCTCGCCCAGAGCGAGGTGCCCGGGCTCCAGGTGCGCATGCCGGACGGGGCGTGGGTCGACGTGCCGTACGTGCCGGGCTCCTTCGCGGTGAACTCGGGCGACATGATGCAGCGATGGACGAACCACCGGTTCAAGTCCACGCCCCACCGCGCCCTGCCCCCGGTGGGCCGTCCGCGCTACGCGATCCCGTACTTCATGGGGCCGCATCTCGACACCGACATCGCGTGCCTGCCGACCTGCCAGGGGCCGGGCAACCCACCGCGTTATCCGCCGATCACCTACGCGGCGTACCTCGACTGGTGGTACGACGCCAACTACAACGCCGCGCGCCAGCGCGACGTGGCTTGAACAATTTCTGCTCCTGCTGATTCACGGCGCGGGCGGGAGGCGGCCGAGCGCGCGCGAGAGGACCGGCCAGATGCCGAACCGGCGCGCCGCCCGCCACGCGCCCTCCTCGCCGAGGCAGCGCGCGATGCGCGCCCAGTCGGCCGCGACGCGGGTTCCCGGCGCGTATCCCCAGG
>DASPXO010000069.1:0-26193 GCA_035637235.1 Gemmatimonadales bacterium | reverse complement strand
CCACGACGCTGACGGGTGTGGTCCAGCTGACGGCGACGGCGGTCGACGACCGGGACGTAGCCGGGGTGCAGTTCAAGCTCAACGACCGGAACATCGGCGCGGAAGTCATCACCGAAGCGCCGATCACAAAATTCCCGCTCTCGTGGGATTCGCGCGACCTGCCGAACGGGACGTATGCACTCACGGCGACGGCGCGCGATGCCGCCGGCAACACCCGCACGTCGGCGGCGACAACCGTAACAATCAGGAACTGACCCCCCTGCGCGAGCTCGGCGCCGCGCGTGAGACCGCGAGACGCGTGACGGTCGTCACCGTGGAGCAGTCTCTGGGTGTCGTAGGATGACCCTGGCAGCGGTGGCGCCCTACCTGCCGCGCGGCGTATCGTAACGCCGAGCGCCTCCGTGTGTCGCAAGCAACCATACACAAAGCAGTCGCTGGGCAGAGCACAACCGCCACACGGCGGTGCGCTGAGCTTACGGGTCTACCGCGAGGAGGCGTTTCCCCATGAGCCTCACGCAGCAGCGGTTTCGCGGAGTGACGGGCCTCGCCGGTGCGACGATCGTCGCCACGATCGCGCTCGCGTCCTGCCGGGTGACCGAGAGTCCCATCCCCGATCTCACCCGGCCGGTGGCTGCGGTGGACGTGGCGCCTCCGTCCGCCACGGTGCCGGCAGGCCAGACGGTGCAGCTGACCGCCACCCCGAAGGACTCGAGCGGCAATCCGCTCGCGGGCCGGGCGGTGACCTGGGCGAGCGGCAGCACCTCCATCGCGACGGTGAATGCGAGCGGCCTCGTCACGGGCGTGGCGGCGGGTTCGGCCACGATCACGGCCACGAGCGAAGGCAAGAGCGGCAGCGCAGCGATCACCGTGACGGCGGTCTCCGGGGGCGCAGCGTTTGGGCACGTGTTCCTGGTCACGGAGGAGAACACGGATTACGTCGACGCGGCGTCGTCGATGCCCTACCTGAACAGCCTCGCGGCTCAGTCCGGGCTGGCGACGGAGTACTACGCCGTCACACACCCGTCGATCGGCAACTACTTCATGCTGGCGACTGGTCAGATCATCTCGAACAACGATAGCTACTCGACCGTCGTGACGG
This sequence comes from Gemmatimonadales bacterium, assembly GCA_035637235.1. Taxonomy (GTDB): domain Bacteria; phylum Gemmatimonadota; class Gemmatimonadetes; order Gemmatimonadales; family GWC2-71-9; genus DASUAL01. The sequence goes on along the minus strand of DASPXO010000069.1, from coordinate 25,094 downwards.
TGGACAACATGGTGCGAGAGCTGCTGAAGGCCGGGAAGACCTGGAAGTCGTACGCGGAAGATCTGCCGTCGGTGGGGTACACGGGCGGCGACCAGGGCGACTACGCCCGCAAGCACAACGTCTTCGCCCTGCTGTCCGATGTGGTCAACGACGCCACCCAGGTGAAGAACCTGGTGCCGTTCACACAGTTCGCCACGGACCTGAAGAACGGGACGCTGCCCAGCTTCTCGAACATCGTGCCCAATCTGTGCAACGACGCGCACGACTGCTCGTTGAGCACGGCGGACCGGTGGCTGAGCGACAATATCGGCCCACTGATCAGCAGTCCGACGTTCCAGCAGGATGGGCTCCTGATCATCACGTTCGACGAGGCGGGCGGGGACAACACGAACGGTGGCGGGAAAGTCGAGTGGGTTGTGGTGAGCCCGAAGGCAAAACGGGGCTACCAGTCGGCCACGGTTTACAAGCATCAGAGCACGCTGCGGCTGATACTGAAGGCGTTAGGCGTGACCGTATTCCCCGGCGCCGCCGCCAGTGCACCCGATATGAGCGAGTTCTTCACGCCGTGATGGACGTCGAGCACCGGCTCGTACACGTGGAAGTTCATCTCCGTGGCGGGCCAGTCGTACCGAGACGCGGGCAGCGGGAGCTGCCACTAACGACGGCGCTCAGGGGTCCGGCGCCGCGGCCACCTCGGCTGGCCGCGCCGGCCGGCTCGGCGGTGCCGGCTGGCGGGTGCCCTCCAGCCACGCCTGGAACATGAGCACCGTCCACAGGTCGAAATCCCAGCTCGTCTCACCCCGGACGTGCTGGAGCCACTTCCGCCGCACGGGCTCCGGCCGCAGCATCCCCTCGCGGCGCAGGCGGTCCTCGTCCAGCAGCTCCGCGGCCCAGTCGGAGAGCGGGCCTCGCAGCCACGCGGCCAGGGGCACGTCGAAGCCTTTCTTGGGGCGGTCGGTGAGCGCCCTGGGCACGTAGCGGGCGAGCAGCTCCCGGAGCACCCATTTCCCGCCGTCGCGGCGCATCTTCAGGGACAGCGGGAGCTGCCAGGCGAACTCGATCACGCGATGGTCGAGCAGCGGAATGCGGGATTCCAGGCTCACGGCCATGCTCGCCCGATCGAGCTTCACCAGAATGTCGTCCGGCAGGTACGTGATGAGGTCCAGGTACATCATCTGGCGGGTCGCATCGAACGCCACCCAGCGGGACGGGTCCGTGAGCGCCGTCGGCGCGTCGTGGGCGCCTAGGACGACGGCCGAGGGGTCCTTCCAGTACGACATGAGATAGCGGTACAGGGCGTGGGGCGAGTCGGTCCGAAGCACCTCGGCCGCTTGGCGCACGCGCTCGTTGAGACTCCGCTTGCCGGTCCACCGCCGGAAGGGCGAGCCCGGGAGCCACGCCGCCTCGTGCCAGCCGGCGAGCAGCGCCGCCGTCGCGTGCCGCACCGGCCGCGGCAGGCGGCGGATCGCCGTCCACAGGCTGGGCCCCAGGCGGTAGCGCCGGTACCCGGCGAACAGCTCGTCGCCCGCGTCGCCGGACAGGCTCACGGTCACGTGGCGGCGCGTCAGCTCGGAGACGAGGAACGTGGGAACCTGCGACGGGTCGGCGAACGGCTCGTCATACATGACCGGCAGACGCGGGACGACGGCGAGCGTCTCCGCCGGGGTCACGTACAGCTCGGTGTGATCGGTGCCGAGATGGCGGGCGACGGCCGCGGCGTGGTGCGCCTCGTTGTAGCGCGGCTCATGGAAACCGATCGTGAACGTCCGGACCGGACGCGGGCTCTGGGCCTGCATCAGCGCCACCACCAGCGACGAGTCGGTGCCGCCCGAGAGAAACGCGCCCAGCGGGACGTCCGCTTCCATCCGCAGCTTCACCGCATCCTTCAGCAGCTCATCCAGGCGCTCGACCGCTTCGTGCTCCGACCCGGTGAACGGGTTCGCGACGCCATGCTCTGCGCTCGCGCGGGCCGACCAGTACTCGATCGAAACCGCGTCTCGGCGGCCCCCCCGCCCGGCGGGCAGGCTGAGCAGGGTGGCCGGCGGCAGCTTGTAGACCCCCTGGTAGATGGTGTGCGGGGTCGGCACGTAGCCGTGGCGGAGGAACAAGGCCAGCGCGTCCCGGTCGATCTCCCCCCGGAAGTCCGGGTGCGCCCGGAGCGCCTTCAGCTCGGACGCGAACAGCAGCGTGTCGCCGAGCGGGGCATAGTACAGCGGCTTTTCGCCCGCACGGTCGCGCGCGAGATGCAGCGTGCGCTCCTGCCGGTCCCAGAGCGCGAACGCGAACATGCCGTTGAAGCGCTCCACCGCGCGCCGCACACCCCACTCGCTCACGGCGCCGAGCAGCACCTCCGTGTCCGAGTGGCCCCGGAAGCGGTGCCCCAACCCCTCCAGGTGGGCGCGGAGCGCGCGGAAGTTGTAGATCTCACCGTTGAAGACGATGACGTAGCGCCGGCAGGCCGAGTGCATCGGTTGATGCCCCAGCGGCGACAGATCGAGGATCGAGAGCCGCCGATGGCCGAGGGCGATCCCCGCCTCGCCGTCGATCCACGCGCCGTCATCGTCGGGCCCGCGGTGACGCAGGGCCGCCGTCATGCGCTCGAGGATCTCGGACGCGGACTCCGGCGGTATGCCCCCCGCCCGCAGGTATCCAGCGATGCCGCACATGGTCAGCGCTCCCCGGACACGGGGGACGGGCTCCGCTCCGCGCCCTGCAGCTCGCGGGTCTGCCAGCGTACGTACCGCCGGTATGGGCCGGGAAGCACACCGCGCACGACGTCCTTGAGCCGGCGGATGAGCCGCGCCCGCTTCCAGCCGTGGAAATCCGCCAGCTCCCGGATCTGGGACGGATCAGTGGTGACCTTCGGACAGAATCGGCCCAACACCCAGGAGCCGCCGACCAAGCGGGGCACGACCGTGGGCTCGGATGTAAAGAGATACCGCAGCCGCGCGGCGCCGGCGGACTCGAGCACCAGCGGGGAAATGTCGCCCCCGGGGACCGACGCGACCGTGCAGGGCTCGCCCAGCAGGTCCGCGAGGCGGTCGCAGCTCGAGCGCCACTGCTCGACCATCTGCTCCATCGTCTGCTCCCGGAAGATGTCGGGGTGCGTGTGCGAGTGGCTGCCGATCACGTGGCCGCACCGCCGCAGGTCCCGGATCCCGGCCGCGTCGAGGAAGGTCCGCTCCCCGATGCGACCGGTGATGATGAAGAAGTGGCCCAGCCAGCCCCGCCGGCACAGCTCGTCGCCCACGTGGCGCGCGCTGTTGCCGCCGTCGTCGAAGGTGAGCAGCACGTGCCGGCCCGGCACGGTCGGATCGATGCCCGTCACGAGCTCGGGGCGGAGCGACGCGCGCGCCAGGGCGGCGAGGTGCCGCCGGAACGCCGCCCGGCTGAGCGTGTAGGCCGCGGCGCCCGGGGACTGAAACCCCGACTCCTGCGGCTGGTCCGCGACGTCGTGGTAGGCGAACGCCGCGAACGCCGCGGCGGCCGCTGCCGAGACTGGCGCATGATTACTGCCGGGCATACCCACCTCAGCGCGACAGCGGCAGCTCGGTGTGCCGAGCGTGGCGTCCGGATCCCAGCGCGAGCTCCAGCACGCCTCTCAGAAACCCGAGGCCGTAGCTGAAGTGCAGCACCGGAAACGCCAGCGCGAGCGCCGCCGCGGTCCGCAGGCCCACTTTGCGCCCGGCGGCGATGGCGAACCCCAGGACCGCGAGCAGATAGGTGCCGGCCACGGCGCCGAACAGCGCCCCGGCCGGCTCCACCCAGGGGCTCAGGGTCGCCGGCGCGACCAGCGCGAGCACGAGGCCGGGCGGCACGAGCTGCCGCAGCGTCATCACGCGGCCCAGCTTGCGCGCCACGAGCGGCTTGGAGTAGCCGTACTGGTAGGCCATCCGTCCGACCTGCCGCAGCGAGTCCCTGGCGTAGTAGTAGGACACCACGTTCGGCACGAGCAGGATCCGCCCGCCCTGCTTGATCAGGCGGGCATTGAACTCGCTGTCCTCGTCGCGCGCCAGCTCTTCGTCGAACAGCCCCACGCGCTCGAACGTCTCGCGGCGGCAGCAGAAGAATGCGATGGTCTCGACCCAGCGCGGTCGCTGGACACCGATGCGGAAGTGGGAGTTGCCCACGCCGAAGGGGTGCGACATCGCGCTCGCGATCGCCTTCGCGATGGCAGTCTGGCTGGCGGGCAGCGTGACCACCACGCCGCCCACGTTGTCGGCGCGCGCCTGCTGGAGCATCGCCACGAGATCGCCGATGTAATTCTTCGGGTAGGTCACGTGGGCGTCCATGCGCACGAGAATCTCGCCCCGCGCGGCGCCGATGCCGATGTTGAGGGCGACCGGCTGGATGCGCCTGGGATTGTCCAGGACCCGGATGATCGGATAGCGCGATGCGTACTCGTCGAGGATCGCCTGCGTGCCATCGTCGCTGCGACCGTCCACCACCAGCACCTCGAGGTGGTCGCGGGGATAGTCGCTGGCGAGGATCGATTCCAGGCATTGCGCGATGTAGCGCTTCTCGTTCCGGCACGGCACGATGACCGACACCTGCGCGATGCGCCCGGCGCTGTTCGTCATGAGCGCATCGCCTCCGCGGGCTCGCGAGCCGGGGCGGCGGGGGCGGCGGGGGCGGGGGAGGGGGTCGCGTCGCCTGCCGGCGGCGCTGCCACCCTCGCGCGCCAGCGCTCGATCAACGGCCGCAACGCGCCCGTGAGCTCGCCCATTCCCTGGATCCATTCACCCACAGCCGGCCACGGGTCGTCCGCTCCCCACATCTCGCTCCTGGTACCGCGGGGCTGCGGTCCGAGGATCTCGCGCAGGCCCTGCAGGACGCTCGGGTACGGCTCGGGGCATCCCGGCGGCGGTCCGGCCAGGATATAGAGGAGGCGCTTGACGTCGCCCCACAACCAGCGGCGCGTCACGCCGATATCGTAACCGGCTGGCGGCTCGACCGGAGTGCCGCACAAGAGCCCCACCCACAGGCTCGGGAAGTCGACGCCGGCCGCGATCGCGAGCTCCAGCGAGCCCCAGAACCGCCCGTTGACTTCGATGAGGCAGGGCTCGCCCGAGCCGTCGTCCCGGAACTCGACCATCGCGGGGCCATGCCATGCCAGCGCCGAGAGCAGCCGCGCCGCCGGCGCCTGGAGCCGGAGATCGAGCGGGATCGCGCGCCGCAGGCTGCTTCCCGATCCCGACGGCCGGACGTCGCGGAGGCGCTCGTGCGCGAACCAGACCACGGGCTCGCCGTGGTCGCACAGCGCGAACACCCCTTTGCCCTGCCCCGGAACGATGCCCTGGATCACCGGCCAGAGCTCGCCCTGCCGGCAGGCGAGTACGGTCGCCTCGAGTGCGGCGGGGTCGCGCACGTACTGCGTGCCCTTGTCCGGGAGGAACCCGCTGCCGTCCCAGAAGTCGCTGAAGCGGGGCTTGACGATGCAGGGGTAGCCGACCGCCTCCGCGGCCGCGCGACATTCCGCGAGCGACGCCGGCAGCCGGGTGGGCGGAATCCGCACCCCGCTGGCTTCCGCGTGCTCGAGCGTGCGCGCCTTGTCGAAGGCGGAGCGGAGCATGTCCGCCGGGCCGCAGCCCAACGTCATCCCCAGCGCTTCCCAGCGCTCCCGCTCCGCGTTGCACAGCACGCAGGAGCGCTCTCGCTGGGGCAGCACGACCTGAACCCCCTGCGTCCGGGCCCACGCGCGCAGCGCCGCAAACGCTTCCACGGTCTCGCCGGCCAGGCGGAAGTGGGCGCGGCAGTACCGCGACCAGGCTGCCAGCGGCCGGCGCCTGGGGCTCGCCACGAACACCGCATGCCCCGCCCGGCCGAGCGCGCGCACGCAGGCGAGCGCCTGGGTGGTCTGTCCGTCCAGTACGAGAACGCGCTGCGCCATTACAGCGGCCGTCCGTTCGCGCCGTCGAGTCCGGGCATGCGCTGCTCCAGCGCGTGGGGCATCCGGGTGGCGACGACCTGCCACAGCGCCGCTTGCGTACGCTCGAGCTCCATGTCGGAGATCTTCACGCACGACGGCACCCAGCTCAGCACCGTTTGGTAGCCCACCCACCGGCGCCGCAGGTAGTCGACGGAATACTCGCCCTTTCTCCCGAATGCCTTCTCGGGCGGCACCTCCAGCAGCACGGGCATGTCGGGAGTCGGCGTGAGCGCTTCCAGCAGGCGGTTCCAGGGGCTGTTGCCGCCCTCCGAGAGATCGACCAGAGTATCGTAGAAGTAGCGGTCCATGATGAAGACACGCTTCGTCAGCTTCTCAAAGGCGAGCCGATACAGCGCAAAGACGAGGAGATCGATCAGATAGATGCACCGCCGCAGCGTCTCGCTCCACACCACGGCGTACCGGGCGCGGCGCACGACGCGGCGCAGCCAGGTGCGGTTGCCGGGCCGGGAGGGGTCGAGCGGATCGGCCCCGGGTTGCAGCGGTCGAGGGACCTCGAGGCCGAGCAGGCGCAGCAGCCGGTCACGGCCCCGGCGCAGGTATGCGTACACCCCCACGTCGTCGTTCATGTGGAGCACGACCACGGAGCGGCCTTCCCGCTCCAGGGCCACCCGCAGCCATTCGATGAGGGTGGACTTGCCCGACCCATCTAATCCGGAGAACGTGATCAGCACGGCCCTATCCGATTCGTAGTGTGATTCGTAGTGTTGCGCGCCGCCGCAGGATATGCCGCGCCAGCCCCGCGGTGGCGCAATCGCTGTGCCAGCAGGCGGCTCCGTCCCGGGACCGAAGCCATTGCCGGGACACCACTTGATGAAAGGCACCCGGTGTGCCTCGCACGTCGGGACGCGGCGTGTGGCAACTCTGCTACACGCGGCGTCACGTCAGCAGAGCCGCCGAGCGCGGTCTGCCGGTACCTCCGCCCACGGACGCTCGCGTCGGCGGCGCGCGCGGCGGGCCGGCCAGACTCGCCGCCGCCGCCGGCCCCCACGCGAGGACGAGCCAGAACAGTTTCAGCGCAATGTAATTGCCGCTCATGTTGCCCATCAGGAGGGCTACGGCCATGGCGAACGGCAGGATGCCCTGGATGCCGTGTCGGGCCTTCCACGCGCCCCACACGCACAGCCCAACGCCCGGGAAGAACACCACCGCCCCCATCAGGCCGCCGGCCGTCAGCACCTCGAGCACGAGGTTGTGCGTGTCTCTCCACGGGCGAAACTCCACGGAATACAGGCGCCTGGCCAGCTCGTAGTGATTTTGCGCCGGGCCCCAGCCCATCAGCGGCCGTTCGAGGAACAGCACCCAGGCCGCGGGAAAGATTCGCTCGCGCCCGGCCAAGTCTCCGCCCTCTGCCTGCTGGAATCGCTTGCGCATGAGCGGCAGCTGCCAGGCCGCCCACGCCAGCAGGACGAGCGCCACCAGCGCAACTACCGTGTTCCGGATCTTCATCTTCAAGCTCTGACCGCACACGGCGTACGTCCACAGGCCCAGCGTGAGCGCCAGCAGGCTGCCGCGGGACCCGGTTTTCAGGATCGCCATGCCGATCGCCCCCAGGATTGGCCAGACGAGGATGCGGGGTCGGATCAGCTTACGATCCCTGCCGTAGGTCAGGCCGACCAGGGCGAGCGCCCCTGAAGCGAGCATCAGGCCGGCGTGGTTGGCGTTCTGGCCGAACAGCGTGACGCGTCCCGATTTCTTCACCCACTCCTCGTCGAGATTGACGGCGCCGGCCAGGGTGATCCCGGCGAGCGCGCCGCAGGCGAGGCCGAAGATCAACGCCGCCCTCGTGGCCATCCGCTCGTCCAGCATCAGGTTAAAGACGGCCCAAAAGACCAGCACGAGCTCCAGGCGGAGCGGGAACTGCTTCAGGACGTCGGCGGGATACGTCAGGCCGGTGGCTATCCAGCTCATCCAATACACGTACAGCGACGCGGCAAACCACCACAGCGCGGTGGGTCGTCGCGCGTAGCAACGGCTCGGCTGGAGCAGTGTCGCGAGCAGAAACACGGCGCCGGTCAGGGTGGTGATCTCCATGGGGATGCTCCGCTTGGGCCATTCGAACGGAAGCGAAGCCACGAACAAGTAGAAGGCCCACCGAACGACCGGGTGAAACGGCGCGGCCGCCGGGCTCGCGGCCGGGACGGCGGGCGAGCGCTCGAACGGAGCCCAGGCCAGTCCTCCCCGCATCCCGCGCATCAGGCGATCTCCCGGACGCGGCGCGCCGTTCCCCGCGCAACGCGGAGCCGCGCGAGCAGCTCCCGCGCCTGCGAGTCCACCGAGCCACGATCGGTCGGGACCGTCCACAGCCGTGGTCCAGCGCCGGCGGTCAGCTCCCCGATCACACGGGTGAAGGCTTCCCGGTACGCGCAGAGCAGCGCGCTCACGGCCCGGTCGTCGACGTCCCCGAACGGATGCTCCGGCCGGGTACGCAGGCGCGCGGCCAGCAGGTCATCCGGTGCCTCGAGCCAGATGATGACGTCCAGCGTCTCGGCCCACCGGGCGATCGCGCGCCGCCACCACCGCTGGAAGCCGTGGGTCTGGATGTTCCGCCCGCCGAACACGAGGGTGCGGGCCAGCATGTACACCGGGCCTTCGTCGAACAGCAGCGTCCCGCAGTCCAGCGTTCCCTGCGCGAGGCGACGGAGCGCCTGGAGCCGCAGCACGCGCTTCATCTCCTTCCGGAGCACGCCGCGAAACGGCCAATGGAGACTGAAGAGCGTCGGGACGAGCGGGGGTACGCAGGCGAGGTAGCGCGCCCACGACACCTGCGGGCGCGCACGGATCTGGGGGTCGAGTCGCGCCAGCGCCCGCGTGAGACTGCTCTTGCCTGCCCCCGCGAGGCCGGCGAGCTCGACGACCAGCGGGCGGTCGGCTCCGCGGAGCGGCGCCGCCGACCGGGTCATACCTGCGATGCTCAAGCTGGGTTCTACCATTCGAAAGAAGGATACTCTCGTCGGAGCAAATCCTGGACCCGCCACGGGCTCAGCCGTTCCCCGATCTGCACAACTCATGCGCCTCGCGGTCCAGGATAACCGGTTGCAGGACCAGCGGTTATCAACTGGGGGTGCGCTGCGGCCCGTCGCCCGGTGCGGCAGGGGTGCCACATTATCGAAAGCGGGCTGCGACGGATGGGTGGGTGCGGCGGCTGCGCGACACCGCTTGAACTCGGTTGGCCCGGATCACGCGCTTGGTGCGAAACTTGTAGCTGGCGAAGCCTCGATGAGGGAACTGCTCGTGATGGAGACGGCATCGCTCGGTGTGCTCACGAGTCTCTTCGGAAGGTTCCACACCGAAGACATCGTGTACTGCAACTGGAAGAGCAACGAGCACCTGGGCGCCTCGATGGTTGGAGCGACGGACCTCGATCTGCTCGTCGACCGAAAGTCCGCGTTGCCGCTCGCGCGGATACTCAGCCAGGCGGGCGTCAAGCGCTTTGTTGTGGAGCCATTCCACCGCTACCCGGGCGTCGAGGATTACGTGTGCTTCGACCCGCACAGCGGAAAGCTGATCCACCTGCACGTCCATTATCAGCTGACGCTGGGCGAGAAGCACCTGAAGGGATATCGCCCGCCGTGGGAGGAGCTCGTTCTTTCGACCAGAGTGCTCGATGGAACGTACGGGATCTACGTCGCGGATCCCCACGTGGAGCTGTTGCTGCTCGTGGTTCGCGCCGCCGTGAAGCTCCGGGTGCGGGACCGTCTGCTGGCGGCCCTGAGAAGCACGTACATGGCGGACAAGGTGGTGCAGGAGTTTCACTGGCTGGTCGGGAGGATTCAGCGGGAGCGGCTGTTGGAGCTGGCGCGGCCGCTCGTGGGAGACACGGCGGCCCGCCTCCTCGTCGAGATGGTCGGCGGGTCGCCGCCGTCCAAGCGCCAGCTCCTCGCCTTTCGCCAAAGCGCCGTGCCGGCGCTGCGCGGCTACCGGACGTATGGCGCGTGGGAGGCTCGGCGCCGGAGGTGGCTGCGGGAGGGACGGACGCTGTGGTGGCTCGCGGAGAACCGTTATTACCATGTCCCCAAGAACTCGTCGCGCACCTGCCCCCAGGGTGGGCTCGCCATTGCCTTCGTCAGCCCGGGCGGAGCGGGGAGGAGCACGCTCCCGAGCGAGATCGCGGCGTGGCTCGGCGAGGAGCTGGCCGTCCTGCCGATCACCGCGCCGCGCACTGCTCGGGGGTGGCGCCGGCGCGCGGCGCGCGCCCGCAGCGCCCGCGACCAGGGGAAGATCGTCATCCTGGACGGCCTGCCGCCGGCGGACCTGTGCCCGCTCGACCTGGTCGTGCAGCTCCGGCCGCCGCGCGGCTCGGGGGCGACGCTGTCGCACCCACGGTATCCCACCGCCACACGCGTCGTGGATGTCGATGCCGGCCAGCCCGCGGCGCGCGTCCTGCCCGAGCTGCAGCAGGCCATCTGGGACAGCATCTGATCGCGAGTGTCCCGTCTCGAGATACCGGAGGAGGGAGTACGCCATGGCAGATTCGCCGATCCGCGTCCTGATGATCACCGCCGGATGGCCCAAGCCGGGCCAGCCGCAGACCACGCATTTCATCAAGCGACAGGCGGAGTTCCTCCAGGCTGCCGGCGTGGACGTCGACGTGTTTCCCGTCCGCGGAGGCCAGAAGCTCAGGAACTACGTCGCTGCCTGGGTGCGGGTGCGATCCCGGCTGGCCCGCGGCCGATACGATCTCGTGCACGCGCAGTTCGGCCAGAGCGGCGTGCTGGCGTTCCCGAAGGGCCTGCCGCTCGTGGTGACGCTCAGGGGCGATGATCTGCAAGGAATCATCCATGACGTGCGTGGACACATTACCCCGAAGGGCAGGATTCTCATGTGGCTCTCACGCTGGGTCGCGTCGCGCGCCGACGCGGTCATCGTCGTATCGGACCACATGCGCGCCCTCGTGGATTCCGCGGCACCGGTGCACACCATCCCCTCGGGCCTCGACCTGGTGAGGTTTCGGGTGATCCCGCGGGATGAGGCGCGCCGCCACCTCGGGTGGCCGCTCGACAAGCGACTCGTGCTGTTTGCCGGCAACCCGGCGACGGGACGGAAGCGCTACGCGCTGGCGCAACAGGCGGTCGAGCTGCTGAACCGGTCGCTCCAGGCCGACCTCATCGTCGCGTGGGGGGTGCCGCATACGGACGTGCCCTACTACATGAATGCCTGCGACGCGCTCGTCTTCACGTCCATGCAAGAGGGCTCTCCCAACGTCGTCAAGGAAGCGTTGGCCTGCAATCTCCCGGTCGTGTCCGTCTCGGTGGGGGACGTGCCATTGCGGCTCCAGGGTGTTTCAGGATGCGAGCTGTGCGCCGACGATCGCCCCGAGACGATCGCGGCGGCGCTGGAGCGGGTACTCCGTCGCGGGCAGCGCAGCAACGGGCGCGACACCGTCACCCAGCTGGACGAGAGGGTGATCACCGCGCGCGTAATGGACGTCTATCGATCGATTCTGCCGCGCAAGGCCCTTGCAGCCGTCGGCTGACAACCGCTTGCGGCTTGGCGTCTGGACACTGGTGAGCGGTCCTACCGCCGGAATACCCTGAGCATCGCCCGGCACCGGTCCAGCACGGGCCCGCGAACGCTCGCGGGCAGCCCGGCCCAGAGCGCCAGGGCGAGGATCAGCCCGAAGCTCGCCGCGACCCCGGCGCCCCACTCGATCCAGTGATGGGCGAGCAGCCGCTCTCCGAAGTACGTCCCCGCCCCGAACAAGAGCGCCGTGACCGCCGCCGGCCGGGCGATGGCCCCGATCGGGAAGGAGCGCCCCCGCTCCAGGCAGCGCGCGACCAGCAGGGGATACGCGATCGCCTGCACCGAGCGTCCGAGGAGAATGGCCGCGCACAGGCCGACGATCCCGTAGGCGCGGGTGAGCGCGAACGCCGCGGGGATGGTCACCGCCGCCGCGACGGCGGTCACGACGACTCGGAGCCGCGGCCGGAGCGCCGCATCCAGGATATACGCGTCGCTGCGGACGAACGCCGTCTGCACCGTGATGCCGACCATGAGCAGGTTCGCCCACACGCCGGCGTAGAGGTGCCCGCCCACCCACAGCGACAGGAACGAGCGATTCCACAGCAGGATCGTGGCGCCGACGGCGGTGACGAAGAGCCACGTCAGCGCCATGAGCTCCGCGCGGATCTGGGCCGCGCGCTCGAACTGCCGCTGCCCGATCACGCCGCCCAGCCCCGGCATGGCCGAGCCCACGGTGAAATCGAACACGCCGAGCGCGGTCCGCGCGGCGTACTCCGTGACGGCGTACGTGGTGACGGCCGCCGGCGACACGACGATGCCCAGGATGAGCATGTCGCTGTGCAGCAGCACGTGCGTGAGCACCGTGCCCCCGCTGAGCCAGGCGCTCATCGTGAGCAGGGAGGTGACCTCGGGCCGGGCCGGCCGGGCGACGCCGAAGCCGGGGACGAACTGCTTCACCAGCACCCAGAAGCAGAGACCCGTGAGCCCGGCGGCCGCGACCTGCGCCACCCCCAAGCCCGCGAGGCCGAGGCCGAGCGCGATGGCCCCGGCCATCAGCCCGCCGCCGATCAGGTTCAGGCTGGCTTGCCACCCCATCCGCCGGTACGCCAGGTTCATCCCGCGCAGCACGGATTCGGGGATGGACGCGAGGGTCGCCGTGAGAAAGCTCAGCACCAGCAGGGCGCAGGTGAGACGGACCGTGCCGCGTAGCTCCGGCGGGACCTTGGTGATCGTGGGGGTCAACCACACCAGCACTCCGCCCGCGAGCGCGACCACGGGCAGGAACAGCAGCCACACCACCAGCGCCGCGCCCACCTGGCGGCGTTTCTGCGCGGCATCGTCGCTCGCCTGCAGGCTCGAGATCGTCAGGCGCAGCGCTTCCGTGGGCCGCCCGTCGGTCGCGGTCATGTAGTTGACGAGCTGCCCCAGCATCGTCCATACGCCGAAGAGCGACCGGCCCAAGCCGGTCACGAGGATCGGCGTCAGCACCAGGCCCACCAGGAGCCTGGCGGCGTAGTCGAGCAGCGACGCCACGGCGGTGAGCGCGGCGCGTCGGGTGAGCGACCCGCCCGGCGCGGCGGCGGGCGGGGGGGGGCCGCCGGCCGTCTCGGTGGCTCCGTTCACAGCTCGGACCACACCACCGACTTGAGCTCGGCCAGCACCTCCGCGAGCGGCCGGCCGGCGTCGACCACGCGGGCGCCCGCGGCGGCCCAGTCGACGTCCCACACCAGCCGGCAGCGGCGGCGCACATAGTCGGCCGGCTCGGTCGTCTTGCGGCGTACGGCGAGCTCGGGATCGACCAGCAGCACGATCACCCGGTCCGGCGGGAGGATCTGGCGGTAGTACCACTCCTCGGCGGCGCACAAGCGTGCCGCCAGTCGCTTGGTGGGCGCGGCCGCCAGCAGCGGGCGGATGGATGGCCCGGCGAGCGTGCGGTTCTGCGGAATCGGATACCGCTCGGCCAACGCCACACCACCCGCGGCGGCGAACCGGCGGGCCTTCACGTAGAGCCAATAGCGGTCGCGCGCGGTGCACACCTCCCGCAACAGCGCCACATGCCCCGGAAACACGCCCGGCTCACCGTCCGCGGTGTCGCCGACGGACCGGTCCTCACCGCCCCCCCGGATCCCCCGGCTCCCCAAGGCCCACAGCGCGTTCCGCACCTTGAGCAGCCCGCCCACGGCGAGCGTGAGGAACGAGCGCGGCGGGCGGCCCAGATGCGCGGTCATCATGTCGAACGTGGGGGCAAGCCAGCGGTACAGCTCGGCGGCGCACGTGGACTTGCCCGCCCCATCTCCGCCGACGAGGGCGATCGTCGTTCCCCCGCGCGCGAGCCGCTTGCCGGGCGGCGGCCCGCCCCAGCGCCCGCGCAGCGTCACCAGGTCCCGTGTGAGTCGCCGCATCGTCTCGCCGGCCGCCGGGCGCCGGGCGTGCGCGCGCAGGCGGCGCGCCAGCCGGCGCCGCAGCACCGCGCGGCGCCACGGCGAGAACCCCGGGCGCAGCGACAAGAGACAGGCGTCGAACAGCGCCGGCTCGACGCACGGCAGGTGCCGCACGAGGAGCTCGTGCACCGTCGGCTGGTCGGCCTGCCCCACGAGGAAGCGCAGCTCGTCCTGTGTGGCCGCCACCCAGCGGGCGCCTCCCGGCCCGATCTCCTGCCGCAGGGAGCGTCCCAGGAGCTTGCGCAGCACGAAAACGATCAGCTCGAGCCCGGGCGCGGGCACCGGGAAGGGCGCGAGCGGCAGGGCGGTCGCGAGCAGCGGGCGCTCGAACGGCACGCGGAAGTGCGTGGTCCACGACCGTCCGATCACCAGGCGATAGTGCGCGTGGACGTGCAGCAGCCGGGCGACGCGGGCATCGTGCCCGAAGAAGCTCTCGACTCCCGGGATCTGCTCCTCGGGCGTCGCGAGCGCGGGCTTGAACCCCAGCCGCCCGAGCACCGCGGTGAACGCGGGCGCGGACGCGGGATCGACCAGCAGGTCGATGTCGCCCTCGCCGCTCGCCCAGCGTTGCGCCCGGAAGTGACCCTTCCACTGGCAGTACACGACCCCCTCCTCGCGCAGCGCCTGGCCGAGGCGATGGACCAGGGAAGGGGAGGCGGTCACGGGTTCGTGCACGGCGCTGAGCGACACGGGAACGGGCTCCTGGTCAATGTGGGGCGCAGCCGATACGAGAGCCCTTGGCGAGGGGACGGGGGGCGCGGGGGGCGCAGTCGCCTAGGGCCACGTCAAGATAGCTGAAATTACGCCGCGACGCCGCTCTCGCGGAGCAGCCGTCGGGCTTCCGCCATCTCGGGGGGATCGGGAAAGCGGCGCCTCCCGAGGAGCGACGCCAGGATGACCCGCAGCGTGCGGCCGATGATCGCCACGTCGTACCGGCTGGACGCGCGGCGCACGTACACGACGTCCAGCGCGAGCTTCAGGTGCAACAGCTGCTCGACATAGTGCTTCTCCGGATCGTCGCTCGCCAGCAGGGTTTCACCGTGCGTGAAGTTGTAGATGCTGCCTGGACTCGCGAGCCCCGGCCGGACGTCCAGCGTCTCCAGATCCAGGGGCGTGTAGTGCTGCTCGACCATGCCGGGATCCTCCGGCCGCGGCCCCACGATGGACATGTCGCCGCGCAGCACGTTGAAGAGCTGCGGCAGCTCGTCGATCTTCGAGCGGCGCAACAGGGCGCCGAACGGAAACACCCGCGGGTCGTGCTGCGCCGTGATCGCGCTCCGAAAGCCGGCCTGGTTCACGCGCATCGTGCGGAGCTTGTACATCGGAAACAGCTTGCGGCGGTACCCGACCCGCGGCCCGCGGTAGAGGATCGGTCCTGGGTCCGAGAGGCGAATCCCGGCCGCCGCCACCAGCAGCACGGGGGCGAGGACGATCAGCGCCAGCGAGGCCAGCAGGACGTCAACCAGGCGTCTGGCCATCGCGCACCGTCCGGCGAACGGTCATGAACACCTCCGCCGCATCCATGCAGGTCTGGTTGCCCCACGCGTGCGCGCGGTGGCGCAGCGCTTCCAGGGAGCGGGGGTGGGGGTACTCGCGCACTTCACTCTCATAGCAGGCCATGGCGGCGAGCTTCTGCTCGAGCGTGGCGGTGATGTCGACCCACGTATCGGGGAGGAACGTGCGCGGATACGCCCATTCCGTGCTGCTGGCGGTATCGAAGGCGTAGATCGCTTCGATGAACGCCTCGATCGGCCGGGTGGCGATGAGGAGCGCCTTGAAGACGATCGCGTGATCGAGATTCGCGTCGCCGCCGTACTGGCAGTACACGATTTGCGGCCGCACTTCGCGAACGACGCGCTCGAGCGACGTGATGATGTCCGTGAGGACCAGCGTCTCGAGGCGCTGGTCGGCGAAGCCCAGCGTGCGCACCTCCGCGACGCCCAACGTCGCGGCGGCGCGCCGGATGTGCTCGGCCTGTCCCACGCCGCCCGGTCCGTAGCGCAGCGATTCCCCTTCGCACACGATCACCGAGGTCACGGTGTCGCCGGCCTTGACGTGCAGGGCGACCGTGCCGCCGCACCCGAGGAGCTCGTCGTCGGGGTGCGCGGCGATCACCAGGATCCGCTTAGCCATTCGTCCAGACCTTGCCCGACCACGGCTGCTCGCTCAGGCGCCGGCCCCGGAGGATCTCGCCGTCGTCGGCCTCGAGCTCCAGCAGCAGCACCGCGCCGGTGCCGCAGGCCACGAGCTGGCCGCAGCTCGCCTCGAGCGGGCACACCACCGGCCCGATGACCTCGCCTGGGCGCGCCGGGCCGGGCGTGCCCGGCACGAGCGCCGCCTGCCAGATCCGCCACCGTTTCCCGTCCAGCCAGCCGAACGCCCCCGGGTAGGGCTTGGTCAACGCGCGCACGAAGTCGTACACGGCGCCGCCGCGCTGACTCCAATCGATGAGGCCGTCGGCCGGCCGGCGCCGCGGCAGCACCGGCTCGTCGGTGTGTTGCTGCGGCACGCCGGGCCGCTCGCCGGCGAGCAGCCGGGGCAGCAGGCGCAACAGCATCTCGCGGTTGGACTGGGCCACGCGCTCGTACAGCGTGGCGCAGGTGTCGTACGGGGTGACGCAGAACGACGTCTGGTCGATGAGCTCGCCGGCGTCCACCCCCTCCGCCAGCCACATGAGCGAATTGCCGCCCGTGCGCTCCCCCCGGATCAACGTCCAGTTGACCGGCGCGCTCCCGCGGTTGTGCGGCAACGGGGAGGCGTGGGCGCCGATCACCCCGATGCGTGCCGTTTGCAGGGCCGCGGGCTTGAGAATCTGACTCCACCCGATCACGATCACCACGTCGAGCGCGAGCTCGCGCAACAGCGCGAGCGAGGCCGCGTCGTTGATGTTCGCCACCTCGTGCAGCGGCAGGCCGAATCTGCCGCACAGCTCCCGGTAATCGGCGGCGCCGCTGCGCGCCGCCGCGAGCTCCGGCTTGAGCGTGATGGCGGCCACGATCGGCGCGCCGGCTTCCATCAGGCCGGCGAGCGCGGGAAGCCCCTCGACGTGGAACCCGACCCAGCCGAATCTCACCGCTGGTGGCTCCGGACCACGTCCAGCACGGCCTCGATCACGTCCGCCACGTCCTGGTCGCCGAGCTGCGGATGGAGCGGCAGGCTGAGCATCCGGCGGTAGTTGGAGTAGGCGACCGGGAAGTCCTCGGGCGCGTAGCCGTACTTGTCCCGGTAGTAGGGGTGCAGGTGGATCGGAATGAAATGGACCGACGTGCCGATGTTCCGGGTCGCGAGCTCCTCGATGAAGCGGTCCCGGCCGATGCTCAGCGCTTCCGGCCGCAGCCGCAGCACGTACAGGTGCCACGCGTGCTCCACCGTCGGGCGCTCCACCGGCGTCTCGAGCGCGCACGTGTCGGCGAAGCCGCGGTTGTAGGCGGCGACCACTTCCCGCCGCCGCTCCTGGAACCGCTCCAGCTTCTTGAGCTGGCACAGCCCGAGCGCGGCCTGGATGTCGGTCATGTTGTACTTGAAGCCGGGGCAGACGATCTCGTAGTACCACTTGCCGCCCTTGCCGTACCGCCGCCAGGCGTCGCCGCTCATGCCGTGGAGGCTGCGCACGCGGGCGCGCTCCAGGAACTCCGGAGCGCCGGTGAGCATCCCACCCTCGGCGGTGGTCAGGTTCTTCGTCGCGTAGAAGCTGAACGCCGCCGGATTCGGGCCCGAGCCGATGAGCTTCCCCTTGTACCGCGCGGGGAGGGCGTGCGCGGCGTCCTCGATCACCGCCAGCCCGTGCCGGGCCGCGATCTCCCAGATGGCGTCGAGCTCCACGGGGTGCCCGGCATAGTGGACCGGCAGGATGGCCTTGGTGCGCGGCGTAACCGCCGCCGCGACGCGGGCCGCGTCGATGTTGAGCGTGTCCGCTTCCACGTCGACCAGCACCGGGCGAGCGCCCACGTGCTCGATCACGTTGACGGAAGCCGCAAAGGTGAGCGGCGTCGTGATCACTTCGTCGCCCGGGCCGATGCCCAGCGTCGCCAGGGCGGTGTGCAAGCCGGCCGTGCAGGAGTTCAGCGCCAGCGCGCCGGACGCCCCGAGATAGGCCGCGAAGTCGGCTTCGAAGCGCTTGGTTTTCGGGCCGGTCGTGATCCAGTTGGAGCGGAGCGTGTCGACGACCGCGTCGATCTCTTCCTCCCCCAGCGCGGGTCGCGAGAACGGCAGATATTCGGTTCGGGTGAAGACCGTCGTCATTAGGGTTCCAGCGGTGTTGAGGTGGCCAGTCGGATCCATTGCCGCGGGCATCGCTACGCAGGTCACATGCGCGTGGGGGGCAGCGCCGAACCTATTGCTGGGCAAGTGGTTAAAGCGAAGGTCCGTGAGCGCCCGGGTGATGCAGTGACGCACCCGTGCTACAACTCCGAGGACCCGCCGCGACGCACCGGGTGTGATCCCCGTCACCACCGACCATAGCTATGACGTCGCGGCGTGGCATATCGTCGCCCTCAACAGCAACGTCACGATGCGTCCCGGCTCGCGGCAGAAACGCTGGCTCCGGGCCGATCTCGCGGCGAGCAGGCGGCGCATTCGTGGTCGGGACGGGGGGCGAAGGCCTCTACAAGCTCGGCCCGCCGCTCCCGCACAGCGAGGTTGGCAACGCGACGACCCACGGCGTGCTGAAGCTGACGCTGTCGGTCGGGTCGTATGCATGGCAGTTCATCCCGGTTGCGGGCGCGACGTTCACCGATTCGGGCCGCGGCACGTGCCACTGAGTGCGCGTGCGCGGCCCCTGAGGCGGGACGTCAGCCCGCGAGCTGCTCGATCTGATCCACGAGATAGGCGCTGAAGGGCAGCGCGCAGGTGAAGGCGGGTGACACGGCGTTCAGCACGTGGAACGAGCGATCGTCGCCCTCGAAGCGAAAGTCCATCTCCAGCTTGCGTTCTTTGAGGTCGAAGAGCTGGGCGCGGATGCCCGGCCGTCCCCACTGGAGGTAGTCCTCGGGGCGGATCCCTTCCGCCAGCTCCGAGGCCAGAGCCGCCAGCGCGCGGCGGCTGCACTTCCGCAGCTCGCGGACGGCCAGGCGGCGGAAATCGACCTCGTTTCGCAGAAACAACCCCGCCTCGAGCGACAGGGTGGCGACGCACTCCGCGAGACTGAAGCTCCGAACGCCGTGGTAGTGCTCCCGCCACAGCGCCGGCACGGCCGTCGGCCCGATCTTCACCGCGCCGTCCGCCGTGACGGTCACGTGCACGCCGAGGAACGGGGCCTTCAGGTCCGGCACCGGGTAAATGTGCGTGCGGAATCCCGGGCTGCCCCGGGCGGCACGCAAATACAGCCCCTTGAACGGCAGGATCTGGTAGCGCTCCCCGAACCCGTAGTCCCGCGCGACGCGGTCCGCGTACAGGCCGGCGGCGTTGACCACGTAGCCGCTGGCCACGGTCCCGGCCGACGTCCTGACCTCGGTTCCGGAGCGTCCCAGATAGGCGGTGCCGGTCACGACCGTGATGCCCTGGCTCCGCAGGTCCCGCTCGAGCGACGCGACCACCGCCGCGGGATCGACGGACGAGGTCGAGGGGGAGAACAGCGCGCGCTCGCACGTCTTCACCCGGGGCTCGATCCGCCGCGCTTCTTCGACGGATACCTCTTCGAGGGGGATGCCGCCGGCCCGTCCGCGACGCAGCAGCTCCGCGAGGCCGGGGAGATCGGCCGGGGTCTTCGCCACGACGAGCTTCCCGCACCGGTTGACCCGCAGGCCCTGCTCCAGGCAGTACGCCGTGAGCTGCCGGTTGCCGTCGCGCGTGAAGCGCGCCTTCAGACTGTCGGCCGTGTAGTAGAAGCCCGCGTGCAGCACGCCGCTGTTGCGGCCGCTCGCGTGCAGGCCGCAGCCGGCCTCCTTCTCGATCAGGGTGACGCGGCTGTCGGGGTGCCGCCGTTTGAGCTGGAGCGCGAGAGTGATGCCGACGATGCCGCCGCCCACGACCAGGAAATCGGTACAACGCGGGAGGCCCGTATCCCCCCGCCGCCTTGCGGGACGCATCAGCTCGACGCCGGTGCTCAAGCTTCCACCAGCTCCGGCGCCAGCGGGTGTTCCTGGAAGTCCCGCTGCAGGGCCTGCACGTTGTGAAACAGCGGGTCCCTGTAGCGCTGCAGCTGCGGGTCGGCGCTCATCGCCGCGGCGATCTCCCGGATGCCGTCGGCGACGCTGAACTGGGGCTCGAAGCCCAGCACGTGACGGATCTTGTCGAAGCCCACGCGGTAGTCTCGGGCATCGGTGACCTCGTCCTTCCTGACCACCGTGACGTCGCGCACGATCTCGCCGACCATCGACCCGAGGTCGCCGATGCGATGGTTGAGCGTGTCTCCGCCCACGTTGAAGATCTCCCCCGCCACCGCGGAGGCGGGCGCTTCCAGCGCCAGGATGAAGGCGCGGGCTGCGTCACGGCAGTGGACGTTCGGTCGCCACTGATTGCCGCCGAAGATGGAAATGCGCTTGTCCACCAGCGCCTGCGCCGTCAGCGTGTTCACGACCAGGTCGAAGCGCATGCGCGGCGACAGGCCGAACACCGTCGACAGGCGGAGGACGACGGGCTCCACGTCGCCCCGGCGATCGAAGATGATGTTCTCGCTCAGGATCCGGGTCCGCGCGTACAGCGACACGGGGTTGAGGCGTGAGCGCTCGGTCAACAGGGCGTGACTGCTGGCGCCGTACACGCTGCAGCTCGAAGCGAACACCAGGCGTCGCACGCCGTAGAAGCTGCACGCCTCGATGAGCATCTTCGTGGCGGTGTAATTGAGGTTGATCGTCTCCTCGGGGTCGAGGTTGCAGGCGGGATCGCCCACGATCGCGGCGAGCGCGATGACGCCCTCGACGCCCCGGACCGCATGACCGAGGTCGCGGCTGTTGCAGATGTCGCCCTCGAAAACCTCGAGCCGGGGGTGCTGGAGTCCCGCAAGGCCCGACCGGCCGTACGCGAACCGATCCAACACGCGGACGTGGTACCCGCGGTCCAGGAGCATCCGGGTCAGATGCGACCCGATGAAACCCGCCCCGCCCGTCACGAGCACACGGTGCGCGCCGTTGCGCACCGCGTGGTGCTTGCCGTTGCCGTTGCCGTTGCCATTGCCGTTGCCAGTGCCGTTGCCAGTGCCGTTGGCTTTGCCGTTGGCTGTGCCGCCCAACCCCGCGCCCTCCAGCAGCTCGTCGAGGGTCGCGTTGCCCGGCCGGTACAGGTCGCCGCCGGTCACGAATCTCCGGATGCCGCGCACCGCGCGCGCCTTGATCCCCGAGTCTTCCAGCTTCCGGACGAAGCTCCGGACGAACCCGGGGTCGATCGAAGGCATCGCGACGAGCACCTCGTTCGCGTGACAGCGCTCGGCGACCGAGAGCACCTCGGCGAGCGGACCGAGCACCGGCGCGCCGTTGAGCACGCCGCCGAGCTTGGCCGGATCGTCGTCCAGGAACCCGACCAGCTCGACTCCCGGCGGCCTGGATCGCCGCAGCTCGCGGCTGATCGAGCGGCCATGCTCGCCCGCGCCGGCGATCAGGATGCGATGCGTCTGCGCCGGGGCGGGCGCGTGCCGCCCATTGCGGGTGCGCACCTTGGCCTGTGCGACCTGCCAGCGGCGCAATCCGCGCACGCCGACGCAGCCGAACAGCATCAGCAGGACTGCCAGGAGGATGGTCGCCGGGGAAACGGTGAGCAGTTCGAGCCAGCGCGCCATCAATAACCCGGCCAGGATCAGGAAGCCGCACAGCGCGAGCGCGATCGCTTCCGCCAGGCTGGTATACCGCCAGATCGTGCGGTAACTGCCGCTCAGCGCCTCCGACGCCACGAGGAAGCACCCGACCGCGACAGCGAGGCCGGCCGTCTCCCGCACGCCGATCGTTCCGATACCCTCAACCAGCGCGACAGCGATAGCCACCGCCAGGACACCGCAGCAGAAATCCACGGCGACCTTGACCGCTCGCCGGAGCCCGGAATCCCTGAGGTACGTGGTTTCCATCGCGTGACACCATTCTGCGAAGCCCCTGAGCGGCCACCACACGTCATTGAGAGACAGTTGGGCAGCGTGTGCGCGTATGCGGATCATCAGGTACTCCAAAGGGATGTCGTCATCGGGGCGGAAGCTCCATGGTCGAGACCCCTGCATTTCATCTTCTGTGCCCGCAGGCGGAGCCAGACGCCACCGACGGCGTCTCACCCAAGCATCCACCACACAAGGAGTTAGGCAAATGGGGTCAACGCCGGGCTCCAACCCGTCGGCAGGAAAATGACACGTCCCAGCCACAGTCTCGCGTCATCTGCACCCCATTCGTGGAGCCGGCGCGACGGCCGGGACGTGGGGGGTTCTCGCCTCGCCATTGGCCTGACTGCCATCATCCTTCGGTCGAATCTGCCATCATGCTGTGCTGGGGACGTTCCATTATGCTGCGCCGAGATGTTATAGAAGGACCGTGAGCCAGCGTGCTTTCGCCCGTCACGAGGGCGAGCCGGACCATTGGGACAAACATCCTGACCTAGGGGCGGCTGACCCCGGGCCGACGGCCCGGGGTCCACCAAACAGCAGGGGTTCCTTTAGCCCCGGGGCACCGCCCCGGGGTCAGCCGCCCCTAGAGCGAAGCGGCTGGCGGGAGGTCGAGCTCGAAGAAGAACCGGGTGCCCCATTGGGCGCGCGTTTCGAAGCGGAGGTCCGCGCCCATCGCGCGTACCAGCCTGCGGCAGATCGCGAGGCCGAGGCCGGTGCCGGAGAAGGAATATCCGCGCCGGCCGACCGCCCGCCGGAAGGGGTGGAACAGGGTGGTCAGCGCGTCGGGGTTGACTCCGGGGCCTGAGTCCCGCACGGAGAACTCGATGCGCGTGGGACCCGTGGCCTCGCACATGATCTCCACGAACCCCTCGTTGGTGAACCGGATCGCGTTGGTCGTGAGGTTGAGGAGCACCCGGCTGAGGGGCACGGCGTGACCGATCCGCTGGTCCGGCTCGGCGGCAAGCAGCCGGATGGACAGTCCCTTCTCCTCGGCCATGGGGTGCACGATCCCGCGCACCGAGTCCAGCAGCTCGGTGATAGAGAAGGGAGCGGGTTGCGGGTCGGCCAGCTCGTCGCCGCCGCGGGCCAGCTCGATGGCGTCGCTCACGAGCGAGCTGAGGCCGAGCCCGGCGCTGTAGATGAGCCCGAGCTGGCGGCGCTGCAGGTCGTTGACCACCCCGCTCTGGCCGCGCTGCAGCGTTTCGGCGAGGAACAGGATGGACGTGAGCGGCGAGCGGAGGTCGTGCACCACCTCGACCAGCAGCTCGAACCCGTCCGTCCCGACCAGGGGCGACGCCAGCCGCTGGGCCGTGTCGGCCTCGATCGCCTGGCGGACGTGCTCGAGCGCGTTCAGCGTCCCCAGGATCGTCGCGGGCGGCACCGGGGTCAGCGCATCCGTCCAGCCGCGCAGCAGCTCGGTCCGCAGCATCTCGACCAGCTGGACCAGCAGGACGGGCGAGGGCCGCGGCACGAGGTCTGCCACGTAGGCCGGCGACCGGCGGTCCACCGCGAGCGCCAGCGCCGCCACCAGCCCGGCCACGAGCTCGGGATCCGCCGGCTGCCTGGTCTCCGCGGACCAGCGGTCCGCCACGCGCCGCGTGGCCGCCGCCAGGATCGGGGAAGCCACACCTGCCAGCGGCTCCGACACGTCGGTCGGCTGCGCGGGCGAGCGATCGGGCGGGAGACGCGTGTCGAGGGGGGCTGTCGCCATTAGAGCGTGCCGTTCCGCTTGAGGGCGCCCGGGACGGGCGCTCTCAAGCTAACGTCGGCGTTACGCTGCCGCCAGGCACGCTCACTCGGGGGTGTTGGCGAGGAGGTTCCGCTGTAGCCCGTGTCGCTCCATCAGGCGGTAGAACGTGGTCCGGTCGACGCGGGCGATCCGCGCCGCCTTCGACAGGTTGCCCCCCGCGCGCAGCACCACCCGCGTGAGGTAGTGCCGGTCGAACTTGGCGAGCAGCTTTTCCCGAGCGGCGTAGTAGCTCTCGTCCGCGCTCGCCTGCGCCATCGCCGCCTCGGTGAACTCCGCCTCGCTCGGCTTCTCACAGATGAACGGGATGTCTTCCGGCCGCACGTCGGCGCCCGGCTCCAGGAGCACGACGGCGTGCTCGATGACGTTCTGCAGCTCCCGCACGTTGCCGGGCCAGGTGTGAGCGCGCAGCGCCCACACCGCCGACTTGGACAGCTTGGGCAGCGGCGTGGCGGCGTCGCGGTGGCGGGCCCAGTAGTGGGCCAGGAAATGGTCCGCGAGCAGGGGGATGTCGTCGGGCCGTTCCCGCAGCGCGGGCACGTGGATCGGCACGACGCGCAGGCGGTAGTACAGATCTTCGCGCAGCGTCCCGTCCTTGACCGACGTCTCGGGGTTGCGGTTCGTGGCGGCGACGAAGCGCACGTTCACCACGGCGTCCGTCGACTCGCTGCCCACCCGGCGGACCACCCCGTCCTGGATGGCGCGCAGCAGCTTGGCCTGGATCGGCTTCGACATCTCGATCAGCTCGTCGAGGAACAGGGTCCCGCCGTTCGCCACTTCGAGCAGGCCGGGCTTGTCCCGCACCGCGTTGGTGAAGGCACCCTTACAGTGGCCGAACATCTCCGATTCCAGGAGCGGCTCGGGCAGGGCGGCGCAGTTGACGGCCACCATGGGGCGGCTGGAGCGGCGGCTGTGCTGATGGATGAACTGGGCGATGAGCTCTTTCCCGGAGCCGCTTTCGCCCGTGATGAACACGGAGGCGTCCGTGGCGGCGACCCGCCGGGCGAGCTCGATCGCCGCACGGAACGCGGGCGAGGCGCCCAGCAGCGTCACCTTGTCGCTGTTGCCCTGCTCGGCGGTCACGCGCGCCTGCTGCGCCTGGCTCTCGCGCGCGACGGCGACCGCGTGCGCGGCGCGGCCGATGAGGATCTGCAGCTGCGTCCCCGTGAACGGCTTGGGGAGGTAGTCCCATGCCCCCGCCCGCAGCGCCTCCAGGCTCGTCTCCACGCTCGGATTGCCCGTGATCACGATCACGATAGTCTCGGGATGCGCGGCCAGCGCCGCCCGCAGGAGCTCCATTCCCTTTCCCTGCTCCCGCCCCGGTGCCTTGTCCATGTACAGATCGACCAGCACGATGTCGAAGCTGCGCCGCTTGAGGGTCTCGAGCGCTTCGTCCCCGCGACCGCAGGTCGCGACGTTATAGCCCTCGGCTTCGAGCACGCTGGCGCAACTCTCGCGCAAGGTTCGCTCGTCGTCCAC
>DASPXO010000068.1:0-3541 GCA_035637235.1 Gemmatimonadales bacterium | reverse complement strand
CCGGGACGATCGACTTCAAGCGGATCTTCGGGCAGCGCGACCAGGCGGGGATCCGGCACTTCTTCGTCGAGCATGACCAGCCGCCCGACGCGTTCGCGTCCATTCGGACGAGCTGCAACTACCTGAAGCGGCTGGAATTCTAAATGCGGCGGTCAGGCGGTCGGGCGGACGGGCGGTCAGGCGGTCGGGCGGACAGGCGGACCGTGACTCGACGGGAGGTCATCGTCGCGTCGGCGGCGGCTCTCGCGGGCTGGGCGGTCTCGCCAGAGGCCGCCCGCGCATCCACCGACCGCCCGACCGCCCGTCCGCCTGTCCGCCTTAGGCAGTCAGTGTGCCGCTGGCCCTATGGAAAGATCCCGTTGACCGACCTCGCTCGCGCGGCCGCCGGCATGGGGCTCGCCGCCATCGACCTCCTCGGTTCTGACGAGTGGGAGCCGGTGCGAGAGTTCGGTCTCGTGTGCTCGATGGGCTATCCCACCGCCCGCCGGGACTTCATCGCGACCGGGTTCAACGACCGGGCGAACCACGCGATGCTGTTGCGGGAGCTCGAGACGACGATCCCGGAGGCGGCGCGCCACGGGGTCCCGAACGTGATCGCCATGTTCGGGAACCGGCGCGGGAGGAGCGACGCGGAAGCGATCGACAACTGCGTGGCGGGTCTGAACCAGATCAAAGGGCTCGCCGAAGCACAGGGCGTGACGATCTGCCTCGAGCTCTTGAACAGCAAGGTGGATCACGCCGACTACCAGGGAGACCGCACGGCGTTCGGGGTGGCCGTGATCAAGGCGGTGGGCTCGCCACGCGTCAAGCTGCTGTACGACATTTATCATATGCAGATCATGGAAGGCGACATCATTCGCACGATCCGCGACAACCGGGACTACATCGCCCATTTCCATACCGGGGGCGTACCCGGCCGCCACGAGCTGGACGGCACGCAGGAGCTGAACTGGCGCGCCATCGCGGCGGCCATCGCCGACTTGAGCTTCCCGGGGTTCGTGGCGCACGAGTTCATTCCCACCCGCGATCCGCTCACGTCGCTGTCTGAGGCGGTCGCGGTGTGCACCGTTTGAAAGGCAGGCGCGCGCATGACGTTTGTCCGGCAAACGAAGGTGTACGACGTGTGCATCGTCGGCTCCGGCGCCGGCGGCGGCATGGCGGCGTACGCGCTCACCCAGGCCGGCGCCGACGTGATCGTGCTCGAGGCCGGCGCGCCGTGGGACAACGCGAAGGACTCGGCGATGCTCACCTGGCCGTACGAGTCGCCGCGCCGCGGGAAGTCCACCAAGGAGCGCCCGTTCGGCGAGTTCGACGCGTGCATCGGCGGCTGGGAGATCGACGGCGAGCCCTTCACCCGGGCCCCCGGCACCGAGTTCAGCTGGTGGCGGGCGCGCATGGTGGGTGGTCGCACCAACCACTGGGGCCGCATCTCGCTGCGCTTCGGCCCGTACGACTTCAAGCGCAAAACCCGCGACGGCCTGGGCGACGACTGGCCGATCTCCTACGAGGACGTCGCCCCCTACTATGACAAGATCGATCGGCTGATCGGGATCTTCGGCAGCAAGGAGAACCTCCCCAACGAGCCGAACGGAGTGTTCCTGCCGCCGCCGATGCCTCGCTGCCACGAGCTGCTGGTCAAGCAGGCGGCCGACAGGCTCCACGTGACGTGCATTCCCGCGCGGCTTTCGATCCTCACCCGGCCTTTGAACGGCCGGGCCGCGTGTCACTACTGCGGTCAATGCAACCGCGGCTGCCGCGTGAACGCGAACTTCACGTCCAGCAACGTGCTGATCGCTCCGGCGCTCGCCACGGGCAAGCTCACGCTCCTGACCAACGCGATGGCGCGCGAGGTGACGGTGGACGAGAGCGGCCGCGCTGCGGGCGTGGCGTACGTCGACAAGAGGACCGGAATGGACCAGCACGTGCGCGCCAGGGTGGTGGTGCTGGCCGCCAGCGCATTCGAGTCCACGCGGCTGTTATTCAACTCCCGATCGGCGCGCTTCCCCAACGGTCTGGCGAACTCGAGCGGCACGCTCGGCAAGTACATCACCGACACGACGGGGACGGACGTCGGCGGATTCATTCCCAAGATGATGGACCATGTGCCGCACAACCACGACGGGGTGGGCGGCATGCACCTCTACATGCCGTGGTGGCTGGAGAATGCGAAGCTCGACTTCCCGCGCGGCTACCACATCGAGGTGTGGGGGGGGACCCACGCACCCAGCTACGGCTTCATGGGCGGGATCCACCGCTACCCCCCGGGCGGCGGCTACGGCAAGCAGCTCAAGGACGACTACCGCCGCTACTACGGCGCCACGATCGGTTTCTCGGGCCGCGGCGAGATGATCCCGAATGACGACACCTACTGCGAGCTCGACCCGCGCGTGGTGGACCGGTGGGGCATCCCGGTGCTGCGCTTCCACTGGAAGTGGTCGGACCACGAGTACAAGCAGGTGAAGCACATGCAGGAGACGTTCCGCGCGCTCGTCCGGGAGATGGGCGGCGAGGTGTTCTCGCCGATGCCGACCGCCGAGCGGGGCTATGGCATCGCGGCCGGCGGCACCATCATCCATGAGCTTGGCGGCATACGCATGGGTGACGACCGCAAGACCTCGGTGCTCAACCGCTGGTGCCAGGCCCACGACTGCAAGAACCTGTTCGTGTCCGACGGCGGGCCGTTCGTGTCGCAAGCGGACAAGAATCCGACCTGGACCATTCTCGCGCTGTCGCTGCGGACGAGCGAGCATGTCACGGACCTGATGAAACGGGGAGAACTGTGAACGACTGGGGAAGAAATGGATAGACGCTCGGCTGTAAGCGTGCTCGCTGTGGCCCCGCTGGCCGCGGCGTTCCGCTGGGCCCCGGAGTCGGTGCGCGAAGCGTCGGCCCTGGCGCGCCAGTGGCTCGAGCGCGGCGCGCCGTACGACCCCAAGAGCTTCACGGCCCACGAATGGGAGACGGTGCGCCTGCTCGTGGACCTGATCATCCCCAAGGACGAGCGCTCAGGGAGCGCCACCGACGCCGGGGTGCCCGAGTTCATGGACTTCATGCTGGGCGACGACCCGGACCTCCAGACCCCCGTGCGTGGCGGGCTGGCCTGGCTCGACCACGAGTGCGACGACCGCTGGGGGAAGACGTTCCTGACGTGCACCGACGGCGAGCGGGCCGCGCTGCTGGACGACATCGCCTGGCCCAAGAAGGCGACGCCCGAGCACTCGGCGGGCGTCGCCTTCTTCAACAGTTTCCGCGACCTCACCGCCTCGGGCTTCTTCTCGAGCAAACTGGGCGTGCAAGACCTGCGCTACATCGGCAACACCTTCGTCGCCGAGTGGAAGGGCTGCCCGCCCGAGGCGCTCGCCAAGTTGGGCGTCAGCTACGCGGACTGACGGGAAACGGAGAGCGTGGCTCGGGAGACGTGATGGCCGACAAGCGGCTGGGCGTCGGATTCATCGGGAGCGGATTCAACGCGCGGTTCCACCTCCAGGCGTTCCAGGCGGTGCGCGACGCGGACGTGCTCGGCGTGTGGAGCCCGACCCGG
>DASPXO010000067.1:0-8161 GCA_035637235.1 Gemmatimonadales bacterium | reverse complement strand
AGCGCCGTGAACCTGAGCGGGGTGTTGCGCGCTGGGTCGGGCACGTATTTCCGTGCCCAACAGGGCGCGGGCGCGGCGGGCTTCACGCTGCTGTTCACCAGCAGCTCAGGTACGGCGCTCCGGTCGTCGGTCGTGCCGAGGTTGAATGTGATTCGAATCCAATGACTGCGGCGGTCGGGCGGTCGGGCGGTCGGGCGGTCGGATTCCTTGTGGCGCTGCTGACCGCCGGACCGCCGGACCGCCTGACCGCCCAGACTGAAGGCAGCGTCCTCGCGGGGTTACCCGGCTCGACCCGCGCGGCCGGGCTTGGCGGGGCGGGGGCGGCGCTCGTGGGAGACGCCGGCGCGATCTTCTCGACCCCGGCGGGGATCGCCACGGTCCGCCACATCGCCGTGGAGGGCTCCTACGAGCGCTACCTCGCGGGGACGACGCTGTCGTCGGCGGCCTTGGCGCTGCGCCTGGGCCGGTTCCGCTGGGGTGTCGGCGGCCAGGCGCTCGACTACGGGTCCGAGCCCGAGATCGTCCCGGATCCCTCGACCGGGGGCCGCACCGGGATCGCGACGGGGGCTACGTTCGCCGCGGCGGATGTGCTCGCGGTCTCGTCGCTCGTGGTCACGAGCGGCCTCGTCGCCATCGGCGCGTCGGCCAAGTACGCCCGCCAGATGATCGGCGGCTACGCCGCAGACGCTTGGGCGGGTGACGTCGGGGTCGCCATCGCGGTCTTCGATATCATGGCCCTCGGGGCGAGCGTGCAGAACATCGGGGGAGAGTTGGGCGGAGGCGGGGGCGCGCACCTGCCGCGCCGCACGCGCGTCGGGTTCACGATGAACTACGTCGACCCGCAGGGCACCTACCGCCTGCTCACGACGCTCGAGGGTCAATGGCCCTCGGCCGGGGCGGCGTTCCTGGTGGTCGGCCTGGAGGCGGGGGTGGTGACGCACGGCGTGGGCATCGTCGGCCGAACGGGCTACGCCGGCCATTCGGTGGCTACGCCCGCGTCCCCCTTCACGTTCGGCGCGGGGGTCGAGCTCGGCCGGCTGCATCTCGACTACGCGTTCCAGCAGTTCGGCGTGCTGGACGGCGGCACTCATCGCTTGGGGGTGCGATGGACCCCCTGACTCCACCGGCCCCCCCGCCGCCCCCCCTGCCGGAGCGCCGGCGGCCGCGCTGGGGCCGCGTGGCGCGCCGGCTGCTGCTCTGGGTGGTGATCGGTGGACCGGTGCTCGTCGCGCTGGCGCTGCTCGTGAGCGACGACGCCCGTTACCTCGCGCGGGCCGGGGTCGAGGAAGCGCGGATCCTTCTCAAGCGGCGCCCGATCGCGCAGGTCGTGAAGCAGCCGAGCACGCCGGCGGCGCTCCGCCAGCGGCTTGCCATCGTACTCGCGGCGCGCGCCTACGCGGCGGACTCGCTCGCGCTGCTCGTAGGCGACACCTACACCACCTACGTGGAGGTCGGACGCGACACGCTGCTGCTGCTCTTGTCGGCGAGCCGGCGCGACCGGCTGCGCGAGTACACCTGGCGCTACCCGATCGTGGGGACCGTGCCGTACAAGGGGTTCTTCCAGTTCGACCGGGCGCGCCACGCCGCCCGAGACCTCGAGCAGCGTGGCTACGACACCTATCTCAGGCCGGCCGGGGCGTTTTCGACCCTCGGGTACTTCTCGGACCCGCTCCTGTCCACGGTGGTGGAGCGGGACACCATGGAGCTGGTGGCGACGGTGATCCACGAGCTGGCGCACAACACGCTGTACCGCAAGAGCCAGACGCCGTTCAACGAGAGCTTCGCGAGCTTCGTGGGGTATCGCGGCGCGGAAGCGTTCTTCCGCGCGCGCGGCGACACGGTCGACGCGAAGCGCGCGGTAGCGCGGTGGCGCGACGAGCGGACCCTCGACGTGCTCTGGGCGGAGCTCGCCCGGCGGCTCGACTCCGCGTACGCGGAGGCGCTGTCTCCTCCCGAGCTCGCCCTAGTGCGGGAGACGCTGTTCGGCTGGGCACGGGGCCAGCTCACGGGTCCCGTGGGGCAGTCGCTCGAGACGTACGATTGGCGCTGGTTCGCCCGGGCGCCGCTCAACAACGCCGTCGTGATCGCCCAGCGGCTCTACCGGATGAACCTGAACCTGTTCGAGGAGGTGTACGTCCACAACGACGCGAATCTCGCGGAAACGATCCGCGCGATTCGGCTGCGCGTCCTGACGCAGCAACCGGGAGAGGATCCGTATCGGGCACTGTATTCGAGACCGGAGCTGCCGGGAGACTGAGTAAGGCGGACGTGCGGATGGAAAGATGGCGGTCAGGCGGTCGGAAAGACGGCGGTCAGGCGGTCAAAACGACGGCGGTCAGGCGGTCAAAGAGACGGCGGTCAGGCGGTCAAAAGACGGCGGTCGGGCGGTCGGTTGGCGCGCTTCGCGCGGATTCGGTACGCCTGGCGTAGATCCGGTACGTCAATGAGGCCCGCCACCGCACATTATCACATGTGCTCCCGTATGAGCGATTCCGCGCATGGCAAGCCTGCGACGAGCTGGTAGTAGCGGTCTACCGCGCTACCGCAGGCTTCCCCCGT
Source organism: Gemmatimonadales bacterium (assembly GCA_035637235.1). Classification (GTDB taxonomy): domain Bacteria; phylum Gemmatimonadota; class Gemmatimonadetes; order Gemmatimonadales; family GWC2-71-9; genus DASUAL01. The sequence continues at coordinate 5,602 of DASPXO010000067.1, read as the reverse complement.
TACGAGCTGTACGGTCTTACATCGCAGGCGCGACGTGCCGCTTTTGGGGCTGCAGCCAACATTGCAGAGGGGTCGGCCAAGAAAGGGCGTCGCGAATTCGGCCGTTATCTTGACATGGCAATCGGCTCGTTGTCCGAATTGTCATACACGGTGCGCTTATGCCGGAAATTGGAGTTCCTGTCTGAGGAGCAGTGGCAGGACCTGGATCGCCTCCGCAGCAACGCCAGCCGTCTCACTTGGCGCTTGTACGAGGCTGTAAGGCGCGACGCGCATCGACCGACCGCCTGACCGCCCGACCGCCGTCTTTTGACCGCCTGACCGCCGTCTCTTTGACCGCCTGACCGCCTGACCGCCCTAAGTGAGGCGTCGCCCCGCCAGCCGGGCCGCCGGGTGCTGCGCTTCCGACAGCGCGTGCGGGACGTTGCTGCGCCGCGCGAGCCGTCGTCCCCCATCGGTGAGCACGCCGATCACGTCGACCCCGGCCGGGTCTGCCTCGGCAGGGTGCTCGAGCACGAACACCAGTCCCGCCGCCTCGTGGGCCACGGTGCCGGTGAGTGCCGTCCAGCCGGCGTCGCCGGGGAGCGGGCGTTGGGCCACGACGAGCGGGACGGCCGCGGCGTCGAGCGCGGTGCGCCCGACGAGCGGAGCCTGGAGCCCGTGCGCGAGCGTGGTCCACGCCTCGAGCGCGGGGCCGAAGGTCACCACCTGGCCGAAGCGCCACCCCATGTCGCCGGCGAGGTCCAAGAACGCGGCCACGAGCGCCTCGTCGTCCGGCACCTCGGCGTCCACGTCGACCGCGAGCACCACGGCGCCGGTCTCGGCGAACCAGCGCTCCGCGGGCGTCAGGCCATCGGGGCGACGCGGCGCGTAGAAGGCGTAGCGCCGCGTCGCCAGGATCTCCCGCTCGGCTGCATCGCGCTGCTCCGGATGCTCGGCCGCCTGGGCGGCCCCCTCGTAGGCCACCTCCGCCGCCTGGTAGCGGCCGCCGTCGCGCAGGATGCGGCCGCGCAGGCGGAGCGTCTCGGTGTGCGGCTCGAGCGCGAACGCACGGTCGAGCGCCAGCAGCGCCCGGTTGCGGTCGCCGAGCCGGAACGCGGCGTACCCCAGCTCGTGCCAGACCAGCGCCAGGTCGGGGTCGGCCTCCACGGCCTGCTCCAGCGTGCCGATGGCCTCGCGGTAGCGCTCGAGCTCGACCAAGGCCGCGCCCTTCAACGCGAGCGGGAACGCGGAGTCTGGGAACTGGGCGCGCGCGCCCTCGGCCAGCCGGAGCGCGTCCTCGGTGCGGCCATGACTCCGAAGCAGCTCGAAGCACTCGCCCCAGCAGGGCTTGAGATCGGGGTGGGCGGCGAGAACGTCGCGGTAGGCCTGCTCCGCGTCGGCAATCCGTCCCTCACGCGCGAGATAGCGGGCGCGGGCCATGGCCCGCTCGCTCGGCGCGTCCGGGAACAGCTCGTACGACGCGGTGGTCCGCATGGCGCGGACGAATATATCGGCGGCGCTCTGGACGGCTAGTGAAACGGAAGGAGGCGTGGAAAGACGGCGTGGAAGGAAGGCGTGAGGAGACGGCGTCGCGGAGAAATGCCTCCCCGGCGCGCATCCGGCGCAGCGACGCACGATCGGGCGGCCGCAAACGCGAACCGTCCTCGTGCTGAAGATGCTCAGGGGACTATACGATCGTCCGCCGTCGGACCGGTAGCACGCCGTCTTTTCACGCTTTTTTTCCACGCTTCCTTTTCACGCAGTCCTGTCTCTAGATTTTTTCATGGACACCGATCGTTTGCTCCGCGATCTCACCGCCTTCCTCCGCATCCCCTCCGTTTCGACGCTCCCTGCGCACGACGCCGACTGCCGCGCGGCGGCCGAGTGGGTCGCGCAAGCGCTGCGACGGCTCGGCTGCGGTGACGTGCAGTTCCTCGGGAGCGACACCCATCCCGTCGTGTGGGGCGTCGGGCCCGAAGTGCCGGGCGCACCCACGCTGCTCCTGTACGGCCACTACGACGTCCAGCCGCCGGACCCGCTCGACGAGTGGACCACGGCGCCGTTCGAGCCGACCGTGCGCGGCGGCAGGCTGTTCGCCCGCGGCGCGGCAGACGACAAAGGGCAGGTGTTCTGTCTCCTCGAGGCGGTCGCGGCCTGCGGCCGCCCACCCGTCAACTTCCGCTTCCTGATCGAGGGCCAAGAAGAGTCGGGCAGCCGCGTGCTGTTCGAGCTGCTGCGCCGCGAGCCGGAGCGCACGCGGGCCGACGTCGTGCTCGTCGCCGACATGGCGTACGTCGCGCCAGGATGGCCGGCGGTGTACACCGCGCTGCGCGGCCTGTGCTACGCCGACATCACCGTGCGCACCGCGAAATCGGACCTGCACTCCGGTGAGTTCGGCGGCGCCGCGCCGAACGCGCACGAAGAGCTCCTGCGACTGCTCGGCAGGCTCAAGACACCGGACGGCAAGATTCGGATCCCCGAGTTCTACCTGGCCGTCCGCCGCCCCACGCGGACGGAGCTTGCCACGTGGCGGCGTCTGCCCTTCAAGGAGCGCGAGTTCCTGAAGCACCGCGTGCAGGCGAAGGCGCTCACGGGGCTCAAGGCTCACTCGGTGCTCGAGCGGCTCTGGGCGCTGCCGACCTTCGAGATCCACGGCGTCCTGGGCGGCTTCACGGGTGACGGGGCGAAGACCGTCATCCCGGCGGTCGCGACCGCGAAGGTCAGCCTCCGGCTCGTCCCGGACCAGAAGCTCAAGACGGTGGAGCGCCAGCTCGCCGCCGCCGTCCGGCGGCTCGCGCCCAGGTACGTGCAGGCGAGCGTGAGGTTCTTGCACGGGGCGGATCCCGCGACCGTGGCGGTGACGCACCCCGCCTTCAAGCTGCTCGATCAGGCGTTCCGCGAGGTCGTCGGGCGGGGCACGGTCCCGGCGCGCGCCGGCGGCTCGATCCCCGTGGTCCCCGCGCTCGGCAAGGGCGGGGCCCCGGTGATCCTCACGGGCATCGGCCTGCCGGACGACCGCCTGCATGCGCCGGATGAGAAGCTCGACTTGAAACAGCTGTGGGACGGCATCGGGGTGTTTCGGCGGTTTTACGAGCTGCTGGCGCATCTAAAGGGGAGACGTAGAGGGACGACGTGAACGTCATGCCTTCAGTTTGTGACCCCGTGCACACCGGCCGGGCGGGCTCGTCTCCTATATTGAGCGCCTATGGACCGCATCCTCTACCTCGTTGGCTTCGCATACCTCGCCGTGTGCGGCGTGGTGGTGCTCGGCCGCCGGACGCCGCCGCGCGCCACCCCGCAACCCCCCACGGCGCCGGTGGGCAGCGGCACGGCGCAGGAGTGGTTCTCGGGGCTGAAGCCGTTCTGCAACGCGGTGGAGGTCGAGCTCGCCCAGCGGGACCGCCCCGCCCCCGCGACGCTCGACGGGCAAGGGTACAGCGCCGCGTGCTACGCGCTCGGTGGCAAGATCGAGCTCGCCCGGGCGGCGATCGAGCGCTTGCCTGCCGCCGACCGCGCCACCGCCGCCGCCATCGTGTTCGGAGTAGGCCATCCCGTGGCCGACGCGGGCGACGATCGCTCGGCCGGCCCCATCATGGAGCTCGTGGTCGAGTTCATCCCCACCCACTATATGGCCCTCTACCACGCCGGCATGTCGGAATACGCCCTGGGCCAGCCTGCGCTCGCCCGGACGCACCTCGAGTCGTTTCTCTCGTACTACAAGGCGGACGACGGCTGGAGCGGGAACGCGCGGGACGTGCTCGCGCGCCTGCGGTAGCGGCAGCTCCGGTGGCCGAACCAACCTACCTCGCTCCCGGCGTCGTGCTGCGGGACCGCTACGAGATCGCTCAGGAGATCGGCCGGGGCGGCTTCTCGGTCGTATACCGCGCTCGCGACCGCAGCGTCGGCGCAGACGTCGCCATCAAGCTGCTCGTGCCCCCGCCCGCTGCCGCGCGGCTGGCGCGCGAGCGCCTGCGGCGCGAGGTGCAGGTGGTGCGCCAGCTCAGCCATCCCAATATCGTGGCCGTGTACGACGTCGCCGATGACGGGGCGTGGAGCTTCGTCGTGATGGAATACGTACCGGGCCCCGATCTCGCGGTCCGGGTGCGGGAGCGGGGGCCGCTCGACGCGGCTGCCACGGCGCTGCTCGGTCGTGAGGTTGCCGCCGCGCTCGAGGCCGCCCACCGTCGCGGCATCCTGCATCGGGACGTCAAGCCGCAGAACATCCTGCTTGCGCCCGACGGCCGCGCGCGGCTCACCGATTTCGGGTCCGCCAGGCTGGCGGGGCTGGAGACGGTGACCCAGACCGGAGGGCTCGTCGGCACCGTCGATTACGCGGCGCCCGAGCAGCTGGCCGGCAGCCGCGGCGACGCCCGCGCGGACGAGTTCGCGCTGGGCGTGACCCTGTACTACGCGCTCACCGGCGAGCTGCCGGCGCGGGGAAGGCCCGGTTCTCGGATGGGCGCCGTCGCTCCCGCCAGCGCAGGCCACCGACCCCGGCAGCGCCGCCCCGACGTGCCCGCGTGGCTCGACAACATCGTGGGACGGGCCACGATGCCGGATCCCGACGACCGATTTCCGGCGGTCGCACTGCTCGCCACCGCGCTGGAGCAGCGCGACGACGCGATCGACGCCGCCGGGCCGGCGACGGTCCCGGGGAAGGAGCGCTGCGCGCTCTGCCAGGCGCCCGAACCCTTCGGCGTCGGGGTCTGCTCCCGGTGCGCGCGCCGCGCGAGCGCGGAGGATGACGTGCTGGTGTTTCTCGAGCGCACCACCCCCGGCCCGGCGCGCCGCGCGGTGCGGGACGCGCTCGAGGAGCGGATCGGCGCCAGCGCGTCGTCCGCCGGGCGTGAGGCCGCCACGGCGGGCGAGCGACCGCTGCTGCGCGTGCCGGCCGATGCCGCCCCGCGTGTGCTCGAGCTGCTCGAGGCCCAGGGCCTGCCGGCCCGCACCGAGTCGCGGCTGGCCGCGTGGCAGGCCGTCGTCCCGGCGCCGATCGTCGTGCTCGCCGGGATCGTCGCGGCCGCGGGGATGGCAGCCGGGCTGGCCGCCGCGACTCCGGTTCTGTTGCTCACCAGTCCAGCCCTGGCGGCGGGCCTCGCCGTGGCGGCGGCCGCCGGCCGGCGGACGCCGGTGTGGAACCCTCCGTCCACCGGGCGCTCGTCTCTGCCGGCGGACGCCGAGCGCGCGGCGGTGCAGGCGCTCGCGGCCTTGCCGGCCGGGTCCGCCCGCGCCCTCCTCGTGGATCTGCTCCGCCGGGCGAAGGCCACCACGGTGGGGACGAGCCGCCACGGCCAGCTCGTGGTCGCGGCCTGCGCCGCTGCCCGCGATCTGGCGGCGCTCGAGGAGCACCTCGGCGCGTTCGACGCGCGGCGGGATCGATTGGCGGACGCGCCGGTGGGCTGGCTCGATGCGCTCAGCCGCTGCGAGCGGGGCCGCGACCTGCTGACCCAGCGGTTGCTCGAGGCGAGCGCTGCCCTGAGCGGCTGGCAGGCGCGAGCGGCGCAGCCGGAGGACCCGGACGCGCTCACCGAGCTCGCCCGGGACCTGGACGAGGAAGGCCGCCGCCAGGAGGCGGCGGCGCGCGAGGTGGCGGAGCTTCTCAGAAATCCAACGACGTAGAGGG
>DASPXO010000066.1:0-6219 GCA_035637235.1 Gemmatimonadales bacterium | reverse complement strand
CCGAGCCCCTGCTCCTCCACCACCCGCCCATCGAACAGCTGCACCGTCCGGTCCGCATGCTGCGCGTAGCGCGGATCGTGGGTCACCATGCAGATCGTGGCGCCGTTGCGGTGCAGCTCGCGCAACAGCTCCATCACCGCTCCGCCGTTGGTCGAGTCGAGGTTGCCCGTCGGCTCGTCGGCGAGCAGGATCGCAGGATCGCCCACCACCGCGCGCGCCACCGCCACGCGCTGCTGCTGGCCGCCCGAGAGCTGCGCCGGATAATGCTTGGATCGGTGTGACATGCCGACCCTCTCGAGCGCCGCCTGGACCCGCTGCTTGCGCTCGGCGCCGGCCATGCCGCGGTAGGTGAGCGGCAGCTCGACGTTCTCATAGACGGTCAGGTCGCCGATCAGGTTGAACGCCTGGAAGATGAAGCCGATGCGACGGTTCCTGATCCGCGCGCGGTCCGCCGGAGACAGGGTCGCGACGGGGTGCCCCTCGAGCAGGTACGAGCCCTCGGTGGGCGTATCGAGCAGGCCAAGCAGCGAGAGCAGCGTCGTCTTCCCGCACCCCGACGGCCCGGCGATCGAGACGTAGTCGCCCTGCCTGATGTCGAGGTGGATGTCGGAGAGCGCGTGGGTCTCCACCTCGTCGGTGTAAAAGACCTTCTTGACTCCCTGGAGCTGAATGAGTGCGGCACCGTTGGCCGGCATCGGCTCTCCTTGTTTCGGAGTTCGGGGCTCGGGGCTCGGGATTCGGGGGTGACGCCCGAGCCCCGAACCCCGAGTCCCGAGCCCCTATTTTAGTTTCACCCGATCCACACTATCCCACCGCGACATGTCCGACAGAATCACTTGATCGCCCGCCTTGAGCCCCTGCACCACCTCGATCGCGTTGACCGAGCTGCGGCCGACGCGCACCGGAACCCGCACCGCGTAGTTGCCGTCCTCCACCAGCTTGAACATGCCGATGGTGCTGTTCGGCTGGCCGTACGCCGGCCGCCCGACATACAGCACGTTGACCAGCCGCTCGATCTCGATCGTGCCGTCGACGCTCAGATCGGGCCGCGCCCCCGGCGCCGCACCGTCGAGCGCCACGTCCACCGCCACAGTGCCGCTGATCGCGTTGGGATCGATGCGAATGAGGTGACCGGGAATGACCCCGTTGCGGGTGTCGATAGCGGCCTTCTGGCCGATCGCCAGGTCCTTGGCCTGCGTTTCCGGAATCTGCACCACCGCCTTGAGCTTGCCGGGCTGGACGACCTTCGCGAGTAGCGTGCCCGCGAGCACGTACTGGCCGAGCTGCAGCGTCAGGTCCGAGACGACGCCCGAGTCGCCCGCCCGCACCTCCAGAGACCGCACCACATTCCGTTGGAACTCCGCAATGGCGCGCAACCGCTCCACCTGCGACCGCTGCACCGCGAGCTGCGAGTCGATGGTCTCCGTCATCAGCGCCAGCCGCTCCTGCTCGATGCGGTCGCGCGTCTCCATCTCGGCCGCCTTGTCCTTCGCGAGGGCCGCGTCGTTCGCCGCAACCAGGTTCTGCCGGGCGAGCGAGTCCGCCACCATCGCCTGGCGCCTGACGTCGGCGTATTCCCTGTGGGTGGTGGCGACGACGCCCTCCTGGGTCAGGCGTTGGGCCTGAAGAGTGGTGCGAAGGCTCACGAGCTGAGCCTGGGCGGCCGTGAGCTGCTGCTCGGCCTGGAGCGACTGGATCTGGACATCCGGGTTGGACAGCTCGAGCAGCACCGTTCCTGGCTGCACGGTCTGCCCCGGCTGGGTGAGGACTCGGTCGACGCGGCCGGCTGCGAGCGCCGTGATGAAGCGGATGTGCTCCGGCACGAGCGTGCCCGGCCCACGGACCTCGCGCACCATCGTCCCGAGGCGCACCGTGTCGATCTGCACGGTGGCGCGGTCCACGCCGGGCGCGGCGGGCTTCAAGCTGGTAAGGAAGATCGTGAGGAGGACGACGACGCCGGCGGCGATGCCGCCCTGCAGGTAGCGCCGACGCCGCTTGTTGGTCGGTGGCCGAGGAATGTCCACGATGCGACGAGAAGCACGGACCATACCACGTGGCGCCCAGGGATAAGGCACTGCCTCGGAAGCAATTACGCTTCCGCGGCCCAGCCCGCCGCGCCCGCTTCTGGGATTGAGGGTCCCACAAGCGGACACGCCCCGCCACGGCTTGCTGCTCGCCGTGGCGCGCCGTTACGTTAGCGCCTCGCCCTTGCGGTCCAGCACCCCGCCCCCGCCCCTCGCCCCCGCCTACTGTGCGGCCGGCTCGAACGGCCTTCCGGCGTGGGCGCGGTCGTTTGAGACGGTGGAGGACGCGTGCCGGTGAATCAGCAGCTGCCAGTCGACCTGACCGTCAACGGAGTCCGGCACCACCGCACCGTGGAGCCGCGGCTCCTGTTGAGCGACTTCCTGCGTCACGAGCTCGGGCTCACCGGCACCCACGTGGGGTGCGAGCACGGCGTGTGCGGCGCGTGCACAGTGCTGCTCGACGGCGAAGCGGTGCGCTCGTGTCTCATGTTCGCCATCCAGACGGACGGTCACGAGATCACGACCGTCGAGGGCCTGGCCCCGGACGGCGCCGGCGGCGCGCTGCACCCGCTCCAGGCGGCGTTCCGCGAGGCGCACGCGCTGCAGTGCGGCTTCTGCACCCCGGGCGTCCTCATGACGCTCGTCCCGTTCCTGCGCGATCATCCCGCTCCCGGCGAGCGGGAGATCCGCGAAGCGCTGTCGGGAAACCTGTGCCGCTGCACCGGCTACCAGAACATCGTCGCCGCGGTGAGGCTCGCGTGTGACCGGTCCCCGTCGCTACGTCGGTGAGCGGGTCCGCCGCAACGAGGACGCGCGCCTGCTCACCGGGCGCGCGCTGTTCGTCGACGACGTCCGGCTCGAGGGGATGCTGCACGTCGCGTTCCTCCGGAGCCAGCACGCGCACGCCCGCGTAAAGGGCGTCGACGTCGCCGCCGCCCGCCGCCGGCCCGGCGTCGTCGCGGTGTACACCGCGGGAGACCTCGGCGACTTCTGGCGCCCGGGCCCGCTGCTCGTCCCGCCCCCGCCGATCCCCGGCCTCCTGTTCAACTCGTGCACCCAGGTCCCGCTGGCGAAGGACAAGGTGCGTCACGCCGGCGAGCCGCTCGCAATGGTCGTGGCGGAGAGCCGCTACGTCGCCGAAGACGCGCTCGAGGACATGACCGTGGACGTCGAGCCGCTTCCCGCAGTGGTGGACCTGGAGGCCGCGCTCGCCCCCGGGGCGCCGCTCGTGCACGAGCACCTGCCGTCGAACGTCGCGGCCCACGTGGTGCAGCGGAAGGGCGACTACGAGCGCGCCCGGTCGGGCGCCCACGCGGTCATCACGCGCCGCTTGCGCTACGACCGTGGCGCGGCGGCGGCGATCGAGAACCGCGCGGTGGTGGCGCAGTGGGACCCGCGCGCCGAAGAGCTCACGGTGTGGGACACCACCCAGGCGCCGATCCCGATCCGCAACGGCCTCGCCGGGCTGCTCGGCCTGCTCGAGTCGCAGGTGCGGGTCGTCGCCCCGTTCGTGGGCGGCGGGTTCGGGCCGAAGATCATGATGTTTTACCCGGAGGAGCTGCTGGTGCCCTGGGCGGCGATGCGGCTCGGCCGCCCGGTCAAGTGGAGCGAAGATCGGCAGGAGAACTTCTACGCCACGACGCAGGAGCGCGGCCAGATCCACGACGCCGAGATCGCGCTCGCGCGGGACGGCCGGATCCTCGGCGTGCGCGACCGCTTCCTGCACGACGCCGGCGCCTACGACCCCTACGGGCTCACCGTGCCGATCAACAGCCAGTGCACCCTGCTCGGGCCCTACGACATCGCCAACTACGACAGCGAGTTCACCGCGGTCTTCACCAACAAGACCATCGTCACGCCCGTCCGGGGCGCGGGCCGCCAGCACGGCGTCTTCGTGATCGAGCGGCTGCTCGACTACGCGGCCCGGCAGCTCGGGCTCGACCGCGTCGAGATCCGCCGGCGCAACCTGCTCCGGCCCGAGCAGTTCCCCCACAACCACGAGATCCTCTTCCAGGATTCGGCGCCGCTCGTGTACGACAGCGGCAACTACGAGCCCGCGCTGGACGAGGCGCTGCGGATCGTCGATTACGAGCGCTTCGTGCGCGAGGAGCAGCCGCGGCTTCGGGCCGCGGGGCGCCACGTGGGGATCGGCGTCGTGTGCTACGTCGAGGGGACCGGGATCGGACCCTACGAGGGTGCGCGGGTCACCGTGGAGCCGAGCGGCCGCGTCAGGGTGGCGACCGGCGTGGGAACGCAGGGCCAGGGACATTTCACCGTCTTCGCCCAGATCGTCGCCGACGTGCTGGGCGTGGACGTGGAGCAGGTGCACGTGATCACGGGGGACACGCGCGAGTTCCATTGGGGCACGGGCACGTTCGCGAGCCGGGGCGCGGTGGTGGCGGGCAGCGCCTGCCACGCCGCGGCCGTGGCCGTGCGCGAGAAGATCCTCGACCTCGCGAGCCATCTGCTGGAAGCGCCGAAGCACGACCTCGAGCTCGCGGACGGCAGCGTCGGGGTGCGGGGCGCGCCCGACTCCGCCGTCGGCTTGGGGGAGATCGCGCGCCGCGCCAACCCGCTGCGCGGCGCCGTGCGCCCGGGTACCGAGCCGGGGCTCGAGGCCACCGCGTACTTCGGGCCCGAGCGCGGCAGCACGGCGAACGGCGTGCATGCCGCCATCGTCGAGGTGGATCCCGAGACGGCGCTGGTCGAGGTCACGCGCTACGTCGTGGTGCACGACAGCGGCCGGGTGCTCAATCCGCTGCTGGTGGACGGCCAGATCCATGGCGGCGTGGCGCACGGCATCGGCAACGCGTTCTACGAGCAGCTCGTGTACGACGAGAACGGGCAGCTCCTGAACGCCTCGTTCATGGACTACCTGCTGCCCACGGCGACCGACGTACCGCCCGTCGAGACGGCCCATCGCGAGACCCCGTCGCCGCTCAATCCTCTGGGCGTGAAGGGGGTGGGTGAGGCGGGCGCCATTCCCGCAGGCGCAGCCTTCGCGCAGGCCGTCGAGGACGCCCTCGCCGGCTCGGGGCTAGAGATCACCGAGATCCCGCTCAGCCCGAACCGCTTGTTCGAGCTGATCGCAGAGGCCGGGGCGGGGGCTAGAGGGCGGTGATCGTCGAGGGCACTTTCACTTTCCAGGGACCGCGCGAGGCCGTGTGGGACCTGCTGCAGAACCCCGACGTCCTGGTGAAGGCCCTGCCGGGCGCGAAGCGCCTGGTGCGCTCGGGCGAGGACCGCTACGAGGGGGTCATGCGCGTCGGCGTGGGACCCGTGACCGCCGCCGAGTTCGCGGTCGCCGTGGCCGTCCGGGACAAGGTGCCGCCCCAGCGCTACGCCCTGGACGTGGACTCGAAGGGCGCGGTCGGCTTCACCCGCGGCACCGCCCGGGTCGAGCTCGAGGCGCTCGCGGACGGCCGCACGCGGCTGAAATACACGGCTGAGCTCCAGGTGGGCGGCAAGATCGCGGGGCTGGGCCAGCGGCTGCTCGACCAGGCGGCGAAGCTGATGACCCGCCAGGGGCTCGAGGCCCTGAACCAGGAGCTCCGGACGCGGCTCGCGCGAGGAAGCGCCGGGTGAAGCCGGCGCCCTTCGAGTACCGCCGCGCCGGAACGCTGGACGAGGCGCTCGCTCTCCTGGCCGAGCACGCGGGCGAGGCGAAGCCGCTGGCGGGTGGCCAGAGCCTGATCCCCGCGATGAACTTTCGGCTCGCCCGGCCGGCCGCGCTGGTGGACCTGAATGGGGTGGCGGAGCTCGCGTATCTACGGCCCGCAGACGGCGGTCTCCGGATCGGGGCGATGACGCGCCAGCGCACGGTCGAGCGAAACCCCGTCGTCCCGGGCGCGGCGCCGCTCCTCGCCGAGGCGCTGCCCTTCATCGCACACGCCCAGATCCGGAGCCGCGGCACGCTGGGCGGGAGCCTTGCGCATGCCGACCCGGCCGCCGAGCTGCCCGCGGTGATGTTGGCACTCGCCGCGCGGCTCGAGGCGCGGAGTCGCTCCGGCGCGCGCACGATCGCCGCGGCCGACTTCTTCACGGGCCTGTTCGGCACGGCGCTGGCGCCGGACGAGCTGCTGGTCGAGATCGCGCTGGCGCCGCTCGCTCCGCGGAGCGGTACGGCGTTCCTCGAGGTCGCGCGCCGCCACGGCGACTACGCGCTCGTCGGGGTCGCGGCGGTCGTGACGCTGGA
>DASPXO010000065.1:0-43672 GCA_035637235.1 Gemmatimonadales bacterium | reverse complement strand
TAATGCGCCAGCTCCACGAGGGTAGGAGAAACTAACCCCGCCTGGCGCAAGCGGTCTACGGCCCGTGCGGCCAGCCGCTCCGCTTCGGCGCGGGCGGCGCCGACGCCCAGCACGGTGACGAACGTGGACTTCGCGTGCGCGGCGTCCTTCCCCGCCGTCTTGCCGAGCTGGTCCGACGTGGCCGTGGCGTCGAGCACGTCGTCGTAGATCTGGAAGGCGAGCCCGACGTCCGTGCCATAGCCGCGCACCGCCTCCCAGGTCGCCCGCGGCGCCCCGGCGGCGAGCGCCCCGATCACGCACGAGGCGGCGATGAGCACCCCGGTCTTGCGACGGTGGATCTCCTCGAGCTGCGCGACCGCGATGCGCCGTCCCTCGGCCTCGAGGTCCAAGGCCTGGCCGCCGATCATCCCGCCCGCGCCCGCCGCCTGGAACAGCTCCAGGGCGATGGCCCGCCGGCGCTCCGGCTCGAGCGCGAGCGCGTCCATCCCGGCGGCGAGCACGCGGGCGGCCAGGGCCACCATGTGGTAGCCCGCCTCGGTGGCCGTCGGCACGTCGAAGGCGCGGTGCGTGGTGGGTCGCCCCCGGCGCAGCGCGTCGTCGTCCATGCAGGGGAGGTCGTCGTGCACGAGGGAATAGGCGTGCACGACCTCGACCGCGGCCGCGAGCTCGGCGACCCCGGGCGACCCGCCCCCGACCGCCTCGTAGGTGGCGAACACCAGCGTCGGCCGCAGCCGTTTCCCGGCCGACAACAGGCTGTAGCGGACCGCCGCCGCGACCGGCGCGGTCCAAAACGCGTCGGCGGTGGCGCCCCAGCGCTCGAGCACGGCGTCCACGCGGGCGCGGGCGTCGGCGAGGTACGCTCCGAGTCCCCGGCTAGACGTCGAGGTCTTCAACCCGGAGGTTTCCGGCGTGATCGGCGAGGACCTGCTTGACCTTCGCCTCCGCCGTCGTGAGCCGCTCGCGCGCCTCCCGCAACCGCTGGACTCCCTCCTCGAACAGCCGGAGCGCCTCGTCGAGGTCCAGGTCCTGGGCCTCGAGCCGCCGCACGATTTCCTCGAGCCGCTCCAGCTGCCGGGCGAAGCTCGGCTCGTCCGGCATCAGGAGGACTCCCGCACGCGGGCGGCGACCTCGCCGTCCGTGACGCGCAGCCGGAACGCGAGGCCGGGCGGGAGCTCGGCCACGCGCTTCAGGACGCGGCCGCCGGCATCCCGCGCCAGGGAATAGCCCCGCTCCAGGATCTTCAGCGGCGAGAGGGCATCGAGCCGCCCGCTCGCGGCCGAGAGCCGATGGCGCTGTCGCTCCAGGCGCAGGGCGACGGCGCCCGCGAGCCGATCGAGGCTGCGGTCGAGCCGCTGCGACACGCGCTCCGAGCGGAGCGAGAGACCGCGGGCCAGCCGCGCGCCGAGCCGGGCGAGCTCGGCCGTGACGTCGCTCCGGTCGGGCGTCGCGGCCTCCGCCGCCGCGGACGGCGTGGGCGCGCGGTGGTCGGCCACCAGATCGCACAGCGTGACGTCGGTCTCGTGCCCCACCGCGGAGATCACCGGGACGGGAACGGCCGCGACCGCGCGCGCGAGGCGCTCGGAGTTGAAGGTCCAGAGGTCCTCGCGCGAGCCCCCGCCCCGGCCCACGATCGCCACGTCCAGGCCGTCGATCCCGCTCAGCAGGGCCAGCGCCCGGCAGACCGCGTCCACCGCGCCGTCGCCCTGGACCTTGGTCGGAATGACGAAGAGCTGCCCCGCCGGCCAGCGGCGCCCGGTGACGGCGATGATGTCGCGCAGCGCCGCCCCGTCCTTGCTCGTCACCACGGCGATGCGGCGCGGGTACCGCGGCAGCGGGCGCTTGCGGGAGGGGTCCAGCAGGCCGTCCTTGGCCAGCGCGGCCTTCGCCTTCTCGAAGGCGAGCTGCCACAGGCCGCCGTGCTCGGTCGAGAGCAGCTCGATGACCGTCAGGCGGAACTCGCCCTTCTCCTCCCAGACGGTCGGCCGGCCGCACACGAAGACCTGGAGCCCGTCGCCGGGCGGCGCCGGCAGCCGGCGGTTGTCCTTCTGAAACATCACGCAGCGGATCTGCGAGGTCTTGTCGCGCAGCGCGAAGTACCAGTGGCCGCTGTGCCACGCCTTGAACCCGCTGATCTCGCCGCGTACCCACAGGGGTCCCAGGCCCGCCTCCACCACCGCGCGCGCCTGCCGGGTCACCTGGCTCACGGTCCAGGCGCCTTCGGGCGAGGCCGCCGCGAACAGGTCTAGACTGGCGCCCATTGGCGCGCCGCCTGCACGGTGTTGTAGAGCAGCATCGTGATCGTCATCGGGCCCACCCCACCCGGCACCGGGGTGATCGCGCCCGCGACCTGCTTCGCGTCCTCGAACCGCACGTCGCCCACGAGCCGGTAGCCCTGCTTCAGTGTCGGGTCGTCCACGCGGTTCACGCCCACGTCCACGACGACGGCGCCGGGCTTCACCATGTCCCCGGTGACGAACTCGGGCTTCCCGATGGCCACGATCAGAATGTCGGCCAGCCGGGTGACGCTCTTGATGTCCCGCGTCCGCGAATGGCACACCGTCACGGTGGCGTTGCCTCCGGGGCCGTCCTGGATCAGCAGCGCCGCCATCGGCCGCCCCACGATGGTCGAGCGGCCAACGATCACCGCGTGCTTGCCGGTGGTGTCCACCTCGCTGCGGAGGAGGAGCTGCTGCACGCCGTAGGGCGTGGCGGGGCGGAACCCGCTCGGGTCGCCGATCGATACCTTGCCGACGTTCTCAGGATGGAAACCATCCACGTCCTTCGCGGGATCGACGCGGTGGAGCACCCGCCGGGGGTCGACGTGCTTCGGGAGCGGCAGCTGCACCAGGATGCCGTGGATCTTGTGGTCCGCGTTCAGCCGCTCGATCACCGCGAGCAGGTCGGCTTCGCTGGTCTCCGCCGGGAGCCGGAGGGTCTCGTGGTACAGGCCGGCCTCGTCGCAGGCCTTGCCCTTCATGCGGACGTAGGTCACGGAGGCGGGGTTGTGGCCCACGAGGACCGCCGCGAGCCCGGGGGTCACCCCGCGGGCCTGGAGCGTCCGGATCTCCGCCTGGAGCTCGGCGCGCATCCGCCCTCCGATCGCCGTGCCGTCGATCAGCCTAGCGGGCAAAATCCACCGCGCGGGTTTCGCGGATCACGACGACCTTGATCTGGCCGGGATACTGCAGCTCGCGCTCGATCTTGCGCGCGATCTGCTCGGAGAGCTCGCCGGCCTTGCCGTCGTCGATCGCGTCGGGGGTCACCACCACGCGCACCTCCCGCCCCGCCTGGATCGCGTACACCTTCTCGATCCCGGGGAACTCGCCCGCGATCTGCTCGAGCCGCGTGAGCCGCTTGACGTACGTCTCGAACGCCTCGCGCCGCGCGCCCGGGCGCGCGCCCGAGACGGCGTCCGCCGCCTGCACGATCACGCTGACCGGCGACGTGTGCTCCACGTCGTCGTGGTGCGCGGCGATGCAGTTGACCACGATGGGGTGCTCGCCGTACCGGGTGGCCACCTCCACGCCGAGCTGGACGTGCGTGCCGTCGTGCTCGTGCGTGAGGACCTTGCCGACGTCGTGCAGCAGCGCGCCGCGCTTCGCGAGCTGGACGTCGAGCTTCAGCTCGGCCGCCATGATCCCCGCGAGCCAGGCGACTTCCTTCGAGTGGTCGAGGATGTTCTGCCCGTAGGAGGTCCGGTACCGCATGCGGCCCACGAGCGTCACGAGCTCCGGGTGCATGCCCTTGATGCCGGTCTCGTAGACCGCCTGCTCCCCGGCCTCGACGATCGAGGTCTCGACGGCCTGCCGGCACTTCTCCGCCACTTCCTCGATCCGGCCCGGATGGATGCGCCCGTCGGCGATGAGCCGCTCGAGGGCCAGCCGGGCCACCTCGCGCCGCACCGGGTCGAAGCAGGACACGACCACGGTATCGGGGGTGTCGTCGATGATCACGTCGACGCCCGTGGCCGCCTCGAACGCCCGGATGTTGCGGCCCTCCCGGCCGATGATGCGACCCTTCATCTCGTCCGAGGGGAGGGCCACTGCCGAGACCGTGGTTTCGGCGGTGTGCTCGGCGGCGAGACGCTGGATGGCGAGGGCAAGAATCTGCTTCGCCTCCTGGTCGGCGTTCTTCTTGGCCTGCTCCTTCAGGTCCCGGGCGAGCGCGGCCGCCTCGTTGCGCGCTTCGTCCTCGAGGCGCCGGAGCAGCTCCTGCTTCGCCTCCTGCGCCGTGAGGCCGCCGATCTGCTCCAGCCGCGCGCGCGCCTCCAGCTCCTTTCCGGCCAGCGCCTTGTCGCGCTCGTGCAGCGCCTGGTCACGCCGCACCAGCTCGCGGTCGCGCGCCTCGAGCGCGGCGAGCTTCTGCTCGAGCTGCTCCTCGCGGCGCTCGATGTCGCGGCGCCGGCGCCGGGCTTCCTCCTCCCAGGCCTCGCGGGCGTGCATCAGCTCCTCTTTCGCCGCGAGGACCACCCGCTGGCGCGCCTCGTCCAGCAGGCGCTCGCTCTCCGCCGCCGCCGCGCGCGCCGTCGCATCGACGGTGCGGCGCTGCACCCGCCCCACGATATAGAAGGCCGCTCCGGCGACGCCGCCGCCGCCAAAGAGGGCCGCCAGGATGGCCAGCCAGTCCGGCATTCGATCTATCTCCGGCAGCGCCTCGCTCGGGAAGCGAAGCGCAGGTTCTCTGCAAACAACACCCTCGGCCTTCAGGTGATCGCCGAATCCTGATGGCTGAGAGCCTTCCGTTTCCCCGGCGGCAACAGCTTCGTCATATCATCCGCCAGCGCCGCGAGCCGAGCGGCGACTTCGCGCTCGCCCTTCTTCGCCTGGAACAGCTCGTTCGTGATGTCGAGCGCCGCGAGAATAGCCGCCTTGTGCGTCTCGACGATCGGGCCCTGGGAGAGGACCTTCTTCAGGGCCTGGTCGACGTACGCCGCCACGTCGCGCGTGTACTCGGGCGGCAGGTCGGAGCGCACCGTGTACTCCTCCCCGCCGATCATCACCCTGACGGCGTGCTTCTTCGTGCTCACGCGCTACCCCCGGCGCCCGTGGCGCCGCCCGGTCCGGTGACGGGGTCCACGTCGCCGCTCCCCGGGCTCCGCCCGCCGCCCACGCCGCCGCCTCCACTCCCGCCGTTGCCACTCTCCCGCGCCTGCTCCTCGAGAAAGGTGAGCCGGCTGAGCAGATCATGCACCCGCACGCTCGCCGCCTCGACGCGCTGGCGCAGCGCCCTGTTTTCCTGCTCGAGATCCGCGACCCGGCTGCGCGTCTCGAGGTCTGGCTTGGGGGAGCTCCCGCTTTTGCCGACGAGCTCCTTCAGCTCGGCCTCGGCTTTGAGGGCGCGCGCGTGCCAGCCGGCCAACTCGTCCGCCACATGGCGCAGAATGGTCTCCAGCTGGTCCAGCACCTGCGCATCAGCTCTCTCTCCGCCGTACGTCAAGCTCCTCCTCCAGCGCCTTCAGCGCGCGCGCCAGCAGCTCGTCCACTTCGCGCTCGCGCAGGGTCCGGCTCGCGTCGCGGAACGTGCAATGCCAGGCGACGCTGCGGTGCCCGGCCGGAATCCCCGCGCCCCGGTACTCGTCAAAGACCTCGAGCCGCTCGAGCAGCGGCCCCGCCGCGCGCCGCAACACCTCAGCGACCGCCGCAGCGCTCACGCCCACCGGCACGACCAGCGCAACGTCGCGCTCCACCGGGGGCTGCGTGGGCAGTGGCCGATACGGCGTGGGCTGCGGCTGGGCGATCTCGATCCGCAGCTCGAAGCCGAACAGCGGCGCGGCCCACACCGGGGCGTCCGCCTCGAGCGGACCGGCCTGCCCCACCACCTCCCCGCTCTCTCGTTGCACCGCGACCCAACCTGCCCCGCCCCTCGTCGCAGGTTGCACGTCGCACGATGGGGCGGCCACTTCAACCGCTAACTCAAAGTGGTGCTTCAAGTCCCATATGTCCATATCAGGTAGTTTCGCACTGTCGGACCAGTGGTGTGGCCGGCGCGAGCCGGTGAACACCGCGCCCACGGCAGGCCACTCCTCGGGAGCACCCGCCCCAGGTATCCCCCGTTGCTCCCCTCCCTCATCACCCCACGCCCGCCGAAACACCGTCCCGACCTCGAACAGCCGGATGTCCCGATTGCGACTGGCCCAATTGTGCTCCACCCGCCGCACCAGCCCGGGAAGCAGCCGTCCTCGCAGGTGTGTCTCCTCGGCCGACATCGGATTACGGATGGCGACCGCCTGCGCCCCGTCGGGCGGCCCGAGCGGAATGGTCCGCGCCTCGTCGTAGCCTGCGCGCGCGAGCTGCCCGCGCACCTGCGCCTTGACGCGCTCGATCGGCGCGTCCGGCACGGAGCCGGGCCGATAGGGCCGCAGTTCGTCCGGGAAGGCGTCATAGCCTTTGAGCCGCGCCACCTCTTCAATGAAGTCCACCTCGCGCATCACGTCGGGCCGCCAGCCGGGGACCTGCACGGCCAGCCGGTCGTCCTTCGGGGCGACGAAGAAGCCCACGGAGGTCAGCCGCTGCTCGATCTCGGCGCGCTCGACCGGCACGCCGAGGAGGCGCGACACGCGCTCGGGGCGCAGGAAGATCGTTCGCTCCGCCACGGGGCTCGGCCAGAGGTCGAGCGGCGGCTCACGCACCGCGCCGCCCGCCACCGCGCTGATCAGCTCGATCGCGCGGCCCATCGCGTCGGGCATGCCGAGCATGTCCAGCCCTCGCTCAAAGCGGTAGCTCGACTCGCTCGACAGCTCGAGCGCGCGCCGGGTCCGCCGGATGCGCGTCGGCTCGAAGTAGGCGCACTCGAGCACCAGGTCGGCGGTGGCCTGCGCCACCTCGGACTCGGCGCTCCCCATCACCCCTGCGATGATGGTCGGCCGCTCGGCGTCGCAGATCGCCGTCATCTCGGGGGTCAGCGTGCGCGCGACGCCGTCCAGCGTCACGATCGTCTCGTTCGGCCTGGCCCGGCGGACGACCACGGCGGGCCCGCGCAGCTTCGCGAGGTCGAAGGCATGGAGCGGCTGGTTCAGCTCGAACATGATGTAGTTGGTCGCGTCCACGACGTTGTTGATCAGCCGCTGATCGATCGCCGTGAGTCGGTCGGCGAGCCACCGAGGGCTGGGCCCCACGTTCACCCCACGGATCACCGCGATCATGTAGCGGGGGGCGCCTTCGGGATCCTCGAGCCGGACCTCCACGCCGTCGACCACTCCCCGGGCGGACTGGCGGACGGGCGGACGGGCGGACGGACCGCCTGACCGCCCGACCGCCTGACCGCCAGGTATCGGCGGCAGCTTGACCGTCCCGCCCAGCACCGCCGCCAGCTCGCGCGCCACGCCCTTGTGGCCGAGCAGATCGGGCCGGTTCGCCGTCACCTCGATCGTGATCTGGTGATCCGCCACGGGGACGGCGTCGAGGAAGCGGGTGCCCGGCTGCGCCGGCGTGTCGAGCTCGAGGATCCCCGAATGATCCTGGCCGAGCCCGAGCTCCTGCGCCGAGCACAGCATCCCGTTCGACTCGACGCCGCGGATCTTCTTCCGCTCGAGCTTGACGCCGCCGGGGAGGACGGCGCCGACGCTGGCGTAGGGGTATTTCTTCCCCGCCTCCACGTTGGGCGCGCCGCACACCACCTCGACCGCCCCGCCGCCGCCCGCGTCCACCAGGCAAACAGTCAGCCGGTCCGCGTTGGGGTGCTTCTTCACCTCCAGCACCTGCGCGATCACGATGTCGCCCAGGTCCTGATGGAGCGGCACGATCCCCTCCACGGGCGCCCCCAGGCCGTTGAGCCGCGCCTCGAGATCTTGCGGGTCGAGCTCGCGGCCGAGCAGCGCCTCGAGCCAGCGGCGCGAGACGATCACCGCACCCGCTCCGCGAACTGCGCGAGGAAGCGCACGTCGCTCTCGAAGAACAGCCGGATGTCCGGGATGCCGTGCCGGGCCATCGCGATGCGGTGCGGGCCCATGCCGAACGCGAACCCGGTGTAACGCTCGCTGTCGATCCTGCAGTTCTCGAACACGGCCGGGTGCACCATCCCGGCGCCGAGGATCTCGAGCCAGCCGGTCTGCTTGCAGGTGGGGCAGCCCCGGCCTGCGCACACGGAGCAGCTCACCTGCATGTCGGCCGACGGCTCCGTGAACGGGAAGTACGACGGTGAGAACCGGGTGCGCGTCTCCAGCCCGAAGAACTTGCGGGCGAACGCGGACAGCGTCGCCTTGAGGTCCACGAACGTCACGCCCTCGTCCACGACGAGGCCTTCGATCTGCTCGAAGACGGGGGAGTGGGACGGGTCGGACGGGTCGCGCCGGTAGCACTGCCCCGGGGACACGACCCGGATCGGCGGCGGGTAGCGCTCCATGGTGCGCACCTGGACCGGCGAGGTGTGGGTGCGCAGCAGGGAGCCGCCGTCCAGGTAGAAGGAGTCCTGGGCGTCGATCGCCGGGTGGTCCTTGGGGAAGTTCAGGGCGCCGAAGTTGTACCACTCGGTCTCGGCCTCGGGCCCGACGGCGCGGGTGAGCCCGAGCTCGCGAAAGATCTCGCAGATCTCGTCCACGACCTGCGTGATGAGGTGGAGGCCGCCGCGCCAGCGCGCCCGGCCGGGCATGGTAAGGTCGAGGCCGGTCACGGCGCCGGCGGAGCGCCGCAGCTCCCGCTCGCGGGCCTCGAATGCCGCCTCGAACTCGCGCTTCAGCAGGTTCGCCGCCGCCCCGACCTCCTTCCGGGCGTCCGGGGCGAGCCGGGGCACGGTGGCGAGAATCTCGGTGAGCGCGCCCGCCTTGCGCCCCAGGATCTCGGTCTTCAAGGCGCTGAGCCGGCGCTCGTCCGCCTGCGGAATCTCCTTCAGACGCTCCCGCAGCTCGGCGAGGGCTGCCAGGAGGTCGCGCATGGTCAGGGTGCCTGTTTCGCGACCTCCGCCAGCTGCGCGAAGGCCACCGGGTCGCGGACCGCGAGATCCGCGAGGACCTTGCGATTGATCTCGACCCCGGCGCGCCGCAGGCCGTTCATCAGGCGGCTGTAGGACAGCTGGTGCATCCGCGCCGCGGCGTTGATGCGTGTGATCCAGAGCCGGCGGAAGTCACCTTTCTTCCGCCGCCGATCGCGGTAGGCGTACTTCTCCGCCCGCTCGACCGACTCTTTCGCGGCCTTCCACAGCTTGCTGCGCCCACCCCAGTACCCCTTGGCGAGGTGCATCACTTTGTTCTTGCGCTTCAGACGCGCGACGTTGCTCTTGACGCGAGGCATCGATCGCTCCTTACACCATCAGCAGGCGCTTGAGGCGTCGCTCGTCGGCCGGCGACACGAGCGTCGCCTTGCGCAGATGTCGCTTCCGCGCCGGATGCTTCTTGGTCAGGATGTGGCTCTTGTAGGCGTGGTGCCGGCGCAGCCGACCCCTCCCCGTCAGCCGGACGCGCTTGCGGAGTGCGCGCTTGGACTTCTGCTTGGGCATGGATACCTCTCAGGTGTTAGGAGCTAGGTGTTAGGTGCTGGGTCCTAACACCTCGCACCTAGCCCCAGGACCTATTTCGGCGCCAGCACCATGGACATGTTGCGGCCTTCGAGCTTGGGCTCCTGCTCGATCTTGGCCACGTCCTTGAGCTCACCGGCGACCCGGTCGAGCACCTCACGTCCGAGGTCGATGTGAGCCATCTGCCGGCCCCGGTACATCATGGTCACCTTCACCTTGTTGCCGTCCTGCAGGAACTGCCGCGCGTGCCGGGTCTTGAACGCGAAGTCGTGTTCGTCGATCCCGGGACGGAACTTCACTTCTTTCAGGTGGATGACGTGCTGCTTCTTCTTCGCCGCGCGCGCCGCTTTCGCCTGCTCGAACTTGAACTTCCCGTAATCCATGATCTTCGCGACCGGCGGGCGCGCGAGCGGCGCCACTTCGACGAGGTCGAGGCCCCGCTCCTGTGCCGCGGCTAGCGCTTCTTCGACGGTAATCACGCCGAGCTGCGCGCCGTCGGGACCTATCACCCGGATGGGGCTGATCCGGATCTGCCGGTTCACGCGGACGCGCGGCGCCTTGTTGTTGGTGCTTTCGATCGCCAGGTGGTGTTCTCCTCCTCAAGCAAAGGAAAAAGCGGATCCCAGACGGCCAGGAATCCGCCGGAAGGCGGCGGGTGTGCCGCGGCGACGCCGCTTACCCGTTGGTGGGGCTAAGTTAGCCCGTCCGAATCGGGTTTACAAGACCAAAGCCTTTCCCTTCACGTCCCAACCGCCCGGCCGCGACCCCCGGGTCGTGCTCGAACACCAGGACCCACGCCTCGGCCTCCGCCCGCCGGTAGAGCTGCCGCTTGGATTCGAGCGTCGTGAGCGGCAGGAGATCGTAGCCCATGATCCAGGGGAGCGGCAGGTGAGCGCTCGTGGGCACGAGGTCCGCAAGGAAGCACGCGCGCTCCCCGCCGCTTTCCACCAGTACGGACTGGTGGAAGGGCACGTGGCCGGGCGTGGGAAGGCAGCGGATCCCCGGCAGCACCTCCGCTTCGCCGTCGACCAGCTCGAACGACACGGGCTCGAAGTTGTGCGGGAGGTAGCTCGCGGCGGTCCGCTCGTTGGTGTGGCGCGCGAAGTCGAGCTCCCCCTTCTGCACCACGTAGCGGGCCCCGGGGAACGTCGGGACCACGTTCCCGGCCGGATCCCGGTACGTGTTCCCGCCCGCGTGGTCGAAGTGGAGGTGGGTGTTGATGACCCAGCGCACGTCCTCGGGCCGGTAGCCCAGCCGGGCGAGGGCGTCCTCGAGCCGGGTGCGGCCCCCCGTTCCCTCGTTGGCAACGCCGTAGATGTCCTTGAATTTGTCGCTCTCCTTGTTGCCGAGGCCGGTGTCGATCAACACGAGGCCGGCGTCGTGCTCCACGAGCAGGCAGCGGAGCGCGAGGGGGATCCGGTTGCGCTCGTCCGGCGGGATGCGCCGCTCCCAGAGCGGCTTTGGCACGACACCGAACATCGCCCCGCCGTCCAGCCGCTGCAGGCCGGCTTCGAGGGTGTGGCAGGTCAGGCGGCCGACCTGGAAGGTGGTGTGCACTAGTCGATTGCGGATTGCGAATTGTGGATTGTGGATTGAAAGGCCCCACGCCGATTCCGCAATCCGCAATCCGCAATTGCTCCAGGTCCGCCAGCGAAACGGCTGCGCGATCCTTCGCGATACTTACCAGCCGCTGGAAGATCTGAGCCGCCGCCAGCGCATCCGGCCCGGCCCGGTGGCGCCCCGCGATTTCGAACCCGAAGTAGCGGGCCAGGGCGTCGAGGTTGCGGCTCGCGAGCGGGGGCAGGAGCCGCCGGGCGAGCCGCACGGTGCAAAGCCGCGGACCCACGAGCAGCAGCGAGCGGGCGCGATACAGCTCCGCGGAGAGAAACGCCCAGTCGAAGCGGGCGTGGTGCGCCACGAACACCGCCCCGGCGAGCGCACCAAGCAGGTCGTCGGCGACCCGGTCAAAGCTCGGCGCCTGCCGCGCCACCTCGTCGCTGATCCCGGTGAGGCGGGTGACGAATGGGGAGATGGGCGTCTCGGGGTTGACGAGGGTCTCGTAGGCGAGCCGCACGTCGTCCCCCGCGAGCGTGGCCACGGCGACCTCGAGCAGGCGGTGCCCGCGGCGCGGGCTCGTGCCGGTGGCTTCCACGTCCACCACGGCGAAGCGGCAGCCGTCGAGCGGGGGGCTGGAGGCGCTCGCGGCAAGCGCCCAGCGGCCGTCGCCGGTGCGGGTGACGCGCGGGTCCTGTTCCAGCAGCGCGCGCGCGATCCGCTCGGCCGTCCCGCGCGGGGCGCGCGCCAGGCCCAGGACGTCGCGCACCAGCGGGCCGCTCGCGGCGGGACCCGCCTCGAGGTAGGCCACCGCCCGGCTCGAGAGGCTCGACGACGGGTAGGCGGCGACCCCGATCAGAGGTCGTCGCGCCTCAACGGGAGGGTCATGCAGTGGGGTCCGCCGCCGCCCCGCACCAGCTCGCTCCCCTCGATCGTGATCACGCCGCGCTCGTCCTCGCCGAGGCCCGCCTCGCCGCCGAGCAAGCCCGCCGCCGGGATGATCTTGAAGCCGGCGTGCTCGAGCTCGCGCAAGGTCGCCTCGTTCCGCGCGTAGGTGACGACGACCCCGGGGCGCACAGCGAAGAAGTTGCAGGCCGACGACCACTGCTCGCGCTCCTGCAGTGGCCGGCTGCTCCCGCCGCAGAACACGGGCTCGAGCGGGTAGTCCACCGCATGCATCGCCGCGAAGAGGTTGGGCATTTCCCGCACCCCCTTCGATTGCTTGCGTCGGTGCAGCACCGCGAGCCGCTCCGCGCCCACGAAGTGCGGTGGGTACACGCCGCACAGGTCGCGGTCGATCTGGGTGAAGATCATGTCGAGGTGGATCGCGGTCCGCTCGGTGGGGAGCACGACCACGATCACGTCCTTCACCCCGCAGTGCTCGAACACGAGGTCGCACAGGTGGTCGAGCGCCGCCGGGCTCGAGCGCTCGCTGAACCCGAGCACCAGGAGATCGGGGCGCAGCGGGTGCACGTCCCCGCCTTCGAGGGTGTAATTGTTCCGCTTCTCCTCGGAGCCGTCGTACAGGATTCCCGCGTTGTCGAAACACGGGTGGTAGCGGAACAGCGCTTTGATGAGCAGCTCTTCCGTCCAGCGGACGCCGTAGCGCATCGAGCCGATGATCGAGTGCTCGCCGATCACGATCCCGACGTCGCGCGTGAAGAACAGGTTGGGCAGGGGCGGCAGCGCGTAGCCGGTCTCGTTCAGCGCCCGGGCGATCGGCCCGGCCTCTTCCAGCGCCCCCTCGATCATCAGTCCCACGAGCTCCCCGGAGGGGAGCCCCTCCAGCTTCCGCGCCAGGACGTCCGAGGGCACCACCTCGAGCGCGCGCGTCACGAGGAACTCCCGGACGTCGGGCCGGGCGACCAGCTCGGTGAGGAGGGCGCGCACTTCGTACACCTGGGCGAAGCGCTCCAGCACGGCGACGAACCGCCGATGCTCGCGTTGCGCCAGCTCGAGGTCGATGACGTCGTCGTACAGGTAGTCTTCCCGGTTCCGCGGCGTGACGGCGAGGAGCTCCGGGCCGGGGGTATGGACGAGAACGGCCCGCAGGGGGCCGATTTCCGAGGTCACGTGGACACACGCCATGGCGCGCAATCTAACCTGCCGCCCAACGCTCGGCGCCGAGTGCCCAAAGATCAGCGGACGTGTAGCTTGGGTACGATCGGGAGGAGGGCGCGATGATAGCATCGAGGCTGCTCCATGTTCTGAACGGGGACGCCACCGTGCACGGGCTGCGCCGCTCGGACGCGACCGGCACCCTCGCGGTCTGGGCCGACATCCTCCACGAGGGTCCGGTTCCCGGAGAGGGCACGGCTCCGGAGCGGTGGCGCGACGTGCGCGCCCGCTACATCGCCGCCGCGGGATACGCGAGCTACGAGGACGCGCTGCACCTGTACGCGGAGTGGGACCACGCGCTCGAGGGGTATCCCGACTTCGACGAGGTCGTGCTGTGGTTCGAGCACGATCTGTTCGACCAATTGATCCTGGTGCGGCACCTCGACTGGTTCGCCCGGCGCGACCTCGGAGGCACGCAGCTCTGCCTCATCTGCATCGGGCATTATCCCGGCGTCGAGCCGTTCCACGGCCTGGGCCAACTGTCGCCCGATCAGCTCGCGTCGCTCGTCGGCACCCGGCAGCGCGTCACGCCCCTCCAGACCGAGCTCGCCCGGGCGGCGTGGCGGGCGTTCACGGGGCCCGACCCCACGAAGCTCGAGCGGCTGCTGGAAGGGGACACGTCGGCCCTGCCGTTTCTCGCGGGCGCCCTGCGCCGCCTGCTGCAGGAATTCCCGTCGGTGGAAAACGGGCTGCCGCGCACGGAGCGGCACATCCTCGAGTCCGTCGCAACGGGCGTGCTCAGCCCGGCCGACCTGTTCGACGCGGTGCAGCGGCAGGAGGAGCGTGTGTTCATGGGCGACGGCGTGTTCTGGCGGCGCGTCGAGCAGCTCGCGGCCGGCCCGCACCCGCTCCTCGCGCTCGACCTGCGCGGGCGCGAGCCGCACCGGCTCCCCGACGGACTCGTGCGCTCCACGGTCCAGGGGCGCGATGTGCTCGCCGGCACCACCGACTGGGTCCGCCGCAGCGGGATCGATCGCTGGCTGGGCGGCGTGCACCTCTCGGGCCGTGAGGTGCCGTGGCGCTGGGACGAGCGCGCGGGCCGGCTGCGCCCGCAGGGCGCTTAGCGATTCGCGAGCGCGAAGCTCAGCGATTCGAGCTCCAGGGCCATATTGACCGACTTCACGATCACGTCGGAAGGGACGGCGAGCTGCACCGGCGCGAAGTTCAGGATCGCCTTGACCCCCGCGTGCACCAGGAGGTCGGTGACCTCCTGCGCCGAGTCGGCGGGCGTCACCACGATCGCGATGTCGGTCGGCTCCCGTTCGAGATCGCGTCCGATGAGACACACGTCGCGCACCACCAGCCCGTTCCAGCGCGATCCCACCTTCCTCGGGTCCTTGTCGTAGATCGCCGCCACGTGGAAGCCGCGCTGGCGGAAGCCCGGGTACTCCACGAGCGCCGACCCGATGCGTCCCGCACCGACGAGCACGACGCGGTAGGTGCGCTTGAGCCCCAGGATGTCGCGGATCCGGGCGGCGAGCTCGATCACCGAGTACCCCAGCCCGCGCTTGCCGAAGGACCCGAAGAACGAGAGGTCTTTGCGGACCTGCGCCGGCGTGGTGCCGCCCCGGCGGGCGAGCTCGGCGGAGGAGATGGTGGTCTTGCCTTGCGCGTCGAACTGCTCGAGGAATCGGAGGTACAGGGAGAGCCGCCGCACTGTGCTCTCGGAAATCTTCCGCATATTGTGAATTATTTCACAATCGATCGCTCCACCGCAAGAGCCGCACGAACGCTTCCGGAGCGAGCGTCTCGGGGCGCGCCGCGGCATCGAGGCCCAGCGCGCGCAGTCCCTCCGTCACCGGGGCGGCCGGGCGGCCGGTCGCTGCCATGACGGCGTTGCGAAGCTGCTTGCGGCGGCGGCTGAAGCACGCGGTCACGAACGCCCGCAAGCGCCGCCGCTCCGCCGGCGGCACGAGGGGGTGGGCGAGGGGTGTGAGTCGCACCAGTGTGCTCTCGACCCGG
Source organism: Gemmatimonadales bacterium (assembly GCA_035637235.1). Lineage (GTDB taxonomy): Bacteria > Gemmatimonadota > Gemmatimonadetes > Gemmatimonadales > GWC2-71-9 > DASUAL01. The sequence continues at coordinate 28,591 of DASPXO010000065.1, read as the reverse complement.
GGCGGCGGGTCGAACGCGCCCGGCGGCACCGCGAGCAGCCGCTCCACCCCGCACACCGCCTGGACACCCACGGACAGCGCGCCGTACGCCTTGGAGCCCGGCCGCGCGGCCGCGCGCTCCGCAACTTCCGTCTGCACGAGCAGCACGATGCACCGGGGCAGGGGCGGCGTGAGTGCCTTCTCGATCAGGGGAGACGTGATGTTGTAGGGGATGTTGCCGAGCACCTTGAAATGCGGAATGCCGAATGTGGAATGCGGAATGGCGAGGTGGGGCTCGAGCAGCGCGTGCCAGTTCAGCTTGAGCGCGTCCCCGGCCACGACCTCGACATTGTCAATTCCGCACTCCGCATTCCGCATTCCGCATTCACTAGCGAGCCGGCGGTCCTTCTCGACCGCGACCACCCTGGCGACCCTGGGGGCGACGACGCGCGTCAGGCTCCCCCTCCCCGGTCCGATCTCGAGCACGACGTCCGTGGACTCGGGGTGCAGGGCGTCGGCGATGCTCCGGAGAATGTTGCGGTCGGCGAGGAAGTGCTGGCCGAGGCGCCTGCCCGGAGTCACACCTTGAGGATGACGAGGGTGCGATCGTCGGAGGCGGGCGCGCCGCTGGTGAAGCCGGCGAGGTCCGCGTACACGGCCTCGAGGACCTCGCGCGCCGGACGGTCGCGCAAGCGCGCCACGTGGCCCAGCACCCGGCCCTCGCCGAACCGCTCCCCGTTCTCGCCCACCGCGTCAGTCACCCCGTCCGTGAAGAGGCACAGCAGCTGCTCCTTGCGCCGCCACGGTCGCACTCCGTCCCGGCCGGGAGGCGTGCCGAGGCCGAGCGGCGGGCGCGTGGCCTCGAGCCGGGTGGCCTCGCCCGTCTTACAGGAGACGAGGAACGCGTGAGGATGCCCCGCATTCGCGTACGTGAGCGAGCCGGCCTTGGGGGCCACGACCGCGTAGAACAGCGTGAGGAACATCTCCGTGCGCTCCAGCTCCTCGGCGAGCGACTCCTCGATGCGTTGCAGCACTTCCGTCGGCGTGCTCGCCGACTCGGCGTGGATGCCCGCGACCGCCATCACCAGCACCATGATCAGCGCCGCGCTGAACCCGTGACTCGTCACATCGCCGATCATCACGCCGATCCGGTCGTCGCGCAGCTTCAGCAGGTTGTAGAGGTCGCCGCCCACCGATTCCGCCTGGCGGCAGCGGGCCGCGATGTCGGCGACGGCCGCGATCACGAGCGGCGACGGGAGCAGCCTGAGCTGCAGCTCGTGCGCCAGCTCGAGCTCATGGCGGACGCGCTGCTGGCTCAGGTCCCGGGCGACGAGGTGCGAGTTCTCGATCGCCGCGCCGATCTGGTTCGCGATCGCGGCCACGAGCTTGCGGTCGCCCGCCGTGAACGCGTCCTCGCCGATCCGATCGGTCAGGTTGATGACCCCGATCGGCTTGGGACGCCCGCCCGGCGTGGCATAGAGCACCGGGATCGAGAGGAACGCCTTCCCCCGGTACTGCCGCCCCGCCGGGCTGCCGGGATTCACGGCCTGGGGATCGGTCGGGTCGTAGCTCACGATGCGCATCTCGCGGAACACCCGCGCCGCCACCGAGACGGGGTCGTCCACCTCGATCGGATCGACGTCCTTGACGTCCATGCCCCGCGCGGCGACGAGCCGCAGGATGCCGCGCTGCGGGTCGTGCACCAGCAGCGTGGCCCGCCCCGCCCGCACCACGTTCGAGACCTCGCCCAGGATCCGCTGGGCCGCCTCGTCGAGCCGGATCGTCTGACCGAGGATCTCGCTGATCGTGTAGATGAGGTCGATCTCCTCGTAGCGCTCCGACAGCTCCGCCGCGACCTGGGTGACGTCGCGCTCGGCGGCCAGCACCGAGCCCACGACGTCGGCCAGAGCGGCGGGGTCTCCGGCGCCTTTCCCGCCCGCCCCCTCCCGCACTTCGAGCCACACGCCGTCCAACCCCCCCACCGGCTCGAACCACGCCGGGCCCTCGGGAGTGTCGAGGCGGCGCCCGGCCCCGTCCCCATCGAGCGGCGGCTCCCACGCCACGTCCGGCCCGCCCGCGAGCGGCTTGACCCGGCGTCCGTCGAACCGCCACACGCGCAGCCGCGCGCCCGACAGCTGCTCGAGCGCCGGGAGCAGCCGCTCGACGTGGGTCACCCCGCCAGGAGCGTCAGGCAGACGGAGTTCCCTTTCGCGTTGAAGTCCACGCGGTCGACGAGGCAACGCAGCACGTAGAGGCCGCGGCCGTCCTCGCGCGCCAGCTGCTCGGGGACCGTGGGGTCGGGCACGACGGACGGATCGAACCCATCGCCGTCGTCGGTCACGTGGATCCGCACCGCGCCCCCATCCGCTTCCACCCGCACCCGCACGACCCGGCGCGGATCGAGCCGGTTCCCGTAGGCGATGGCGTTGGCGAGGGCTTCGGCGAGGGCGACACGCAGGTTGAATCGCACGCGGCGGGGGGAGAGGATGCCGGTGCGGAACCGATCGGCGATCAGGTCCACCGCCGGCCCGACGTACCCGAGGTCGCTCGGGACCTCGAGCGACAACACGAACTCCGATGCAGCTCCCGCGGCCGACCGGCGAACCTCGAGGTGCAGCGGCGTGATCACGGCTAGAAGGCGGCCAGGGCCTCCTCGGGGGTCTTCGCGATGGCGAAGAGCGTGTCCAGCTTGGTGAGCTCGAACAGCGTCTGCAGATCCTCGTTCAGGCCGGCGAGGCGCAGGTCCCCACCCTGCTCGCGGATCTTCTTGGAGAGGGAGACCAGGACGCCCAGCCCCGAGGAGTCGATATAGCCGGTCTTGCTGAAGTCGATGACGAACTTCCGGGCGGTGCCCTCGAGCGCGTCGAGCACCTTCTGCTTCAACTCCTGGCGGTTGCCGACGATCAACTGCCCGTCGACGCCCACGACGACGACGCCACGCTTGTCTTTGATCAGGTTGAAGCTCATGTGCGCTCTCCCGCTTGCAGGGCGGCAACCGCCGCCGTGTCCACAATATCGTCGGCCGTCGCACCGCGCGACAGGTCGGCGACCGGCCGCGCCAGTCCCTGGAGGATGGGCCCGATGGCCTCCCAACCGCCCAGGCGCTGCACCAGTTTGTACCCGATGTTCCCGCTGTCAAGGTCGGGGAACACCAGCACGTTGGCGCGCCCCGCGGCGGCCGAGCCCGGGGCCTTGCGGGCCGCCACCTCGGCCACCAGGGCGGCATCGGTCTGGAGCTCGCCGTCGCAGGCGAAGTCGGGACGACGGGCGCGCAACAGGTCGACCGCGCGCCGCACGCGGTCGACTCGCGGGCCCTGGGCGCTCCCCTTCGTGGAGTAGGAGAGAAACGCCACGGCCGGCTCGTCGCCCACGATCACCCGGCGGTCGCGCGCCGCGGCCACGGCGGAGTCCGCGAGCTGTTCGGGCGTCGGCTCGGGCACCACCGCGCAATCGGTGAACGTGAGGACCGCGTCGTCCCGCACCATGTAGAACGAGCCGCTGACCGTCGCCAGCCCGGGCGCGGTCCCGACCGCCCAGAGCGCGGCCCGGATCGTGTCGCCGCTCGGGAACGTGGCCCCCCCGACCATCACGTCGGCGAGGCCCAGCCCCACGAGACAGGCGCCGAAGGTGAGGGGGTGCTCCAACGCGGCCGCCGCCGCGGCGTCGCTCGGGAAGCGGTCGGGGCGCCGGGCGCGCAGGTGGCGGACGAACAGCGGGATGCGGGACCCGGGAAGCGGCCGCTCCAGCTGCTCCACCACCCCCAGCCCTTCGCGCTCGAGCCGCCGGCCCGCTTCCTGGACGCGGGGGTCGCCGCCCTCCGGCAGGACAATCCGGCAGCGCGCGCGCCGCGCCCGCTCATACAACCGGTCGCGGAAGCTCACCGGCGGAATTTCGTCTCGAGCGCTTGCCGGACAGCCGGATGGACGAGCTGTGAGACGTCGCCGCCGAACTGCGCCACCTCGCGGACCAGGCTCGAGGACAGGTAGGTGAGGTCGAACGCGGGCACCAGAAACACCGTCTCGATCCCGGGCGCCAAGTTGCGGTTCATGAGCGCCATCTGGAACTCGTACTCGAAGTCGCTCACCGCGCGCAAGCCGCGAACGATCACCGCGGCCCGGACCCGGCGGGCGAATTCGGCGAGCAGTCCCTCGAAGGCGCGCACCTCCACTTTCGGATCGGCGACCGCCTGCCCGATCAGCGCCACCCGCTCCTCGAGGGTGAAGAGCGGCTGCTTCGCGAGGTTCACCGCGACCGCGACGATCACCTGGTCGGCGAAGGTGAGGGCGCGCCGGATCAAGTCCTCGTGGCCCCGCGTGATCGGGTCGAACGACCCGGGGTAGACGGCGATGCGCGGGCTCACGGGGCGTACATGAACGTGACGGCGGTGTCGCCGTAGCGGCGCGTGTCGTCGCCCGGGGTGGGCTGGTCGGCCGGGTGCTCGATCGAGAAGATCCGCGCGAACGCGTTCACGCGGAACATGGCGACCAGGCGCGCCGCCTGCCCGCTCGCGTACGGCGGGTCGGCGAACGCGACGTCGTACTGCCCGGGGTGCAGCTTCTCAGCGAACCGGAGCGCGTCGACGCGGTGGATCGCGGTACGGTCGTCCACGTGCAGCGTCTGGATGTTGGCCTTCAGGGCGGCGAGGGCGTAGCGGTGCACCTCCACGAAGTCGGCGGTCACGGCCCCGCGGGACAGGGCCTCGAGGCCGAGCGCCCCGGACCCCGCGTACAGGTCGAGCACCCGCGCGCCGCGCAGGGAGCGCTGCAGGATGCTGAGCCACGCCTCGCGCACGCGGTCGGCGGTCGGCCGCACCTTGTCGGTCGCCGGCGTCTTGAGGCGGCGGCCCTTGAAGTCGCCAGCGATGATGCGGACCATCCCCTGCCCCTCCCCCCTCCCCATTGTGGATTGCGGATTGGGGATTGCGGATTGGACGTGGAAGGTCGCTCGGCCAATCCGCAATCCGCAATCCACAATCCGCAATGGTTCATTGGCTCGGCGCCAGCGCCGCGATGCGAGCTTGCAGGGTCGTCCGCCCCTGCCATTCGTCGCGCTCCAGGCGAAACGCGACGTCGAGCGGCCGCTCCAGCCAGGCGTCCGGCACGACGTCGGCCCACTGGAAGCCGATGGCGGCGAGCACACCCGAGCCGTCGTCGAGCGTCAACCGCAGGTGGTTCGTCCCGACGCGCCGGGCGCCGAGCGCGCGCGCCCCGCGCACCCCGAAGACCGGCGCAGGATTTCCCGGGCCGCAGGGCTCGAGGTACCGCATCAGCTTCTCCAGTTCCTCGCTCACCAGCCCGAGCGGCAGCTCCAGGTCCACGCGCTGGGCCCGGACCATGTCGTCGGGGCCGAGACGCTCGCCGGCCACGGCGAGAAACGCAACCCGGAAGTCTTCGAACCGCTGGCGCCGGATGGTCAGGCCGGCCGCCATGGTGTGGCCGCCGTATTTCTCGAGCACCGGTCCGACCCGGCGCAGCGCGTCGTGCAGGTCGAAGCCGCCGATGCTCCGCCCCGAGCCGCGGCCCGTCTCCCCGTCCCAGGCGATCAGGAAGGTCGGCCGGCCGTACCGCTCGACGAGCCGCGAGGCGACGATTCCGATGACACCCGGGTGCCACCCCTCGGCGGCGAGCACGAGAGCCCGGTCGTCCGGCCGGAGCGTGGCGTCGGCCAGCGCGACGGCCTCGTCGAGGGTCCGCTGGTCCATCGCCTGGCGCCGGGCGTTCAGGGTCTCGAGCGCGCGGGCGATCGCCGCCGCCCCGTCGGGATCGTCCGAGAGCAGGAGCCGCAGCCCGTCGCCCGGCTCGCCGATGCGGCCGGCGGCGTTCAGGCGCGGGGCGAGGATGAACCCCACGTGGCCCGCCTTGACCGGCCGGCCGGCGAGCCCCGCCGCGTCCACGAGGGCGGCGAGCCCCGGCCAGCGCGAGTCGGAGAGCAGCTTGAGGCCGTGCCGCACCAGGATCCGGTTCTCCCCGGTGAGCGGGACGACGTCCGCGACCGTGGCGAGCGCGACGTAGTCGAGGAAGTGGAGCGGCAGATTGGACGAGAGGCCCAGGGCGGGCATCAGCGCCTGCGCCAGCTTGAACGCGACGCCGGCGCCGCACAGGTCCTTCTCCTGCGAGGGGCAATCCGGCCGCCGCGGGTCGAGCACCGCGGACGCGGGCGGCAGCTCGTCGCCGGGGAGGTGGTGGTCGGTGACGATGACCTCCAGGCCGAGCTCGCGCGCGGCGCGCACCGCGCCCACGGCCATGATGCCGCAATCGCACGTGATGATGAGCCCGGCGCGGACGCGCCGGGCCTCGCGCAGGCCGGCCTCGCCGAAGTCATAGCCGTCGCGCAGCCGATGCGGCACGAACGCGTGCACCTCGCCGCCCACGCTGCGCAGCACCCGAGTGAGGAGCGCGGCGGCGCACTGGCCGTCCACGTCGTAGTCGCCGTGCACGAGGATCGGCACCCCCGCGCGCACGGCGCGCGCGACCAGCTCGACCGCCGCTCCCATGTCGGCCCAGGCGACCGGATCGCTCAGGCGCTCGAGCTCGGGACGGAGGAACGCCCGGGCGAGGCCCGGAACCGTGAGGCCGCGCTGCACCAGGATGGCCGCGAGCGGGTCGGGGATGTGGAGCTCGGCGGCGAGCGCCGCCGTGAGCCGCGGATCGGCCGGGTCGGCGACCGCCCAGCGGGCGGGGATCATTCCTTCAGGGAGTACAGGAGCACGCCGCAGGCCTCGCAGCCCTCGATCGAGAGGCCGCGCTGGATGAGCGCGCGGCGCTGGGTCGGGACCGCCGTGAAGCAGTGGCCGCACGCGTCCACGTGCAGCGGGTACAGCGCGAGGGGCGCCTTGCCGCGGCGGATGCGCTCGTAGCGAGCGAGCAGCGCGGGGCTCAACTGTCGCGCGGCCTGCTCGCGCGCGGCGAGCGCGTGCTCCCGCTCGCCCACAATCTGCTCGCGCCGGCCGGCAAGCTGCTCTCGCAGCGGCCCCTGCTGCGCCCGCAGCTCCTCAAGCGCCTGCTCGGCCTCGGCCGCCCCCCGCTCCGCCTCGGTGACGGCGTCCCCCGAGCGCATGAACTCGGCCTCTTCCTTCGCGAGCACCGAGCGCGCCAGGTCCAGCTCGGCCATGAGGGTCGAGGCCTCCTTCGCGCCGCGCACCCACTCCAGCTTCTGGCGCCGCTGCTCCTGCATGGTGCGGTAGTTCGCGATCTTCCCCCCGAGCTGGTCGCGACGGTTCAGCGCCGCCCGGATCGCCGCCTGCGCCGCCTCCAGCGCGCGCTCCGCCGCGGCCTGCGCGGCATCCAGGGCCTCCAGCTCGGGCTCGAGAGCCGCGAGCGCCTCGTCGGTCGCCATGACCGCCTGGTCCTTCTGCTGCAGCGCCAACAGCGCTTCAAGTTCCGGGTGCACCTCGCCTCCTGGTCGCTACCTTGTATCGCGGGAACCGGGCGTTCCGCTCCTTGCTCAACCGCATCATCTCGTAGGTCAGCTTGAGCTTCTGCTCCTCGTCCGCCAGCGGCAGCTCGCGCTCGATGCGCTCGAGCTCGCGATCCAGCCGCCGCGCCTCGATCCAGCTCACCGCCCGCTCGAACAGCTCGTTCGGGTCGCGATCCCCCAGGCCCTCGGCCTTGAGCGCCTCGTAGGCGCGGGCGGACGTTCCGTCGAGCGAGAGCGCCGCGTCGTCGGCCAGGGCCTCGAACACCTCGCGGTAGGGAGCGAACTCGAGCTCCTCCGGGTCAACGGCCGCCGTCACGCGGGCGGTCCACGGCTCGCCCTCCAGCATGAGCAGCAGGAGGGCCTTCTCGGCGCCGGCGGGGAGGGCGGTCTGGGGGTCGGGCGGACGGGCGGCCGGTGCGCCTGGTTGACCGCCTGACCGCCTGACCGCCTGACCGCCCACGCTCTGCACCTCCCGCTCGAGCACGTCCTTCCGGACGCCCGCGACTTCGGCGGCTCGGGACAGGTACAGCTCCCGGGTGATCGAGTCCGCCGCCGCTCGGATCGTCGGCAGCAGCCGGTCGAGCGCGCGGCGCCGGCCGGGGAGCGTGCCGAAGCAGCCCTTGCGCTCGAGGATCTGGATCTTGCGCTCGAATACGTCGATCGCGTCCGCGAGCAACGCGGCGAGGCCCGCGGCGCCCCGCTGCTGCGCCAGCGTGTCAGGATCCTCGCCCGGGGGCAGGGTCGCGACGCTCACGCGCAGCCGCTCGCGCAACAGCTCGTCGCCCGCGCGGAAGGTGGCGCGCAGACCGGCGTCGTCCGAGTCGTACAGCAGGATCACGTGGGGCGCGTGGCGCTTGAGGAGCCGGGCCTGGTCCGGCGTGAGCCCAGTCCCGAGCGGCGCCACGACTTCCTCGGTGCCGGCGAGCGAGACACGCAGCACGTCGAAGTACCCCTCGACGAGGATGGCGCGCTCCGTCTTGCGGATGGCGTGCTTCGCCACGTGCAGGTTGTAGAGCAGCGCGCCCTTGTGGAAGATCGGGGTGTCGGGGGAGTTGAGATACTTGGGCTCTCCTTCACCGAGGATGCGGCCCCCGAACCCCACGACGCGCCCGCGCACGTCGTGGATGGGAAACAGCAGCCGGCCGCGGAATCGGGGGACGAGCGTCGCATCCTCCCGCTTAACCAACAGCCCCGCCTCGAGCAACACCTCGTCACGCAGCCCCAATCCTTTCATCGCCGCGACGAACGTCTTCCCCCTGGGCGCGTAGCCCAGGCCGAGCGGCAGCACCGTCTCCAGGTCGAGGTGGCGGGACGCGAGGTAGCGGCGGGCGCCGTCGGCGTCCGGGCTCTCCCGCAGCTCGCGGGCGAACCAGTCGGCCGCCGTCGCCACGGCGTCGAACAGCGGCTCCCGCGGATCCGGGCCCGCAGGCCCGCGCTCGGGGATGGGGATCCCCGCGCGGCGGGCGACTTCGCGCACGGCGCTGGGATAGTCCATGCCGAGCCGCTTCATGAAGAAGGTGAAGACGTCGCCCGCCTCGTGGCAGACGAAGCAGTAGAACATCCCCTTCCGCGGGATGACGGCGAAGTTGCGGTGCGTGCCGCCGTGGAATGGGCAGGGGCCGCGGTAGTCCGAGCCGGTGCGCTTCAGCTCCACGTGCTCGCCGATGATGCCCAGGAGGTCGGCGGCCTCGCGGACCTGCTCGATGACCTCGTCGGGGATCAGGCTCACGCGTTGAACTCCACGACCGTCACGCCGGGGCCGCCCTGGTTGGCGGGCGCGAAGCCGAAGCGCCGGACCCGGGGGTCGGCGGAAAGGACGTCGTGGACGTGCCGGCGCAGGACGCCGGTGCCCTTGCCGTGGACGACGCGCAGATAGGGGAGATCGGCGAGGATGGCGTCGTCGAGGGCTCTGACGAGCCGGGTTTCGGCCTCGTCGACCCTGAGCCCGAGGAGCGACACCTCCGCCGTCGCAGTCGTCGCCGGGCGCTCCCCTCCGCGTGCCGGCTCCGCCGGTCTCGGCACGCGTCCGGGAGCGCCCGTCGCCTCCTGCTTGAGACGTCGCAGGTTCTCGAGCGACACCCACTTTTTCTCCGTCCCGAGTCCCTCGACCCCGGTCTCCGTCTCCGCGATCGCTTGCTCGACGAGCCGTCGCGCCTGTTTCGCCGTGACCTCGTCCACCGCCGCGCGCGCGCGGCCGAGCGCCTCCTCGACCTTGCGGCGGGCTTCCAGCAGATACGCCCGCGCCTGCTCGCGCGCGTCGCGCTCGAGGGTCCGGGCGCGCGACGTCAGATCGCGCTCCCGCGCGGCGAGCTCCTCCCCGCGCGCGTCGAGCTTCGCGGCGTCCGCCCGCTGCGCCGCGTCGCGCCCCGCGAGCTCCTGCTGCCTCACCTCGAGCTCGCGCGCCCGTGCCTCGACCGCGGCGAGCAGCGCGTCGAGCGCGCGCTCCGCCTCGGGCACCGCGCGCTCCGCCATCTCGAGCACGTCGCCCGCGATCCCGAGGCGGCGCGCGATGGCGAGCCCGTAGGAGCGGCCGGGGACGCCCTTCAGCAGCCGGTACGTCGGCGTGAGCGTCTCGGCGTCGAACTGCAGCGACGCGTTCACGATGCCCACCGTCTCGGCGGCGAGCTGCTTGAGCGCGCCCAGGTGTGTGGTGGCGAGCGTGACCGCGCGGCGGCGGGTCAGCGTCTTCAGCACGGCGGCCGCGAGCGCGCCGCCTTCGGCCGGGTCGGTGCCGCTGCCGATCTCGTCGAGCAGCACCAGCGCGCCCGCGCCGGCGTGCTCCAGTATGTCGCGCAGCGCGGCGACGTGGGCGGAAAAGGTCGACAGACTCGCCGCGATCGACTGGCGGTCACCGATGTCCGCGAACACCGCGTCGAGCACCGGCAGCACGGACCCGGGGCCGAGCGGCGGGATGATGCCGCTCTGCGCCATCAGGCAGATCAGCCCGACCGCCTTGATGAGCACGGTCTTGCCGCCCGTGTTCGGACCGGAGACCAGCACCGTGAACTCGTCCGGCGCGAGGACCAGGTCGAAGGGCACGACCTCACCCCCGACCTCACGCCCTGTGACCTCAGCCCCTGACCCCCTCTCCACTTCGTGGAGAGAGACTTCACCCCCTGACCCCCTCTCCGCGTCGTGGAGAGGAGCCTCACCCTCTGACCCCCTCTCCACTTCGTGGAGAGGGGGAACGTCGGGAGGTGACGTCGTCACCAGCAAGGGGTGGCGGCCGTTCCTGATCGCCAGCGGACCGGTCCCGATCGCCGGGGCGAAGCCGTTTACCAGGGCGGCGTAGCGGGCGCGCGCGCACAGGTCGTCGAATCCGATGCACATCTCCCACGCGGCGGCGATGGCGTCGCGGTGGGGGCGCAACAGGTCCGTCAGCGCGCGCAGCACGCGCAGCACTTCACGCTGCTCTTCGGCCTCACGGGAGCGCAGCGCGTTACCGAGCTCGATCACCTCGGGCGGCTCGAGGAACACGGTGGACCGGGTCGCCGACTCGTCGTGCACGATGCCCCCCACCCGGGAGCGCGCCGTGCTCCTGACCGGGATGACGTAGCGGCCGCCGCGCACGGTGACGGCCGCGTCGGGGGCTCGGTCCGACTGGTCCAGCGCGCCGAGGATCGCTTCGAGCCTGGCGACGAGCTTGTGGCGGGCATCGCGCACGTCGTGACGGGCGCGCGCGAGCGCGTGCGACGCCGAGTCGAGGACGACGCCGTCGGGATCGAGGGACGCCGCCAGCCGCTGCTCCAGCTCCTTCGGCGGCGGGTCGACGCGGAGCGCGGCGGTGCGCGGGGCGTCCGGAGCGAGCCGCGCGAGGGCGGAGGCGACGACGCGCGCGCCGGCGAGGGCGCGCCCGACTTCTGCCAGCTCAGGCCCGGCGAGCGCGCTCCCGGGCACGGCGAGCAGCTCGAGCGCCGGTCCGATGTCGGGCACGGGCTCGGCGCGGATGCCGTCGTCGGTGAGCATCAGGGCGGCGAGCTCGGCGACCTGCGCGAGCGCGCTGCGGATCGCGTCGGCGTCGGTGGCGGGCCGCCGGCTCCGCACGCGAGCCGCGCCGAGCGGTCCGGCGGCGTGCGCCGCCACCCGCTCCAGCGCGGCAGGGAATTCCAGCGTGTCCGGCACGGAGGGAGCGACCCCTCCCGCGAAGCTCATACGGCGGCCGTCAGCTCCTCGCGGGCGATCTGGTTCACCAGCTTGCCGTCCGCCCGGCCCTTGAATTGCGGCATGACCCGGCCCATCAGCTTCCCAAGGTCCTTCGCTCCCGCGGCGATCGCCTCGCGCACCGCCTGCCGGATCTCCTCCGGGGCCGCCGCGGCGGGGAGGAACTCCTCCAGCATCGTCACCTCGGCCAGCTCGCGGTCGGCCAGCTCGCGGCGGCCGGCCGCGGAGAACTGCTCCGCCGACTCGCGGCGCCGCTTGATGCCGCGCCGCAGGACCTCCGCGGTCTCGTCGTCCGAGGTGGGATGGTGAAGCTCGATTTCCATATTCATGAGGTCTGCGAGGATCGTCGAGAGGAGAAGCGTGCGCGGCTGATCGCGTCGTTTGCGGGCTTCGTTCATCGCGGCGCGCAGCCGCTGGGACAACTCGGGCACGGTTCAGACCGGCTGGGGGCGCCGGCTCTTGCGGCGCGCCGCGTCCAGCTTGCGCTTCTTCCGTTCGCTCGGCTTTTCGTAATGACGGTGCTTCCGCAGGTCGGACAGGATCCCCGCCTTCTCGCATTGCTTCTTGAAGCGTTTCAGCGCGCGCTCGAAGCTTTCGTCATCATGAATGATGACTTCCGGCATGGAGTCTCGCTAACTGTGATTGACGCAAAAACTTAGCCCGACCGGTGGCGGGGTGCAACCCCGGCTACCCCGGAGGCCACAGCATCGGCCGGCCGCCCAGCACGTGGAGATGCAGGTGGAACACGGTCTGGCCGCCGTCAGGGTTGGTATTCACGACCACGCGGTAGCCTCGCTCCGCGATCCCCGTCTCGTGCGCGAGCTCCCGGGCGAAGGCGAGCAGGTTACCGAGCAGCTGCGGGTCCTTCGCGGTGTTGAGCGACGGGACGTGATGCGTCGGGATCACGAGCAGGTGCGTGGGCGCCTGCGGGTTCAGGTCCGTGAACGCCAGCATCCCGTCGCCGCGCTTGACGATCGTGGCGGCGACCTCGCCCGCCGCGATCCTGCAGAAGATGCAACCGGCCATGCTCCTCCCCGTTCACCGACCGCCGAGCGCCTGCCGCAGCTGCTCCCAGAATTTCCTCCCGACGCGCTCCTCGGCGGGGGGCGCGCTTTCGATCTTGGCGAGCTCCTGGAACAGCGCCTTCTGCTCAGGCGTCAGCTTCGTGGGCGTCCACACGTGCACCCGCACGTGGAGGTCGCCGCGACCGCCCTCGCCCAGCCGCTGCAGGCCCTTGGCCTTCACGCGATAAACCGTCCCGGTCTGCGTCCCCGGCTGCAGCTTGAGCGTGGCGTCGCCGTACGGCGTGGGGACGTCGACTTCGGCGCCCAGCGCCGCCTGCGAGAACGACACCGGGAGGTCGTAGAGCAGGTCGTCGCCGTGGCGCTCGAACCGCGGGTCCACCTCGATGTCGAGCACGGCGATCAGATCGCCGGACGGCCCGTTGCGGGGGCCCGGCACGCCCTGGCCCCGCATCGTGAGGTAGTGGTGCTCCTGGACTCCCGCAGGCACGTCGATCTGCATCGTCTTGTCGGCCCTGACCCGGCCGTCGCCCTGGCACTTGCCGCAGGGATGGAGGATCACGGTGCCCTCTCCCGCGCAGCTGGGGCAGGGGGAGACCGAGACGAACTGGCCGAACATCGAGCGCGCCGCGCGGCGCACCTCGCCGGCGCCGCCGCAGGTGCCGCAGGCGGTCGGCTTCGTTCCCGGCGCGGCGCCGGTGCCGCCGCACGCCGTGCAGCGCTCGAGCGTGCGCAGCTTCACGGTCTTCGTGGCGCCGGCCGCCACGTCCTGCAGCGTGACCTGGAGCGTGACCTTCAGATCCTGGCCGCGGTGGCGCTCGCGCCGCGCGCGCTCGCCGCCGCCGAAGAACGCGTCGAAGCCGCCGAGGTCGCCGAAGTCGCGCATGAAGACGTTGAGCGCTTCGGCGAGGTCGAAGTGCGTGAAGCCGAACCCGGCTCCGCTGGCCGCGCCCGCGCGCAGCCCCGCCAGGCCGTAGCGGTCATAGGCGGCGCGCTTCCCGGGGTCGCGCAGCACCTCGTACGCCTCGGTGATCTCCTTGAACTTCTCTTCGGCCGTGTGCTTTTCGTCCGGCCCCACGCGGTCGGGGTGGCACAGCATCGCGAGCCGGCGATAGGCCTTCTTGATCTCGGCCTCGTTCGCGTCCCGCGCGACCCCGAGGACGGCGTAGTAGTCGCTCTCGGAGCTCACTTGAGCAGCTCGCTGACGAGGCGGCTCGTGTGGTCGACGAGCGCGACGATCTTGTCGTACGGCATTCGCGTCGGGCCCATGACGCCGATGACGCCGGAGAGCGGGCCCAGCCGGTAGGAGGCCGTGACGAGCGTGAACGCCGTGAGCCGCGAATCCGGGTGCTCGCTGCCGATCGTGATCGTCAGCCCCTGCGCGAGCCGATGCGCGAGCGCCTCGCGCAGGAGATCGCGCTGCTCCGTCACCTGCATCAGGCCCTGCAGCCGCTCCTTGGTGGCGAACTCCGGCTGCTCCGCGAGCAGCTGCGCGCTGCCCAGCACCACGCCGCTCGAGGCGGCGCCCGCCGACGGGACCTCGAACAGCTCGCCCGCCTCCTGGATGAAAATGTTGAGCAGCTCGCTCGACCCGCGATCGGCGGCGGCGTCGCGCAGCCGGTCGGGGAGCGTCGAGCGGATCTCGCGCAGCGTCAGCCCGGCGAGCCGCTCGTTCAGCACGAGCGCGACGTGCACCACCGCCTCGGAGGCCATGTGCGACGGGACTTCGACGAAGATCGTGCGCACCACGCCGCTCCGCAGCGCGAGCACCAGCAGCAACCGCTCCGAGGAGACCTGCAACAGCTCGAGTCGCTCGAGCACCGCCTCGTCGAGCGACGGGCTCACGGCCACGCCGAGCTCCTTCGTCAGCACGCCCAGCACCTGCGCCGCGCGCTCGAGGATCTGGTCCACCGCATTCCGCTCGCCCGCCAGCTGCGCGCGGATCTGGTGCGAGTCGGACGCCGAAACCGGCGGCGGCCGCATCAGCGAGTCGACGTACATCCGGTAGGCCAGGTCGGTCGGGATGCGCCCCGCGGAGGGATGGGGGTGATACAGGTACCCCTTCTCCTCGAGGTCGCTCATCGTGTTGCGGATGCTGGCCGAGGAGAGCGCCAAGCCGAACCTCCGGGCGACGGTCCGGCTGCCCGCCGGTTCGGCGGTCTGGACGTAAGTCTCGATGACCGCCTCGAGGACCTGCCGCTCGCGCTCAGTGAGGGATGCCGCCATAGGAGCCAACTGATTGCCTGCGAGCAATTTAGACAGTCACCCGGGCGCCGGTCAAGTCGCGCACCAGGGCGTCGAGCCGCAGCCAGCCCTCGGGGGTGCACGTCACCCGCTGCCCGCTCACTGCCACCCACCCCTTCCCGACCCAGGCGGTCAGGCGGTCCGGAGGACAGGCGGACGGAGCCAGCCCTGCGTCGGTGCGCAACGCGAGATAGCTGCGCTCCAGTTCCCGCTGCTCGGGCGTCAGCACTTCCTCCGCCTCGACCGGCGAGCGACCGGCCGCGAGCGCACGCCGGTACGGCTCCCAGGGTGCGACGTTCCAGCGGCGCGCGCGGCCGTCGAACGAGTGCGCGGCGGGACCGAGGCCCAGGTACGTGCGGCCGGACCAGTACGCGCAGTTGTGACGTGAGCGGAAGCCGTCGCGGCACGCGTTCGACACTTCGTAGAACCGGTAGCCCGCCGCGGCGAGCCGCTCGTGCGCGACCAGGTACTGGTCGGCGTAGCGCTCGTCGTCCGGCGCGGCGCACGCGCCGCGCGAGATCCAGCGGGCGAGGGGCGTGCGCGGTTCGACGGTGAGACCGTACAGCGAAAGGTGGAGCGGGGCGAGGGCAACGGCCGAGTCGAGGTCGCGGGACCAGTCGCGTCCCAGCTCCGCCGGCAGCGCGAAAATAAGATCGCAGGAGATGTTGTCGATCCCTGCCTCGCGCAGCACGCGCACCGCTTCCCGGATGCTGCCGGCATCATGGCGGCGGTGCATCCACTTCAGGACGCGGTCGTCGAACGACTGGACGCCGAGGGATGCGCGGTTGATGCCCGCCGCGCGCCAGGCGCGCGCGCTGCCCGGCGTCACGTCTTCGGGATTGGCCTCGATGGTCACTTCGACATCGTCACGCGTAGACGTCACGCCAAAGGCGTCGCGCAGAGACGTGAGCAGTCTCCCAACCGCGTCGGGCGGCAGCAGCGACGGCGTGCCGCCGCCGAGGTAGAGGGTCTCGAGTGGGGCCGCGTTCTCGGAACCGAGGTTCCCGAGACCCCGGGCCGCCGGCCCGGGGTCAGCCGCGCGATAGCGAGTCTCGAGTGAAGCCTCGTTCCCGAAGCCGGGGTCCCCGAGACCCCGGGCCGCCGGCCCGGGGTCAGCCGCGCGGATGAGCGCCAGCTCCCGGAGCACGGCGTCCACGTATTCCGACGCGGGGATCCGCTTCCGCACGGCAATCGAGAAGTCGCAGTAGGAGCAGCGGCGGCGGCAGAACGGGATGTGGAGGTAGAGGTGGCGGACCACCTCAATAAGGTAATGGGTGTTGAGTTGACCCCGGGCCACCGGCCCGGGGTCAGCCGCCTGGATGAGCGCCGCAGAGCAGGCCAGCGAGGGGTCTTGAGTTGACCCCGGGCCGCCGGCCCGGGGTCAGCCGCGCGGAGGCGCGCACTGGATTAGCACCAGTAAACAGGCGTTGAGTGAACCCCGCGCCCCCGCCCCGGGGTCTGGGGCCACGCCCGCCTACGCCAACCCAAACCGCATCCCCGGCTGTTGCCGCACCAATCCCCTGAGCTCCATCTCCGTCAGCGCTGTCAGCACCGCGCCCGTCTGCGTCCCCGCCGCGGCGACCAGCGCGTCCACGTGCCTCGACTCCGTCTGCAACTCATCCCACAGCGTGCGCTGCAGGTCGCTCAAGTCGGGCGGCTGGCCGCGGGGCGGCGCCCTGGAAACGACGCGGCCTTCAACCGGTTGAGGGTTTCCCCGGCCCGCCGGCCCGGGGTCAGCCGCGCCCGGCAGCCCCAGCTCCTCCAGGATGTCCCCGGGGCCGAGTGCGGGTTTCGCCCCCTGCTGGATCAAGCGGTTGCAGCCGAGCGAGGTGGGACTGGTGATCGGACCGGGAACGGCTAGCACGGCGCGCCCCTGGTCGAGCGCGCAGTCGGCGGTGATGAGGGCGCCCGAGCCGGGCGCGGCCTCGACCACGACCGTGACGCCGGCGAGGCCCGAGATCAGCCGGTTACGCCGCGGGAACGCGCCGGCGTGCGGGCGCTCGCCCGGCGCCAGCTCGGTGATGAGGCAGCCGTGCGCGATCATCCGCTCGTACAGCGGCCGGTTGGCGCTGGGGTAGATCACCCCGAACCCGTTGCCCAGCACGCCGACGGACGCGCCGCCCGCGTCCAACGCGGCGGCATGCGCGATGGCGTCGATCCCCCGCGCCATCCCGCTCACGACCACCACGCCCGGCCCCACCACGCCCGCAGCGAGGATTCGCGCCGCCTCGGCGCCGTAGGCGGTGTGGTTCCGGCTGCCCACGATGCCGACCGCCGCGCGTTTGAGGAGAGCCACGTCGCCCCACGCGTACAGCCACGCGGGCGGCTCGGGGATCTCGCGCAACAGCGGTGGGAAGGCGTCGTCGTCGGGCAGCAGCACGGTCGCGCCGAGGCGGGCCAGCTGGTCCAGCAGGCCGCGCCCCTTCTCGAGCGAGCAGGACCGCACGCCGGTGGCGCCGGCCCGGTTGAACCC
Source organism: Gemmatimonadales bacterium (assembly GCA_035637235.1). Lineage (GTDB taxonomy): Bacteria > Gemmatimonadota > Gemmatimonadetes > Gemmatimonadales > GWC2-71-9 > DASUAL01. The sequence goes on along the minus strand of DASPXO010000065.1, from coordinate 11,297 downwards.
CGGCAGGGCCGCGATGGCGCCGTGAGGCGCGACGAGCGCGGCCTGCGCGCTCTGGAACGCGGCCACGAGCGTGCGCAGCCGCGCGGGTCCGATCCCCGGCAGCTGCGCCAGCGTGAGGTAGGCCGCTACCTCGTCCCGTTCCAACTCGCTGCCTTCACCGGGAGTTCTGCGGCGGTCCTGCCGAAGGCGTTGGAACGGGACTCGTCGCGGCTCCGGCCCGCAGCGACTGCCACAGGGTCTCGAGCAGCTCCGGCACCCCGGCGCCGGTGACGGCCGAGATGGCGACCACCGGTGCGCCGGCCTGCGTCCGAATCGCAGGGTGCCGCGTGTCGGGTGTCAGGAGGTCCGCCTTCGTAAGCACGACGACATGCGGCTTCTCCGCGAGCTCCGCCGAGTAGAGCGCCGCTTCGCGACGCAGCAGCTCGTAGGTCGCCTGCGGGTCGGGGCTGTCCACGGGCACGAGCACCGCCACGAGGCGCGTCCGCTCCACGTGCTGGAGGAACCGCAGGCCCAGCCCCTTGCCGACGTGCGCTCCCGCGATGATCCCCGGGATGTCCGCGGCGACGAACGAGCGCCCGTCGGAGAGCCCGACGACCCCGAGGTGCGGCTCGAGGGTCGTGAAGGGATAGTCCGCGATCTTGGGCCGGGCCGCCGAGACGACCGACAGGAGGGTGCTCTTCCCCGCGTTCGGCTCGCCCAAGAGCCCCACCTCGGCGATGAGCTTCAGCACGAGCTCGAGTTTGCGCTCCTCGCCGTACTCGCCCGGCTCCCACTCCCGGGGGCTCTGGTGCGTCGGCGTGGCGAACCGCGCATTGCCGCGCCCGCCACGACCCCCCTTCGCGACGAGCAGCGTGTCGCCGGGGTGGAGGACCTCCGCGATCAGCACGCCCGCGTCCGCGTCGTGCACCTCCGTGCCGGGGGGCACCGGCAGATACAGATCGGCCCCGGTTTTGCCCGTCATGTTCTTGCCCTTGCCGTGCTGGCCCCGCTCCGCCTTCCAGTGGGTGCGGTAGCGGTAGTCGAGCAGCGTGGCGAGGTTCGGGTCGGCGCGCACGAAGACCGAGCCCCCGGGCCCCCCATCGCCGCCGTCGGGTCCGCCCTTGGGGACGTACTTCTCGCGGCGGAAGCTGCAGGCGCCCGCCCCGCCCGGGCCGCCCACGACGTGGACCACGGCGCGGTCGATGAACATCAGGGCGAACGCGGAACGCCGAACGTGGAATGCGGAACGCGAAACGCGGAATGCGGAATCGACCGGGGAGTCCGGCGCGCGGTACGGATCGACGACACCGCGATTGCCACTAGCTGGCAGGCCTCGTCTCTCAGCGCGGCTACACGCTCAACGTCGCCGAGGCCGCGCTCCACCACGAGATCGAGCCAGAACTGTGACTCGTCCGCCTCTTCCTCGACGATGCCCATCTTGGAAACGAACTCCTTCCGCGACCGCGCTCGGCATGCGGCGCGGTAGTTGGCGCCAACCGAGGTCCCGGCGCGAAGCAACTGCGTGCCAATCACATCGGCACTGCGACCTCGGGGGAGATCCTCCACGAGCTGGATGATCGCCAACGCAAATGCCCGAGTACGAGCCTTCAAGTCGGCCTGCGGCACGACCTCACCTTTCCATTCCGCACTCCGCACTCCGCATTCCGCATTCAGAGTCTCCGCTCCTTCACATCCTCCCACTGCTCCCGCGCGCGCCGGCGATGCTCCGGGTCCAGGTCGGCGTCGATCAGCTCGAGCACCGCGTCGACCTCCGCGGGTGTCGCGCCCGTGTTGAGCGCGCCGCGCAGATGCGAGTGCAGCTGCCGTGCCGTACCGAGGACGGCGACCGCGGCAACCGTGCAGAGCTCGCGCCGCTTGAGGTCGAGCCCCGGCCGGCCGATCACCTTGCCGTAGGCGTCCACCAGCACCAGCTCCTCCAGCGCCGCATGCAGCGACCGCAGGTTGAGGAGCAGCTTGTGGTAGGCGCGTCCATACACCGCGGCGCACACCGCCGCGCCGCGCTTCGCCCACGACGCCCGGTCTTCGCGCGCAAGCTGCTCCGCCGCGCCGTCCCCCTCCCCCGGCCCGGCCAGCGGCCCCGCGACCTCGCGCCACACGCCGAACGCAACGAGCGTGAGCGGATACCCCACGACGAGCAGGCTCTGCAGCAGCAGCTCTTCGATCCAGCGGTCGGACACGCCGGCACCCCGCGCCGCCACCAGTCGCTCCCTGAGCACGGCGATCTTCCCCTCGGCGAGGGCGGCTGCCACCCGGACGAGCGCCGCCGTCGGGGGATCGAGAGACTGCGGGGCGTCGCCCCCGGGTGACCCGCGGTCGCTCATACTACCACCCCCTCGCTCGCCGTCCTTCATCATTTCATTTCTCCAGTCCCCCATTTACGCGCAACTCGCCCACGGTCTCACCGCGCGTGTTCACGTTGGGCCGTGCGACGAGCGAGGCGGGGCACGGCCGCAAGCCCAACTCCTGGAGCACGGCGGCCAGCGCGAGCGCGGCGGCCACGCCGTGGCCGTCCTCGATTTTGAGCGCCACGCCCAGTCCTTCCTGCGTGAGCAGCGCGCAGTAGACGCCCTCCGCCCCGACCTTGGCGATCACGCGACCCGGATGCGCTTGCATCATGACGGTGCAGGGGCGGCCCTCGCCGGCGATGAGGTCCGGATGGCGCAGCATGCACTCTACAATGCGGAATGATGAATGCGGAATGCGGAACTGCTGGGTGAGGTCGCTCGCGTCACGGGGCTCCCGGGGAACTTCCGCATTCCGCATTCCGAACTCCGCATTCCCGAGTCTCGCGTACGCCAGCGCCATGTGGCGCAGCGGCAGTCCGTAGCACGGGACGCCGCAGCCGTCCACCGCCGTCCGGATCTCGCTCGCCGGCACGTCCGTCCATCGGCTTACGGCGTCCAGGCAGCGTTGCTGCACCGGGTGCTCGAGGCGGGTGTAGAACTCCGTCGGCCACCCGTGATGGCGCGCGAGGGCGAGCATCCCCGCGTGCTTGCCGGAGCAGTTCGAATACACGGGCGTCAGGTGCACGCCGCGCGTCTGGTAGTCCTGCGCCACGTGCTCGGAGAGCGGGACGTGAGGCCCGCACAACAGGTCCCGCTCGCCGCAGCCGATCTTCGCGAGGAGGTCCCGCACCAGCGCCACCTGACCCGGTTCGCTCGAGTGCGACCCGCAGCAGAGTGCCAGGTCCTGGGTCGTGAGGGCGAACCGCTCCACCACGCCGTCCTCGAGGAGCGGCAGCGCCTGGAACGGCTTCGCGGCCGAGCGCCAGTAGGTGACGAGCTCGGCGTCTCCCACGCCGGCCTCGAGCCGGCCCGCCGCATCCACCACGGCCGCGTGCACGCGGTGCCGGGCTTCGACGATCGAGCCGCGGAGCTGTTCAACGCGCATCGCCGCGCTCCCGGTCGTTCCGCAGCGACAGCCCGATGCCCAGGAGCACCAGGCTGCCGCCGATCACCGCGGCCGGCGGGGGAACCTCGTGAATGGCAGGCACCAGCCATGCGATGATTGCCGCCCCCACCGGCTCTCCCAGCGCCGCGACGTTCACCGTGGTGGCCCGGTAGCGCCGCAGCGCGTAGTTCATCCCCGTGTGACCGACCAGCATCGGGCCTGCGGCCATGGCCCCGAACACGGCCCAGTCGCGTCCCCCGAAGCCGGTGAGCGGCGCCGCGCGCATCCCCGCGACGCAGCCGAGCGTCACCGCCGCCACCGCGTACACGGCGGACGCGTAGCTCCACACGCCCACCGTCCGGCGCACCCGCCGCCCGATCACGTAGTAGGCGGCGCCGGTGAGCGCCCCGGCGAGCGCCAGCGCGTCGCCCCCCAGCGCTCCCCGCGAGAGCCGTGCGTCACCCAGGCCGATCAGCGTCGCGCCGAGCACGGCGACCACGATCCCCCAGCGCTCGGTGCGGCCCGGATGCTCCCCCAGCCACAGCGCGGCGATGCCCCAGGCGAAGATCGGCTTCAGCGACACCAGCACCACCGAGCTCGCCACCGTCGTGAAGCGGAGCGACGCGATCCAGGTCCAGAAATGCAGCGCGAGCAGCAGCCCCGCGAGCGCCATCAGCGGAAACGCGGCGCGCGCTTCCCGCCCCTGCCGCTCGCGCGTCGCGAGCCCGAACGTCACCGGCAGCACGAGCGCCAGCCGCCAGAACGCGATCGCGACCGCCGGCGCCGTCGCCAAGCGCACGATCGGGCCGGCATAGGTCGTGGCCAGGACGGCCAGGATGAGGACCAACAGGGGAGACATCTGGACGGCAAGAATAGACCGGCCGGGGCCAGGTTCCAAGTGCCGGACGCGCGGCTTGCGACCTGGCGACTGGCGCACCCAAATTGCGCGCTCCATGCGACCGGTCGCGCTGGCCCTCGCGACGTGGGCGCTCGCGCGCCCCGCCCTGACGCGGATCCCCGCCCTCATGGGCGACGCCGTCCTGACGGGCGGCCTCCTCACGGGTGCCCTCCTCGCGGGGAGCCCCGCCCTGACGGGCGGGGCTATGGTTGCCGCCATCACGGGTCGCCCCGCCCTCACGGGCGGGGCTATACTCGCCGCGCAGGAGCCGTCCCCGTACCTGCCGCTCGGGCACTGGGCGACGCCGTACGTCGAGCATCTGATCGCGACCGGAGTGATCGCCGATCCGGCACCGCTGACGCGGCCGATCCGCGAGGCCGACCTGGTTCGGGCCCTGCGCGCGGTGGACACAACGGCCGCAACGGCGAGCGTGCGCGCCACGGTTCGACGGCTGCTCGCGGAGCTCGAGCGGGGGAACGGCGCCCCGCGCTACTACCTGGCGGGAGACGCGGGCGCCGCCGTGGCGACGCACGCGCTGCGCGACCCGCTCGAAATCGGCCGCGGCACACCGCCCAGGCCGAAGGGCGCGAGCCGCGCCTTCGCGACCGGCGGTCTCGCGCTCCAGCTGCGACTCGGCCCCTTGGTCGCGGTGACGCATCCCTACTTCGACACGCGGCTCAAGTACGACCCGGATTACTTCGGGAAGAAGGACCGCTTCATCGCCGGTCGCAACGGGGATGCGTACCTCGACGCCCGCTGGTCGTTTGGGGAGATCTGCTTCGGCTCCCTCGGCCGGAATTGGGGGCCGCCCGCGCTTCCCGGACTCATCCTCTCGCCCGGCCCCTACAGCTACGATCACCTGGCGCTCACCCTCGGCACCGCGCGCATCCAGCTGCAGGCCCTGCTCACCCAGCTCGACGATCTCCCCGACACGAGCGGCACGGTCAATCACCGCTACCTCATCGTGCACCGCCTGCTGGCGCGGCCCGGCGGCCGCACGACGCTGGGGCTATGGGAGGGCAACGTGGCAGCCGGCCCGGGGCGCACCTTCGAGCCGTGGCTCGCCAACATCCTCAACCTTGGCCTGCTCGTCGAGTACGACCAGAACGTGCAGGTGAACAGCCTCCTGGGCGCGGACTTCGAGTCGCGGCTCGGCGGCGTGAGCCTGTTCGGGCAGCTGCTCATCGACGACGTCCAGATCGACCGCAAGAGCCAGTCGGACAGTGAGCCGCCGTCGTACGGGCTGACGCTGGGCGCGCGAGGCGCAGTGCGTGGCATCGGCTGGACCGCCTGGTACACGCGGGTCGCGAACCTCACGTACCGCACCTCCAACCCCGCCGAGACGGTCGAGCGCCGCTTCGTGGGCCTGGGGCGGAGCTTCAGCGACTACGACCAGCTGACGCTGAGCGCGAGCGTGCTCCCCGCGGCCGGACTGCTGCTCTCGCCCGAAGCGACGCTGGTGCGCCAGGGGGAGGGTGATTTCCGGCTGCCGTATCCGCCCCCGTCGGCCTACGGCGCGACGCCCAGCATCCTGTCCGGCGTGGTCGAGCGCACGGCACGCCTCGCCCTCGGCGCGAGCTGGCAGCGCGGCGCCTGGGGCCTCGCCGGCAACGGCGGCGTCCACTTCACCCGCAACGCCGGGCACGTGAGCGGCGCGCGCGACACGCGCTGGGTCGGGAGCGTGTCGTTGAGTTATCGCTTCCACTTCGAGGGAACCTTGCCGTGACCACTCCCTCCCCCGACGCCCGCCCCACCCGCGACTATCTCCAGTCCCTCTTCGCCAAGATGGCCGAGCGGCGGATCGTCGTCGTGGGCGACGCGATGCTCGACATCTATCTGGCGGGCGAGGCCGAGCGCATCTCGCCCGAGGCGCCGGTGCCCGTCGTGGCGGTGCATACGCGGCGCTCCGCGCTGGGCGGCGCCGCCAACGTGGCCGCCAACGTCGCGGCGAGCGGGGCCGAGTGCCGGCTCGTGGCGGTGATCGGCGACGACGCGCGCGGGGACTCGTTCCGGGCGGAGCTGGCGCAGAGCCGGCTCTCCGACCGCCACATCGTGGTCGCGGCGGCGCGCCCCACCACCTCGAAGACGCGGGTGACGGCGCGCGGCCAGCAGCTGGTGCGGATCGACGAGGAAGTCGAGGGGCCCATCCCGAGGCGCGCGGAAGAGCTGCTCCTGGCCGAGCTCGACCGCGCCATGGTGGACGCGGACGCGCTCCTGATCGAAGACTACAACAAGGGCGCGCTCACGCCGGCCGTGATCGAGCGTGCGCTGATGCTGGCCAAGCAGCGCGGCGTCCCGGTCGTGGTCGACCCCAAGTTCAAGAACTTCTTCGCCTACCGCGGCGCGACCGTGTTCAAGCCCAACCGCCGGGAGCTGGAGCAGGCGATGGGCGCGGCGCTCGACCTCGACTACCCCGAGGCGCTTCCCGCGTCGCTCGACAAGCTGGGCGTCGACAACCTGCTGCTCACCCTCGGCGCCGAGGGGATGGTGCTCGTCACCAAGGACCGGCGGATCAACCGCATCCCCGCGATGGCCCGCGAGGTGTTCGACGTCTCAGGGGCGGGGGACACGGTGACGGCGTGGGTGGGGACGGCGCTCGCCGCCGGGGCATCGGTGCGCGAGGCGGCGCACGTGGCGAACTACGCGGCGGGGATCGAGGTCGGCAAGTCGGGCGTCGCGACCGTGTCGCCCGCCGAAGTGCTCGCGGCGCACGAGACGCGCTACGACCAGCTGGGGAAGCTCAGGAGGGAGGGGCTGCTTTAATTGCGGATTGCGGATTGTGGATTGCGGATTGGACTGCTCTAATTGCGGATTGCGGATTTCGGATTGCGGATTGTAAGGCCGTGGGAGTCCAATCCGCAATCCGCAATCGCCAATCCGCAATTGTCAGGCATGGGCGGCACAGGACTCGAACCTGTGACCTCCGGTATGTGAGACCGGCGCTCTAACCAGCTGAGCTAGCCACCCGACGTTCGTGGTGTAGCGTAACGAAGGCCATCTCGAACCGCAATCACCGGTACCACGGGTTCGGCATCTCTGTAACGCGCCGGCAACATCGCGAGGCGATCCCGCGACCCGTCCGATGCGCGAACGCCGCCGCCCGCAATGTCATACGGCGCCTGCCGTGAGGATCGGCACCGGGCGTCGATCTTGCGGGAATAGCGGGCGGCGGTCTTCAGGAGGCCGGGATGAACGAGAGGACGCGGGCACTGACGCCGCCTGCGGTTCGGTGACCGGTGACGCGCGCCAGAACGGATCCACCAGTCATCTCCGTCGCCAGCGACGACCCCGACGTGGGGGCCGCCGTCAGGGCCTGGCTCGCCGGCGGGCGTCTCGAGCCGCCCTCGCACATCGCACTCGACATTAAGGTCGGCAAGCCGGATGTCGGGCGTGATGCGCGGCTGCCGTTCGAGCAGCCGGGGGTGCTGGTCCGCGCCGGTGCGCCCGAGGGCGTGGTGCGCATCTCGTGGGAAGCGGCGCCGGCCGTGGCGGAGCTGCCGCCGGGCGCGGCAACCGCGCGCGTGACCCTCTCCCCGGAGGCCGTGGCGCGGCTCGACGAGTGCCTGCGAACCTTCCTACTGGCCGTGCTCGTGTACGTGCTGCGCCGCGTCGGGTGGCATCACATCCACGCCGCGACGGCCGTCGACCCGCGCCAGCGGGGCTGGCTGATCGCCGGCTGCTCCCAAGGCGGCAAGTCCACCACGGCGGCGCTCTTGGCCTCGCGCGGCTGGGGGGTCGGGACGGATGATGTGGCATTCCTCGCAGCGGAGGCCGAGCGGGTTACGGTCATGGCGTTCCACGCGCCGATCGCGCTGCGACCGGGCGAGCGCAATCTGCTCCGCCGCGCCGGCGGTGTGCTGCTGCCCGAGCGGCGCAAGGTGGGGTACTGGCCGGAAGACCTGGGCGGCCGGTGGATTCCGCGCGTGGATCCCGAGGTGATCCTGTTCACCTCCGTGGTGAACGGGTCCGAGACGACGCAGGTGGAGCGGCTGGGGCGACGAGAGGGGCTGGCCGAGTTGATCCGCTGGTCGGCCTGGGTGCTCCTGGAGCCCGAGCGGGCGCGCGAGCACCTCGAGCTGCTCACGGTCCTGGCACGCCAGGCGCGGAGCTATCGCGTGAGACTCGGCCGGGATCTGTTCGAGCATCCCGACCGACTCGCGGAACTGGTCGGATGAAGACCGTCCTCACCCCCTGACAGCCCCTCATGGGCCCTCCAGGATTTGAACCTGGGACCGACGGATTATGAGTCCGCTGCTCTAACCGCTGAGCTAAGGGCCCGCTCACGGGGTGGGAATATGCCAGCGGCCCGAACCCCGTACAAGCGATCGCCCCTCAGCGTCGCGCCAGCCCCACGCCGACGACGATCCCGTCCACGGTTTCGCGGCGGGAGCCGCCGCCCAGCACGGCATGATCGATCCGATACGCCACGCGAGCCTCGAGCATTCGCGATACCCGAACCGTCATCCCGGCCTCGCCACCCTGGGCGTGATCGAGCGGCTCCGGCACGCTCACGTTCCCGGACGCCGCCCGCCACAGCTCCGCGTAGCCTTTCACGCCCGACCCGATGAAGGTCTCCTCGGCGCGGGCCCGCAGCTCCCAGAACAGCCAGCGCTGCGTCCCGGAGGTGAAGACGTACGTGCGGCCGCGCGGCCCCGCTTCGAGCGTGAGCCAGCCCAAGGGACGAAAGCCGATTGCCGCGCCTCCCTCGACGAGGTCGCGAGCCGGCGTGCTGCCGCTGTCCGGATGCACCGTCCCCTGGTGGTAGGTGACGGCCAGCAGCCAGCGGCCCACGGACAGCGTCCCTTCTCCGCCGAATGCGACTCCGCTCAGCGCACCGCCGCCGACCGGCAGCTCATTGCGCACCCGCACGGAGACGACCGACGCTCCGAGGGTGACGCGCGTCTGCGCCGCGAGCGGGCCCACCGTTGCGCCGAGGACCAGGAACACGAGCGAGGGCTTCATGGGCGGCGAGGCTGGAGCGAGGTCGGCTCACCGGCGCGGATCGCGAGGCGGACGTCGCCCACCCGCCGGGTGTTGTCGGCCTGGACGGTCGCCAGGCGCTGCTGCCACGTCTCCCGCACCGCGTGGTTCGCCCGGATATTCGCCTCCAGCGGCCGACCCGGTCGGTGCAGGAAGTATCCCACCAGGCCGGCGAGCCCGACCGATCCCGCCACGGCGAGGCGGGGCCCGCTCGAGGTCTCCGTCCCTCCGACGATCGTGGGGAGCGACACCACCGCGGCCGAGAGCAGCAGCCCGCCCGTGAGCGCGCGCTTCGCCGGCCCGCTCCCGGATCGCTCCGGCAGGAACTGTGAGTCGGCGGGCTGGGTCGGCCACGGCAGCGTGTCGGCCCGGACCACGCGGACCTGGAGCGGGAGCTGCTGGACCCCGACCAGCTCACCCGTGGGGGAGTGGGACGCGACGCGCAGCAGCAGCCGCTCGACGGCCGGCGGGTTTCCCGTCGGGTCCAGACCGTCCCACGTCACGCTCAGGCTGTCGGCGATCGGCCCGTAGTACAGGGAGCGGAACGGGAAGCCGTCTTCGTAGCGGAGCGTCACTTCGACCGTGTGGAACGAGGTGGCGAGGAGCCTGGCCGCGAAGGATCCGCCGCCGAGGATGATCACAGTGTCCCGCGGCGCGGCAATCACCACGCTCCTCGTCTCCCGGCGTACGCCCTCGAACGCCGCCGTGACCTCGGGCGGGAAGATCAGCCCGCTCGGCCGAAATCCCGGATCGAGGATGAGCAGGCGCCGGAACACGGCGGCGGCGGAGTCGCGCTGCCCCCGGAAAAGATCGGCGGCGCCGAGATAGACGAGGGCCCGGGTGACCGTCGTGTCCGGCGCCCTCCTAGCGCTGAGCCGCGTGACCTCGCGTCGCAGTAACCGGGCCGCGGCCTCGAACTCGAGGTTCCGGTAGGCGCGGATCGCGGTGGCGAGCGAGTCGCCCGACGACTGGGCGCGCAGCGCGGGCGCCCCCACGGCCAGCACGCCGGCGAGCAAACCCAACCACGCGACATGCTGCTTCACGGCTTCAGCTCCCCGAGCACGATGTCCGTGAGTCGCAGCTCCTGCCCGGGCGCGATCCGGATCGTGGTCTCAAACGACCGGAACCCGTCCCGCACCACGCGCACGCGGTGCGAGCCCGGCGCAACGGGCAAGGCCGCTTGGGGGGTGTTCCCGATGACCGTGCCGTCGAGGTACACCCGCCCCCACGGGGTCGCGTTGATGAACAGGCGTCCGGGCTGCTGCGCGCTCGCCGGCCGCCGTGGACGGACGACCGGGACTCGCGCCTTCGCGCGCGGCGCGCGCGGCGCCGCAGCGGGCCGGGACAGGTCCACGGTCGATTCCGGACGAACCGCGGCCGACTCCGGCGGCCTGAGCGCGACCGCTACCTGGCTCGGCGTGACGGGTGCCGGGGTCGCCGTGGCGGGTGCCGGGATCGGCGCAACGGGCGCCGGACTCGGCGCGGGCAGCTGCTGGGTCCGCCGCCCAGAGCCCAACACCACCACGGCCCCGACCGCACCGAGCACCGCCAGCGCCAGCGCACCGAGCGCAATCCAGCGCGGTGTACGGAAAACGGGCACGTCCGGGGCTGCGGCAAGGGTGTCCAGCCCCAGGATGGGAAGGGGCGGCCGGGCGGCCGGGACCGGCGAGGCTTGCGGATCTGGCGCGGCCGGCCGGGCCAGCGGGGCCGACCGGATGGGAGCCGCCGCGCCCAACGCCGCGACGAAATCCGGGATGCTCGCGAAGCGCCGCTCCGGCGCCCTGCTCAGGGCACGCTCGACCGCCAGCGAAACATGGTCGTCCAGGCCGGGCCGGAGGTCGGCGAGTGGCGGCGGCTCCGTCCATGGCCGCTCTCCGCTCGCCCGGGCGGTCTCCCCGTAGAACGGGACGTTCCCGGTGAGGCACTCGTAAAAGAGCAGCGCGAGCGCGTATTGGTCCGCAAGCGGACCAGGCTCCTGCCCGGAGAACTCTTCCGGCGCGACGTATTCGACGCGGCGCGCGCTTCCCGT
>DASPXO010000064.1:0-16638 GCA_035637235.1 Gemmatimonadales bacterium | reverse complement strand
TTCCCCCGCCGGATCCCGAGCATCACCTCGACTTCCTGGCGCAACTTGTCAGCCCCCGGACGGTCGCTCTTGTTGATCACGTACAGGTCGGCGATCTCCATGACGCCGGCCTTGAGGGTCTGGATGCCGTCCCCGGATTCGGGCACGAGCACCAGCACGGTCGTCTCGGCGCTGCGCGCGATGTCGAGTTCCGTCTGGCCGACGCCGACCGTCTCCACCAGGATCCGCTCGTACCCGAACGCCTCGAGCAGGTCCGCCACCTCCGCGGTCGTCGTGGCGAGCCCGCCGTGCGCGCCCCGCGTCGCCATCGACCGGATGAAGACGCTTGTGTCGAGGCTCGCCGACTCCATCCGGATCCGGTCGCCGAGCAGCGCGCCGCCCGTGAACGGGCTGGTGGGGTCGACCGCGATCACCCCCACCTCGAGCCCGCGCCCCCGGAAGTGCAGGATCAGCCGCTCGGTGAGCGTGCTCTTTCCCGCGCCGGGCGGCCCGGTGATGCCGATGCGGCGGGTCCCGCCGCGCCCCAGCCGCGCGTGCACATACGACAGCACCCGCTCGAACCCGTCGCGCTGGTTCTCGACGAGGCTGATGGCGCGGGCCAGCGCCGCCGGCTGGCGGCGGTCCAGCCCCTCGAGGATCCGCTCGATGGTCATTCAAAGGTAACTAGAAGAGGAGCCACGTCCCCAGTCCCAGGAGCAGCAGGAAGCCACAGACGTCCGTGAAGGTCGTCACGAAGATCGACGACGCGATGGCGGGATCGATCCCCAGCCGCTCGAGCACGATCGGGATGAGCGCCCCCGCGAACCCCGCCACCGCCAGGTTGCCCCACATCGCCAGCAGCACCACGAGCCCGAGCCGCCACCCCTCGCCCATGGCCGTCGCGACGAGCCCGACCACGACGCCGTTCGCGATCCCGTTCACCGTGCCGACCAGGATCTCCTTGCCGATCACCTCGAGCGCGCGGCTCCGCGGCAGCTGCCTCAGCGCCAGCCGGCGCACGGTGACCGCGAGCGCCTGCGTGCCCGCGTTGCCCCCCATCCCCGCGATGACCGGCATCCACACCGCGAGCGTCACGACGCGGGTGATGGTGCCTTGAAAGAGATACACGACCGCGCCCGCGAGAAAGGCGGTCAGCAGATTGACCCCCAGCCACGGCAGGCGGCGCTTCACCGCGGTGCTCCACGGGGCGGCGAGGTCTTCCGCAGGGCTCACGGAGGCGAACTTCAGGAGGTCCTCGGTCATCTCCGCTTCCACCACATCGATCACGTCGTCGAAGGTGACCCGGCCGAGCAGGCGCCCGCCCTCGTCCACCACCGGGAGGGCCGCGAGGTTGTAGCGCGCCATCAGCCGCGCGACTTGCTCCTGATCGAGCTCGGGGCGCGCCGCGGCCGGCACCGGCTCCATCACCTCGCGCACCCGGCGCGCCGGCGCGGACACGATCAGCCGCGCGGTCGGCACGACGCCGGTCAGCCGGCGGCCGCCGTCCACCGCATAGACCTGGTACAGCTGGTCGTCCTCGGCGCACTGGCGGCGAATCTCCGCGATCGCCTCGGCCAGCGACGCGCTCTCGCTGACGGCCACCACCTCGGTGGACATCAGCCCGCCGGCCGAATCCTCCGGGTACCGGAGGACCTGCTCGACCTCGGCGCGATCCTCCACCGCCGAGAGCACCGCCTCCCGCTCCTCGGGCGGCAGCTCGCGGATGATCGCGGCGGCGTCGTCCGACGGCATCTCTTCGACGAGCTCGGCCGCGTAGCCGGGGCCGACGGCCCGAAGCAGCTCCTCCGCGTGCTGGCCCCGCCCTTCCAGCTCCGCGAGGGCCTTCGACGCCATCTCGAGCGGCAGCTCCGCCAGGGCACGGGCGCGCGCCGGCTCCTCCAGCGTCGCGAGCACGTCGGCCACGTCGGACGGGTGGAGCTCGGCGACCCGCTCGATGAAGGGGCGCAGGTCTTCCTGCTCCGCGAGGCGCTTCAGCTCGTCGGGCTGCCCGCCGGGACGCTTCACTGGCCGGTCCTCGTGAGCAGGGTCGAGAGGTCGAGGCCGGCCTGCGGCTCGCGCGTGCCGCTCGGGAGCAGCGCGCCCGCCGAGATCACGAGCTTCATCCCGGCCTCGATGGACAGGTCCACCGGCTTGGTCCGGGCCTTCGGCACGATGAGCAGGAAGCCGGAGGTGGGATTCGGCGTGGTGGCGACGAACACGTTGACGCACGGCTCGCCCAGGATCGCCTCGGCGAACGGGTTGTCCTCCGCGGTCACCCAGCCAATCGCGTGACTCCCCGGCGTGGGAAACTCGATGAGGACCGTGCGCAGGAACACCCGCCGGTTGCCGCCGATGACCGCCTGCACGATCTGGCTCGCCGCGTTGTAGATCCGCGCGGTGACCGGGAAGCGCCCGAGCAGGCTGTTCCACCACCCGATGAGCTGGCGCCCGACGGCATAGTGGGCGAGCCAGCCGATGGCGAGCACGGTGAGCAGCAGCAGCACGAGGCCGAGGCCGGGTATGTGGATCCCCAGGAGCTGCTGCAGCGAGCGGCCGAGGATCGCGTCCAGGGCCTTGAACAGCCAGACGAGAACGGCCGCCGTGACGCCCACCGGCGCCAGCACGACGAGCCCGGTGAAGAAGTAGCGACGCAGCCGGCGCCGCCCGGTCACGCGCTCTCCTCCGGCCGGTCGAGCGTGAGCGTCCGGACGGGGGTCGGGCGTGCGACCACCCGCTCGACCCGGGTCGCGGTCGCGGCGAGGACGTCGAACTCGAGCCCCTTCAGCACGAGCCGCTCGCCGGCCCGGGGAATCCGCCCCAGCGTCTGCACGAGCAGCCCGCCCACGCTCTCGGCGGCGCGGCTTCCGAACGCCACACCGAACACCTCTTCGAGACGGGTGGCGGGGGCGCTCCCTTCGAGCTCCAGCACCCGGGGGGCCGCCTCCCCGGGCGGTTGGGCCTCGGGCTCGAAGATCTCGGAGACGAGATCGCGCAGCAGGTCCTCGAAGGTGACCAGGCCCGCGGTGCCGCCGAACTCGTCGAGGACGACCGCGAGGTGGCTGCGGCCGCGCTGCATCTCGAGCATCAGGTCGGCCGCGCGGGTCGTACCCGGCACCACGAGGGCGGGGCGCATGGGCACCGGGGCGTCCGGCTGCAGCTTGAGCAGGTCGAAGGCGTGGGCGACGCCGACGACCTCGTCGAGCGAGCCGCGATACACGGGGTACCGGCTGTAGCGCGACTGCATGCAGACGTGCGCCGCTTCGGCGGCGAGCAGGTTTTCCGGGATCGCGACGATCGAGGTGCGCGGGGTCATGAGCTCCTTCACCGGCCGGTCCGCGAATGCCAGCACGCCCGAGACCACCGCCAGCTCGTCGGCCGAGGCGAGAGCCGCCGTCTCGGTGTTCGTGAGCACGGCGGCGAGCGTGGTGCGCTTCGACGGGTCGCGCAACGGGATGAACGGGGCGAGCGGGCGCGCCAGCCGCTCGAGCCATGGCACGGCCCGCGCCACGATGGGCTCGGCCCAGCGGCGCCCCACGACCCGTGGCACGAGGTAGGCCGCGCTGACGAGCAGCGGCACCCCGACGGCGACGGTGAAGACGCCCAGGAAGGTTGGCGTCGCCTGGGCAAGCAGCGCGGGAAGGGCCCCCCCGGCGCTGACGATCGCGAGCGTGGTGAGCGCGTTCGCCGTGGCGAGCACACGACCCGGGTTTTCGAGCACCTCCGCGGCGGCTGCGGAGCCGCGCAGCCTGTAGGAGACCCAGCGCGTGAGCTCGATCTGGCTGACGGCGGCCGCCGCGACACCCACCGCCGCCGCCGCCGCGGCGAGCAGGACGCCCAGGACGAGGAGGACGAGCGAGACGATCACGGCTGCCGCTCGAAGCACACGCGGGTCACACGCCGCCGGTCCACCCGCTCCACCACCACGCGGAAGCCGTCGAGGGTCAGCTCTTCGCCGGTGCGCGGCACGCGGCCCAGCGCGGAATAGATGAGCCCGCCCACCGTGGACACGTCGGGATGCGCGAACGTGCGCCCGAGCGCCTGGGAGAGCTCCTCGAGCGAGGCCCGCCCGTCCACCAGGTAGCGGTCGCCCTCCCGCCGGATGGCGGGCGGCGTCTCGACGTCGTGCTCATCGCGGATCTCGCCGACGATCTCCTCCAGGATGTCCTCGAGCGTGATCAACCCGGACGTCCCGCCGAACTCGTCCACCACGATGGCGAGGTGCGCGGGCCCCCGCTGGAAGTCGCGCAGCTGGCTGTCCAGCGTTTTCGTCTCGGGGACGTAGGACGCCGGCCGGACGAGGTCCTGCCAGCGGGCAGGCCCGCTCCCGACGCCCATCACGAGCGGGACGAAGTCCTTGGCGAATACGACGCCGACGATGTTGTCCGGGGTGCCGTCGCGCACCGGCAGGCGAGAGTGCTCGCTCTGGCGGAACGCCTCGAGGACCTCGTCGCTCGAAGCCGCGATGTCCACCGTCACCATATCGAGCCGCGGCGTCATCACCTCGTCCACCGTGGTATCGGCGAGGGTGAAGACGCCGAGCAGCATGTCGCGCTGGGCGACGCCGAGGTCGGGCTCGAGCGGTCGGGGCACGCCCACCAGGGCGTGGAGTCCCTTGTCCATCCAGCCGAGCAGCCAGAGGAGCGGGCCGAACGGCGCGAGCGTGCGCCGGGCGAGCGGCAGGGCGGCGGCGGCCACTTCGGGCGCGATGCGCGCGACGCTCCGGGGCAACGCGTCGCCCACGACGAACAGCAGCCCGCCCGCCGCGGCGAACGCGCCCAATCCTTGTGCCCAGTCGCGTGCCCACCAGTGGAGCACGTGCGCGCCGGCCACCGCGCCGAGCACGAGCAGGGCGAGGCGCGCGACGTGCAGCGCGCGGTGCAGCGGTACGCGCCCGCGGATCGTGGCGGGCGGCGCGTCGCCCAGCGTGTGCAGCGCCTCGCCCACGGCGGCCTCCTCACTCAGGGCCAGGAAGCCCGCCCAGAGCGCGGCGGCGACGGCGATCAGCGCGCCCCCCAGCAACACGGCCGTGGCGGTGATCATCCGCCGCGCCCGTTCAGCACGCGGCGCACGTACCGCTCTTGCAGGCGCCACATCGCGGACCCGGTACGGCCCGGGCCGGCGGGGTGGTCGTAGCCGAGCAGGTGGAGCGTGCCGTGCACCGCGAGCCGCACGAGCTCCTCCTCCACGTCACGCGTTACACGTCGCATGTCGCCCGCTGTCCGGCGGCGCACTCGTGCGACGTGAGACGTGTGACGGGTCACGCTCTCTACCCACGCCGCGGCCGCCTGCGGACAGAGGTACACGTCGCCGAGCATGGTCCCGTCCGGCTGCGGCAGCGTGAACGCGATCACGTCCGTCAGGCCGCGCCGCCCGGTGGCGCGGCGGTTGAGGCGGCGCATCGCCCGGCCGTCGAGCAGCGTGAGCTCGACCCGCGCGCGCGCCGCGCCTTCCCAGGCGAGCACCCGCCGCGCCACCCGGGCGAGACGCGCCGCCGGGTCAGGCTTTGTGCGCCGCCGGCTGCCAGGTCGCCGTGATGCCACCGCTGGACTCCGGGTAGTCGATGCGGTTGTGATACATCCCCGCGATGATGCGCACGAACTCCTGCTTCACCTGCTCCATCTGCTGGAGCGTCATCGGCGCCTCGTCGAGCTGCCCGGCGCTCAGCTTGGTCCGCACGATGTGGTCGATCACCTCTTCGATCTTCTGCGGCGTCAGCTCGTCGATCACGCGCAGCGCCGCCTCGACCGAGTCGGCGATCATCGAGATCGCCGTCTCCGTCGAGCGGGGCCTGGGCCCCGGGTACCGGTAGTCGGCGGGGTCCGGCCCGCCGTCGCCGCTCTTCCGGGCGCGCTCGAGGAAGTAGGTGATCTCGGTGGTGCCGTGATGCTCCGGGATGAACGCGGCGACCGCTTCGGGCAGCCTGGCCTCCCGGGCGAGGGCCAGCCCGTCGGTCACGTGCGCCTTGATGATCTGGGCCGACTGGCGGGCCTGAAGCCGGTCGTGCGGGTTGTTCCCGTGCGTCTGGTTCTCGACGAAGTACTGCGGGTTTCGGACCTTGCCGACGTCGTGGTAGTAGCACCCCACGCGCCCCAGCAGGCCGTTCGCTCCGATGCGGTTGCAGGCCGCCTCGACCAGGTTCGCCATCGCCACCGAGTGCGCGTACGTCCCGGGCGCCTCCAGCGACAGGCGCCGCAACAGCGGCCGGCTCGGGTCGGAGAGCTCGAGCAGCGTGATGTCCGTCGTGATGCGGGTCAACCCCTCCGCGGCCGGGAGCAGCATGTAGGTGAGGCCCGCGGACACGAGCCCCTGCGCGGTGCCCAGCAGCGCGACCGTGCCGACCGCGCTCAACGTCCAGCTCGCGGCCATGCCCAGCGCGATGGCGCCGAGCAGGTAGCTGGCGCCGACCAGGGCCGCCGCCACCAGGAGATTGCTGCGGCGCCGCAGGGACCGGACCGACAGGGCGGCGGTGACCCCGCCCACGACGCACAGGAACAGCGCCGGGATGTCGTGGAACACCGGCTGGAGCCCGACCACCAATCCGACGATCATGGCGGCGATCATGGAGACGCGGCCGTTGAACAACACCGTCAGGATCATCGCCATGAACGGCAGCACGATGAGCTCGGGGTGCTGCGGGGCCAGCCGCGCGACGGTGGCGGCCTCGAGCAGCACCACGGCGAACACCCCGCCGATCAGACCGACCTGCCGCGGCTCGCGATACGTCTCGCGCCGGTAGAAGACCAGCAGCACCCAGAAGATGCTCAACACCATGGAGTCGCGGAGGATCGGGCCGAACATCCCCCCGACCGACCGGCTCGTCGCCGCACCCCGCCGGACCAGGTCGGCCTGCAGCGCGGCGAGCTTCTCGTGGGCCTCGTTCGTCACCACCTCGTGCGCGCCCACGATGCGGTCGCCCGCCCGCACGATGTACTTGCTCGGGTCCACGCTGCGCCGCAGCTCGTCGCGCCGCCGCTCGGTTTCGAGCGTGTTCGGCACCAACGTGGGGCGGAAGAATCGCTCGGCGACCCGCGTGTACACCGCCTCCCCGACGCTCGACCCTTTGTCCGGCTGCGCGGCCCGCGCGCGCGCGAGATACTGCGCGTACGACAGCACCTGGTCGCGCGCCACGGACGTTTCGAAGCCGCGCCGCCGGATCACGAGCTCCGGCGCCTGCTCCACGGGGAGCCCCCCCGGCGCGGTGACGCCCACGCCGAGGGTACGGTCGAACAGGTCCGTGAGGGCCTGCTCCAGGGCGCGCCGCCTCGCGCCGTTCGCGAGGTAGGTGGCTTCTGGAAGGCTGAGGGCGACGCCCATGTCGCGCGCCACGCGCCGCACGACCTGCGGCCCGCCCTGGGCCGCGGCGTTCTCGACGGTCGTGAAGAACGCGTGCATCGCGATCGTGGCGCTGTCGAACGCCCGCTGCTGAAACTCGTAGATCGGCTTGACCGTGCTCGCGAGCTCCTCGGCTTCGCGGGCGAGCTCCCCGTCGGACTTGTTCACCGGGAAGGTGAACGGCGCGATCACGTCGCGCTCCGCTACCGCGCCCGGCTTCAGGAGCGGCGCGATGTTGCTCGCGCTCGAAGGGAAAGCGACGTAGGCGAGCGCCGCCAGCCCGACAACCCAGGCCCACCGGCTGCCGTGGTAGCGCACCTGCCGCTTGGTGGGGAGCCGCATGCTAGCCCCGGGCGTCCTCCGCGTAGGCGCGGATGATGTCGCGCACCAGCCGGTGGCGCACCACGTCCGTGTCCGCGAGGTAGCAGAAGCCGATCCCCTCGATCCCCGGAAGGATCCGCTCGACCTGCAACAGCCCCGAGTCCTCGCGGTTCGTGAGGTCGATCTGCGTCTTGTCGCCCGTGATCACCGCGCGCGAGTTCACGCCCAGCCGGGTCAGGAACATCTTCATCTGCATCCCGGTCGCGTTCTGCGCCTCGTCGAGGATCACGAAGGCGTCGGACAGGGTGCGGCCCCGCATGTACGCGAGCGGCGCGATCTCGATCGTGTGGCTCTCGATCGCCTTCTGCACGCGGTCGCGCGGCATCATGTCCTCGAGCGCGTCGTACAGCGGCCGCAGGTAGGGGTCCACCTTCTCCTGCACGTCACCGGGGAGGAAGCCGAGGCTCTCCCCCGCCTCGACCGCCGGCCGCGCCAGGATGATGCGCCGCACCCGCTTGCGGGCGAGCGCGTCCACCGCGGCCGCCACCGCCAGGTAGGTCTTCCCCGTGCCCGCCGGCCCGATACCGATCACGATGTCGTGCTGCACGATCGCCCGGAGGTAGTCGCGCTGGCCCGCCGTCTTGGGTTGGATCACTCGGCGCAGGCCGGGCAGGATGATCCGATAGTCCTCATCCGGGGCCTTGCCCAGGGTGCCCCCGGCCTCTTCGCCCACTACCCGGTCCACGTCGGCGACCTCCAGCGTCTCGCCCATGCGCGCCAGGTCCACGAGCGCCTGCGCGACCGGCGCGGCGCGCTCGACCGCGCCGAGCGGGCCCTGCAGCGTCAGCGTGTCGCCACGCAGCGACACGCGCACGCCGAGCCGCCTCGCCAGCGCGATCAGGTTACCGTCGTTCACGCCGGCCAGCGCCAGGGGATCCACGCCTTCGGTCGACAGGCGGCGGGTGATGTCGCCGCTCATCGCCTGACCTCGAGGTGGAGCGCGGCCAGCTCCGCCGGGCCGGCGGGCGCCGGCGCGCCCTCGAACAGCGCCCGGGCGGCCGTGGTCTTCGGGAACGCGATCACGTCGCGCAGGCTGCCCGCGCCCGCGAGCAGCATCACGACGCGGTCGAAGCCGATCGCGAAGCCACCGTGGGGGGGTGCCCCGGCCTGAAGCCCATTCAACAAGAACCCGAAGCGCGCATCGGCCTCCTCGGGCCCGAGGCCGAGCAGCGCGAACACCTTGCGCTGGACGGCCGCGTCCGTGATGCGGATCGAGCCGGAACCCAGCTCGTTGCCGTTATAAACCGCGTCGTAGTGCAGCGCGCGGCACGTGAACGGCTCGGTCTCGACCCGGCCCAAATCCTCGGGATGGGGCGACGTGAAGGGATGGTGCGCGAACACGGGCCGGCCCGTCTCGGGGTCCGGCTCGAACAGCGGGAAGTCCACGATCCAGGCGAAGGCGTGCCGGACCTTCGGCGCGGGATCGAGCCGGCGGATCACCTCCTGCCGCACGCGGTCGAGCACGGGGGACGTCACGCGGTCCGGGCCGACGGCCAGCAGCGCCGCGTCCCCGTCGCCGACGCCGAGCCGCCCCAGCGTCTCCGGGGTGAAGTGCTTGCCGACCGACCCCGAGATCTGCTCGCCCTGGCGCTTCACCCACGCGAGCCCGGAGCCGCCGAGCTGCTTCGCGGTCGCGGTCAGCTGATCCACGTCCTTGCGCGACAGCGCGCCGCCACCCTGCACCGCGAGCCCTCGCACGCGCGCGCCGTCCGTGCGGCCGGCCTCGAAGAACGGCACGCCGAGCGGCTGCACGTGCGCGGTCCAGTCGGCGATCGGCAGATCGTAGCGCAGGTCGGGCTTGTCGGTGCCGTAGCGCTCCATCGCGTCGTGGTGGGCGATCCGCTGGAACGGACGCTCCACCGTCTGTCCGGCCTCATCCCACAGCGCGACGAGCACCGCCTCGACCAACCCGAGCACGTCGTCCATCCCCACGAACGACGCCTCGATGTCGATCTGGGTGAACTCCGGCTGGCGGTCGTTCCGCAGGTCCTCGTCGCGGAAGCAGCGCGCGATCTGGAAGTAGCGGTCGAACCCCGAGACCATGAGCAGCTGCTTGTAGATCTGGGGAGACTGCGGCAGCGCGTAGAACTCTCCCGGATGCACCCGCGACGGCACCAGGTAGTCGCGGGCGCCCTCCGGTGTCGGCTTCGTGAGGATCGGCGTCTCGATCTCGAGGAACTCGAGCTCGGAGAGCGTGCGCCGGGCGCGCTGCAGCAGCCGGTGCCGCAGCATCACGTTCGCCTGCATCTCCGGCCGGCGCAGGTCGAGGTGGCGGTACCGGAGTCGCAGCTCCTCGGCGGGCAGCTCCTCGCCCTTGGCTCGGGCGACCGGGATCGCCGGCGTCACCGCCGGGCCGACGACTGCGAGCATCGTGGGGTGGACCTCGACCTCGCCGGTCGCGAGCTCCGGGTTCTTCATGTTGTCGGGGCGCCGCACGACCTCCCCCTCCACCTCCAGCACCGTCTCACTCGAGAGCGAAGCCGCTGCGCGGCGCACCTCCTCCGGGGCGCCCGGCCCGACGGCGACCTGGACGATCCCCGCGCGGTCGCGGAGGTCGATGAACACGATCCCGCCGAGGTCGCGCCGCCGGTGTACCCAGCCGCCCAGCCGCACCCGCTGGCCCACGTGCTCCTCCCGCAGTTGGCCGCAGCGATGGGTGCGTCGGGATGTCCGACTCGGGTTGTCTATGTGCCCTCCGCCTCGCACACGACGCGGTAGAACTCTTCCGGCGTCTTCGCGCCGAGCAGGCGCCCCCGCACCGGCTCCTGGCGTACCAGCCGCGAGATGCGGCTCAGCGCCTTCACGTGCGCCCCGGCCGCCGATTCCGGGCCGGCCACCAGGAAGAACAGGCGCACCGGCTGCCCGTCGATCGTCTCGTACGGCACCGGCGCGGGCGTCGTCCCCGCCACCATCACGAGCGCGGACAGCGCCGGCGTCTTGCCGTGGGGCACCGCCACCCCATAGCCGATCCCGGTTGGGAACTGGCGCTCCCGCTCCAGGATCGCCCCGAGCACCTCGTCGGTCAGGCCCCCGTTCCCCACCAGCCCCACCAGCTCCCGGAGCACCCCCTCTTTGTCCCTGGCGGCGAGGGGTACCCGGATGCGGGCTGGTGTCAGAAACTCGGAAAGGCGCACGCTGGCCCAAGTGTCCTAAACGATTGAAGATAGTTAAGTTGCTGGACGTTCGCCATGCATCGCATCTCGCTGCTTCTCGCGGGGTTCGCCCCGGCCGCCCTGCTGGGACAGCACAGCGCGGGGACCGAGCTCTGGCGGCTCGCGGCGGCGACCGTTCCCCTGCCCTGCGCGCTCGCGGCGGGCGGGGCAAGCGCGTTCTGGAATCCGGCCCAGCCCGCGGCGCGCGAACGGGCCAGCTTCGCCCTCGACGTGATCGAGACGGCGCCCGGCGTGGGCGCCGGGGGTGTGCTCGCCACGGCACGCGCCCGACTGAGCCCGCTCGGCCAGGTCGGGCTCGTGTACGCTCGCATGGGGATCGGCGACCTCGTCCGCACGTCGCTCAGCCCGGACCCCGATCCCGGGGCCATCCCGTACTACGCGCAGACGGTGGGCGCCACCTGGAGCGGCGCGCTGGGCGCCACGACCGTCGGCGCGACGCTCTCCTATCAGGACACCGAGCTCGACCTCCTGACCGCCGGGCGCTGGACGCTCGACCTCGGCGCGCGGCACGCGTTCTCGGACGCGCTCACGTTCGCGGCCGCGACGCACGCCTTTTCGCGTCTCACGACCAGCGATCCCGCGCAGGACCTGTACGCGGGGGCCGACCTGCGGGTGTGGCGCGGCCCCCTGTGGGGAAGCCGCGGAACGCTCCACGGCCGCTACGGCGTCTCGACCGCTCACGGGTTCCCCACCGACCACCTGATCGGTGCGGGTCTCGAGCTCGGCACCCAGTTCACCGCCGACGTCGTGGCGGCGCGCGAGGGTAGCTACGGCGACGCGGGGTGGCGTGTCGTCGCGGGAGTGCGCGTGGCGGTCGAGCGCTACCGGGTGAGCTTCGCGCGCGACGCCGGGGTGAACGACGTCGGCGCGGCATATCGCGTGGGAATCGAAGCGAGGATTCCATGACCGACCTGCTCTTGCTGCCCCCGGCGGCGGCGCGCGCCGCGCTCGCCGCGTGGCTCGCGGCCCGCGGCGAGCCCGCGTACCGGGTGACCCAGATCCTGCCGCGCCTGTGGCGGCGTCCCGCGGGCGCCTGGGACGATGCGACGGACCTGCCCGGCGCCCTGCGCGCGGCGCTCGCGGAGGCGTTCCCGCTGCGGCGGCCCGCGCTCGAGACGCGCCAGGTGTCGCGCGACGGGACCCAGAAGTTCCTCTGGCGGCTCACCGACGGGGAGGCGATCGAATCGGTGCTCATCCCCGAGGGGAAGCGGCGCACGTTGTGCATCTCGTCGCAGGCCGGATGCGCGCTCGGCTGCGTGTTCTGCGCCACCGGGCGCATGGGCTTCCGCCGGAACCTCGACGCCGCGGAGATCACGGGCCAGGTGCGTGAGCTCGTGCTGTCCGATCCCGCGGCGCAGCCGACCAACGTCGTGTTCATGGGAATGGGAGAGCCGCTCCTCAATTGGGACGCGGTGGACGCGGCGCTCACGATCTTGAACGATGCGGCCGGGTTCGGCATCGGCGCCCGGCACATCACCGTGTCCACGGTGGGCATCCTGCCCGGCCTCGCCAAGCTCGCGCGGCGCCCCGAGCAGTTCCGCCTCGCCCTGTCCCTGCACGCCCCGACACCGGCACTGCGGCACGAGCTGATGCCGATCGAGAAGAAGTACCGGCTCCCCGATGTGCTCGACGCGCTCGCACGGTTCCGCCGCCGGGTGACGCTCGAGTACGTGCTGATCGGGGGAAGGAACGACTCGCTCGCGCAAGCGGACGACCTGCTGAAGCTCGCGCAGCCGCTCGGCGCCCTGGTCAACCTGCTGCCGCTGCACCCCGGCGGCGCGCCCGACCTGGCGCCCAGCGCCCGCGCGCAGATGCTGGCATTCGCGCGCCGGCTCCAGCGCGGCGGGGTCGAGGCGGTGCTGCGCAAGAGCCGCGGCCTCGACATCAGCGCCGCGTGCGGCCAGCTACGGGTGGAAGGCGACGCGCGGCGCAAAGTCCGCGCCCAGGAGCACGCTCGCGTCGAGTAGCCGGGCGCCGTCCAGCTGCGTCTCGATGCGCCCCACGCCCAACGCCCGACGCACTCGCTCGCCGACACCCGGCGCCGCGCGGCGCAGCACGATGCGCGTCGAGTCGAGCGTGCCCATCTCCGGCGGCGCATTTCCGAACGTGACGACGTCGATCCCCGCCTCCCGGAGCACCCGGGTGCCGGTCCGCGCGCGACCCGGCTTGCCGCTCGCGTTCAGCACTTCGACCGTGATGCGACGGCCGTCTTCCCCCGGAATGGGGAACGGCGCGACCCGCACCCGCTCGTCCCGGCAGGCGAGGACGAGCACGAGCGCGCTCAGCGCGAGACGAGGGCGTTCCAGAAGTCCACCGTTTCCCGCGCAAGCGGCCACCCCGATGGGAGGACCCGGCCGATGCGGCGTTCCGCGACCTCCCGCAAGACGCGATCCCGCTCCCCGGGCACGCGCGTCGCCAGCTCGCGCCGCAACTCGCGGTCGAACTTGCGCCCCGGCTCGAGGTAGTCGGCGAGATAGAGCATCTTCCCCACGTCGTCCCATCCGGCGTAGCCGAGGGAGTGGTACCGCACCGCCTCGAGCACGCCTTGATCCCTCTCCCCGTCCCGGGCGGCGCGCTCGGCGGCGAAGGGCCCGTGCTCGAGCTCGCTCGCGGCGGGCGCGTCGCGCAGTGCGTCGTGGAGCCAGGCCGCCTTGAGCCAGCGGGCGCGTTCGGAGTCAGGCACGTCCATCGCCACGGCCCAGGCGGAGAGCAGCGACGCCACGCGCTCGATGTGCCCGCGGCGCTCGGGGGTCACGACCGCCCAGGACGGGAGGCTCATCGTCAGTTCGTCCGCCCGATGATCCCGGCTCTGAAGAGCCGGCTCGGCTGAGCGTGCGTCCTTAGGAGGACGCACACCGAGCTGGCCGTACGTTCCCCCTCTCCGCATTGCGGAGAGGGGGACAGGGGGTGAGGGCCGCGGACCCTGTCACGCTCGAACGGAGATATCGCTCGCCACCCCCTCTCCCAGCACGACGTTGTCGATCAATCGGGTGGCGCCGACCTTCGCCGCCACCACCACGACGGTGCGCGCGTCGGCGCGGGCGACGGAGTGGAGCTCGTCGTCGACCAATTCGAGGTAGGCCGGAGTGACGCCCGGGGCTTTCAGGACCTCGAGCCCGCGCCGCTGGAGGGCTGCCGGGCCCGCTTCGCCGCCGCGCCACGCCTGCTCCACCGCGCGCAGGGCGCGGGAGAGCACGAGCGCCGAGCGCCGCTCGTCCGCGTTCAAGTAGCTGTTCCGCGACGACAGCGCGAGCCCGTCCAGCTCGCGCACGGTGGGGGCGACGTCGATCTCGAGCCCGAAGTCGAGATCGGCCGCCATGCGACGGACCAGCACGGCCTGCTGGAAGTCCTTGCGGCCGAAGACCGCCATGTCGGGCTCCACGATGTGGAACAGCTTCGCCACAACGGTCAGCACGCCGCCGAAGTGCCCCGGCCGGGCGGCGCCTTCGAGCGGGTCCGCCATCGGCCCGGGGGCGACACGCACCAGCGGCTCCGCGGGATACATCGCTTCGAGCTCGGGGACGAACAGGCAGTCCACGCTGCGCTCGGCCGCGAGCCGCCGGTCGCGGGCCAGGTCGCGGGGATACTGCGCGAGGTCTTCCTGGGGCCCGAACTGCAGCGGGTTCACGAAGATGCTCAGGACCACGCGGTCCGCGCGCTGCCTGGCGCGATCGACGAGCTGCAGATGTCCCTCGTGCAGGAACCCCATCGTGGGGACGAACCCGATCCGCCGGCCGCGCGCGCGCTCGGCGCGCGACCAGGCGCGCATGTCCTGGAGCTTCGTGACTTCCTGCATGGTGGGTTAAAAGAAACCGGGGACCCTACTCCACCGTCCAGGTCCCCTCTCGCGTGAGCAGCGAGGAGAGGTCGGCCGGGCGCGCGCCCCGGCCCGTCCCCCCCGTTCCCGCTCCCATCGCGCGCGCCTGCGCGTAGACCTCCGCCTCGAAGGACGGCGCCGGGTTGCAGTAGATCACACCCAGCGCCACGGGGAACGCGGGCGGCTCGAGGGCGACCAGCAGGTGCGCGAGCGCGCGGTTCGTCTCGTCGTGCACCAGGACGTCGCCCGGCGTCACACCCCCCTCGCCCGGCGTGACCACCTCGAGCTCGAGCTTCCCGGGCTTGAGCCGGAGCCCCCGGGTCCGCTGCGCGCCGAACAGCAGCGGCTGGCCATGCTCCACGTGGATCTGGGTGTCTGCGGCGCCGTCCTTAGCGGTGAAGGCGTCGAACGCCCCGTCGTTGAAGACGACGCAGTTCTGAAACACCTCGACGAAGGAGGCGCCACGGTGCGCGTGAGCCCGCTTCAGCACGCCGACGAGGTGCGCCTGCAGGGTGTCCACCGAGCGCGCGACGAAGCGCGCCCCGGCGCCAAGCGCGAAGGCGCACGCTGACACGGGGTACTCGACGGAGCCCTGGGGCGTTGAGGGCGACTTGGTCCCGCGCCGGGAGGTGGGCGAGTACTGGCCCTTGGTGAGACCGTAGATCTCGTTGTTGAACAGGACGAGCTGGAGATCCACATTGCGACGCAGCAGGTGGAGCATGTGATTGCCGCCGATCGACAGCCCGTCACCGTCGCCGGTCATCACCCACACGTCCAGCTCGGGGTTCGCGAGCTTGATCCCCGTCGCGATCGCCGGCGCGCGCCCGTGGATGGTGTGGAAACCGTACGTCGACATGTAGTAGGGGAAGCGGGCCGCACATCCGATCCCCGACACGAACACCGTGCGCTCCCGCCGCACGCCCAGCTCGGCCAGCGCCTTCTGCACCGCCTTGAGGATAGCGTAGTCCCCGCAGCCGGGGCACCAGCGAACCTCCTGGTCGGACGCGTAGTCCTTGGGCTGGAGCTCGGCGTCGGTGACCGTGGCGACGGTCATCACCTCACCCCCTGTTTGATCGCCTGCACGATCTCCGCCACCTTGAACGGCTTCCCCTCCACCTTGCTGAGCCCCTCGGCCGGCACGAGGTAGGCGGCCCGCAACAGCTGCACGAGCTGGCCGTTGTTCATCTCGGGAACGAGGACTCGTTCGAACCGCCTCAGCAGCTCGCCCAAGTTGCGGGGGAACGGGCTCAAGTAGCGCAGGTGGATCTGGGCGACATCGCACCCGTCCTCCCGGGCCCGGCGCACCGCCTGGTGGATCGCGCCGTACGTGGAGCCCCAGCCCACCACGGCGAGCGCACCGCGGTCCGGTCCGAGGGACACGGTCTGCAGCGGAATATCGTTCGCGATCCCCGCGATCTTCGCCGCCCGGGCCCGGGTCATGCGGGCGTGGTTCTCGGGGTCGTAGGAGATGTGGCCCGTGTCGTAGTCCTTCTCGAGCCCGCCGATGCGGTGCTCGAGTCCGGGCGTGCCGGGCCGCGCCCAGGGGCGCGCGAGCGTGCGCGGGTCGCGCAGGAACGGATGGAAGCCCGTGGGATCGGTGCGGAATCGCACCGGGAAGCGCGGCAGCTCTTTCGCGTCGGGAATGCGCCACGGCTCGGCGGCGTGCGCGAGGAAGGCGTCGGAGAGCAGGATCACGGGCGTCATGTACCGCGTCGCGATGCGGACGGCCTCGATCGCGACGTCGAAGCAATCCGTCGCCGTGGCCGCGGCCAGCACCGCGAGCGGCGCGTCGGCGTTGCGGCCGTGCACCGCCTGGAACAGGTCCGACTGCTCGGCCTTGGTGGGCATCCCGGTCGAGGGGCCGGCCCGCTGGGAGTTGACGACCACGATCGGGAGCTCGGTGGCGATCGCGAGGCCGAGCATCTCGGTCTTCAGGGCCATGCCGGGGCCCGAGCT
>DASPXO010000063.1:0-33035 GCA_035637235.1 Gemmatimonadales bacterium | reverse complement strand
CTCGCCCCCCCGCCCCCCCCGCCCGCCCCGCCCGCCCGATGCCCTTGGTCCTCCTTCTTCGGTGCCGCGCCGCCGGCGATGCCGGTTTCGACGTCGTCGGCGAATGCGGCGACGGTCGGCTGGCGCTTCGCGGGGTCGCGGGCGAGTCCCTTCATCACCGCCGCCTGGAGCGCCGGCGGAAACGCGAGCCCGTGGGCGGCCTGGTTGAGCGGAACGGGCGGTGCCGTGAGCAGCTGCTGGAAGAGCTCTCGTGGGTTCTTGGCCGTGTAGGGATGATGGCCGGTGAGCAGCCAGTACGTGATCGTCGCGAGGCTGAAGATGTCGGCGCGCCCGTCCACGAGCTCGCCTGACAGGGCTTCGGGAGCCACGTATTTGAGCGTCCCGACGAAGAAGCCGCTCCGCGTGAGCCGCTCCTCGGCGGGCAGCTCGGCGTCCCGGGCGATGCCGAAGTCGAGCAGCTTGGTCTGGTCGGTTGCGGGGTCGTAGACGATGTTCTCGGGCTTCAGGTCCCGGTGGATGATCCCCGCTTGGTGCGCGGCACCCAAGGCGTCCGCGAGCTGGCGGACCACGCGGCTCACTTTCGCCGGTTCTAGCCGGCCCGCCCGCTGTACGTAATCCGCGAGAGATTTCCAGGCCGCCCACTCGAGCGCGAGGTAGTAGAACCCCTCCGCCTCGCCGTAGTCGTAGGTGCGCACGACGCCCGGGTGCTGGACGCGCGAGCCGTACCCCGCCTCCCGCAGGAACCGCTTGACCGCCGTGGGGTCGCCCCGCAGCCGCTGACGCAATACTTTGAACGCGCAGGGACCACGCTCCGGGTGCACGGCGCGGTAGACTTCGGCCGTGCCCCCTTCGCCGACCCGCTCGAGGAGGCGATAGCCCGCAATGGTCCGGCCGGCCAGGTTCTCGCTGGGCATGGGAACGCGCGAAACTAACGCAGGGACTTGAGGTTGAGCAAGTGAGACGACTTGTGGAGCGAGCGCTGCTCGCGGGGCTGGCTGCCACCGGCTGCGGCTCGTGGCAACGGGTCGGGACCGAATCCCGCCCCGAACCGGGCACGACGGTGCCCCCCTTGTTCGACGCCGGGACGGTGTACCGCAAGATGGGCTTCTTCGTGGCGGGCCCGCCGCTTCCGTTCGTCGCCTCGGTGCGGTATCTCGCCGACGCCGCTCCCGACTCGACGCTCGCCGTGTTTGCCCTGTCGCTCGCCAACCACTCCCTCAGCTTCCAGCGCGACGGCAACGAGTTCGTCGCGCAGTACCACATCGACGTGAGCTTCCGCGGCGACCCCGCGCGCGTGCGCCAGCTCGCCAGCGACCAGACCATCCGTGTGCGCACGTTCCAGGAGACGCTGCGGGCCGACGAGAGCGTGATCTACCAGCAGTTCGTGGGCCTCCCGCCGGGCGTCTACACGATCACCGTGGCCGTGCGGGACCGGAACAGCCCCTCGTCCGCCCGCCAGGAGCGCGCCGACACCGTGCCCCGGTTGGCGGGACGGGCCCTCAGCTCCGTGATTCCCATCTACGAGGGCGCGGGGCGCGCGGGCCTCGCCGAGCTGCCGAAGCTGCTCGTGAATACGCGGGCGACGCTGCCCTACGGCGGCGACTCCCTGCGCTTCTACGTCGAGGCCTACGGGGTGCCGGCCGGCACGCGGCTCGCGGCACGGGCCCTCGACCAGGGCGGGGTCGAGGTCGCGCGCGACACGATTGCCCTCGCCGGCGACGCGTCCTTCGCCAAGGCGCAGCTCGCGTTCCGGCCGGGCGAGCTCCCCGTGGGCGAAGGGGAGCTCGAGGTTGCGGCGGTGGGCGCCGGCGGCACCCCCGTCGCGCGAGCGCCGTTCCTCGTGAGCTTCTCCGACCAATGGGCGATCACCAATTACGATGAGATGATCAGCCTGCTGCGCTACTTCGACCGCCCGGAGTGGGTCGAGAAGCTGCGTAAGGCGACGGAGGCGGACCGCCCGGCCCTGTGGCGCGACTTTTTCAAGGCCACCGACCCGGTGCCAATCACGCCCGAGAACGAGGCGCTCGACGAGTACTTCCGGCGCGTGCAGACCGCGAACCAGCGGTTCAAGGAGAGCGGCGATCCCGGTTGGCTGACGGACCGGGGCGAGGTGTTCATCACGCTCGGCGAGCCCGACGACGTATTCGACTTCTCGAGCGACGTATCCCGCAGCGGCGTGCGCGGGGTCCGGTGGACGTACAGCCAGCTGCGGCTCACCCTCTTCTTCCAGGATCAGACCGGGTTCGGACGGTTTCGCCTGACGCCGACGTCGCGCGCCGAGTACCAGCGGGTGCTCGCGCGGGTGCGGCGGGGGCAGTGATGCGGGTGCGGGCGGCCCTGGTTTTCGCCGGGGCCGTGGGACCGCTCGCGGCGGCCGCGCAGCAGCGCTTGCCGCAGGCCGCGGCGCTGCGGGCCGAGTCGTTGTGGCTCGCGGGGCGCCCCTGGCACGCCGCCGAGGCGCTGCTCGCCGCCGCGGCGTGGGAGTCGAACCTCAACGCCGCCTTCGTGGTCGAGGGCGCGAAGGCGGAGCTGCGCGCCAGGCGCTACGACCGCACGAGGAGCCTGCTGGTCGGGCAGCCGTGGCTCGAGGACTACGGGGAGGGGGAAGCGCTCGCGGTGCTGGGCGAGGCGGAGGCGCGTCTCGGCCTCGCGGCGCAGGCGGCCGCGCACTTGGCTGGCGCGCGCTCGCGGATGCGGGGGCCGCGGGCCGCGCTGCTCGCGGTGCGCACCGGGGTCGCCTGGGAGGTGGCCGGGGAGCGGGATAGCGCGGCCGCGGCCTACGCCGCCGCGCGGGCCGCCGGCCTCGCCGCGATCGACCCCTGGCTGCGGCTGCGCCAGGCGCGCGTCACGCGCGACACCGCGACCGCGTTCCGGCTGCTCGCCGACCTGCCGCCGCCCGCGGCGCGGGAGGCACCCGTGACCCGCGCGCAGGCGCTGCTCGCCGCGGGCGACAGCGCCGCGGCGCTCGCGGCGTTCGCGCAGGCCGGGCGCTCGCTCGACGTCGCCCGCCTGGCGCTGGCGCTCGGCGACACCGCCCGCGCCCGGGACGCGTTGTATGGCTTGATGGGGCGCGCACCGGCATCGGACGACGCGGCGGCCGCGGTGGGGGTGGCACTCGTCTCGCTGCGGCCGGCCACCCCGGCCGAGCGCGTGGCGCTGGCGCGCGCGATGCAGCCCCACGGGGCGGCGGAAGACGCGCGCCGCCAGGTCGAGCGCGCCGTCGGCCAGGGCGACTCGAGCGCGGCCACACTGGTGTTGCTCGGCGAGCTGCTCACCGGGGCGGGGCGGTTGCGGGACGCGGAGCGGGCCTACCGGGCGGCCATGAAGGATCCCGCACTCGGGCGGCTCGCGATGTACCGGCGCGCGCGCCTGCTCGCGCGGTTGAGCGACCCGGGCGCGCGGGACGCGCTCTGGGAGTTCGCGCAATCGTACCCGACCGACACCGCGGCGCCGACCGCGCTCTACGTCCTCGGTGACATGCTCGCCGACACCGGTGACTGGCGTGGCGCGACGCGCTGGCTCGGCGAGCTCATCGCACGCTACCCGGCCGATCTCAGGGCCTCGGTCGCGCGGTTCCGCCTCGCCGCGCAAGCGATGCGCGAGCAGCTCCTCGACAGCGCCGTGACCCTGTATCAAGCCGAGGTGGCGGCTGCGGCGCCGCAGCAGACGGCGG
Source organism: Gemmatimonadales bacterium (assembly GCA_035637235.1). Taxonomy (GTDB): domain Bacteria; phylum Gemmatimonadota; class Gemmatimonadetes; order Gemmatimonadales; family GWC2-71-9; genus DASUAL01. The sequence continues at coordinate 29,362 of DASPXO010000063.1, read as the reverse complement.
CGCGCTTCTGGCTCGGCAAGGTCGCGCGCGCACGGGGCGACACGGCACGTGCCACGAAGACCTGGCGCGCGCTCGCGCGCGAGGACTCGATCGGCTACTACGGGCTGCGCGCGCGCCGCGAGGTCGACCTCCCGCCGCTGCGCATCGCTGCTCCCCTTCTGCCGGCGCCGCCGGCGGCGGTGGTGACCTCGCTCGCCCGGCTCGACACCCTGGTGCTGACCGGGCTCGACACCGCGGCGGCGGCCGAAGTGCGAGCGATCCTCGGGCGCTCGCCGCAGCAAGACGTCGAGGCGCTGCTTGCCTGGAGCGGTGGCCTCGCCGCCCGCGGCTTCGGGCCCGCTGCCGTGCGGCTCGGCTGGCAGGCGGCGCTCAAAGCCCCGGCGGACCCCCGCGTCCTTCGGGCCATCTTCCCCTGGCCGAACCGCGCCGTCGTCGAGGCGGAAGCGGTCGAGTTCGGCGTCGACCCGTTGCTGCTCGTGGCGCTCGTGCGCCAGGAAAGCGTGTTCGACGCGGAGGCGCTCTCCCCCGCCGGCGCGCGCGGGCTGGCGCAACTCCTCCCCGGCACCGCCGCGCTCAAGGCGCGCGGACTCGACGTGACGTTTTACCCGGAGTGGATCACCGTCCCCGATCTGAACCTGCATCTCGGCGCGGCCCACCTCGACGAACTGCTGCGACGCTTCGACGGCCGGGTCGACGCGGCCGTCGCCGCCTACAACGCGGGCGGCTCGCCCGTGACGCGCTGGCTGGCCCGCGAGGGCGCGGCCGACCCGGACGAGTTCCTCGAGCTCATCCCGTACCGGGAAACGCGGGACTATGTGCGCTCGGTGCTGCGGAACAGGGAACTGTACCGGGCCCTGTACCAGCCCGCAACCAATTGAGCGACAGTCGGTTAGCCTGACACGACGTCGCGATACGGCGCCCCGCCCCGAGCTTGCTTGACAACGTTTCCGACCGGCTCCATTACTATCCCCGCTCGACACGGGGGTCGAGCCGGCGTTATGCCCAATGTGGGACTTTGCAGGAGGAAGCTCGGATGGCCACGGGAAAGGTGAAGTGGTTCAATGACGCCAAGGGGTACGGCTTCATCGAACAGGAAGGTGGCGAGGACGTGTTCGTGCACTTCTCGGCGATCCAGATGGACGGCTTCAAGACGCTCGCCGAGGGCCAGACCGTCCAGTTCGAAGTGAAGGCCGGCGACAAGGGTCTGCACGCTGCGAACGTGATGCGCGTGTAGCCGGACTCCGCGCGCCCTTCGGTTTGCCCCGCTCGGACCCGCCGGGCGGGGTTTTGCATCCCGGGAGCGCCACCCCCCCGCCCCCGGGTTATTGTTCCGGCCATGGCCGAATCCCGACAGACGCTCTATCTCGTGGACGGCTACGCGCTCATCTACCGCGCGTTCTTCGCGATGATCGCACGTCCCCTCACTACGCGGAGCGGCGAAAACACCTCTGCCGCGTGGGGCGTGACGAACTTCCTGATTCGGCTCCTCGACACGCGTCGTCCCGACTATCTCGCCTGGGTGCACGACATGGGCCAGTCGTTCCGCCACGAGACGTACGAGGCGTACAAGGCGACCCGCGAGAAGCTCACGGAGGAGCTGCAGCAGGACTTCGACCGCTCGGTGGAGCGGATCGAGCAGGTCCTCGAGGCCTTCCGTGTGCCGGTCGTCGGCGTCGAGGGCTACGAGGCGGACGACGTCATCGGCACGCTCGCCACCGCGGCCGTCGCGCGCGGCCTGCAGGCGGTCATCGTATCGGGTGACAAGGACTTTTACCAGCTCATCGCGCCCGGCATCGCGCTCCTGAACCCCGGGCGCGGCGGCCCCGCAGCGGTCGAGGAGCAGTGGGTCGACCAGTCGAACGCGAGCGAGCGCCTCGGCGTGCCGCCCGAGCGCGTGGTCGACTACCTCGCGCTCGTGGGCGATACCTCGGACAACATCCCGGGCGTGAAGGGCGTGGGGCAGAAGACGGCGCTCGAGCTCCTCAACACGTTCGGCGATCTGGACGCGATCCTCGCAAACGCGGAGCGGATTCCCGGCAAGCGCGCGCGCGAGGCGGTGCAGCACGACGCCGAGCTCGCGCGCCTGTCGCGCCAGCTGGTCACCATTCGGCGGGACGTGCCCCTGGCGCTCGACCTCGACGCGCTCCGCATACGCCTCCCGGACGTGGCCCGGCTCACCGAGCTGTTCACGGAGCTCGAGTTTCGCACGCTGATCCCAAAGCTCGCCGCGCTGGAGGTCGGGGCCGCCGGTGGACCCGCTCCGCCAGCCCAGCGGGCGCCCGCCGTGGCGGGCCCCCCGGCGGCCCCTGCGTCCGCGGTGGCTCCCGCCGCGCCGGCCCGTCCGCTCGTGGAGCCGACGATCGTCGAGGACCCGGCGATGCTGGAGGCGGTCGTCGCCGAGTGCCGCCGCGCCCCGCTGGTCGCGCTCGATCTCGAAGCATCGTCCCTGGATCCGATGCGCGCGACGCTCGTGGGGATGTCCGTCGCGGTGGCGTCCGGTCGGTCATGGTATCTGCCGTTCGCGCACGTCGCGTCCGAGGGCGAGCTCGCGGGCGGCGCGCCGCCTCGGAACCTGCCGCCGCTCGCGAGCGACGCCCTCCGGGCGCTGCGCGAGTTGCTCGCGGATCGCCGCGTCCCCAAGGCGGGCCACAACGTCAAGTACGACTGGCTGGTGTTGCGCCGCGCCGGGGTCGAGCTCGCGGGCGTCGCGTACGACTCGATGCTCGCGAGCTTCGTCCTCGACCCGGGGCGGCGCTCCCACGCGCTCGACGAGCTCGCCCGGGAGCGCCTCTCGCTCGAGCTGCGCACGTACGCCGACCTGGTCGGCCGGGGCAAGGGAGAGCGGCCGTTCGCGGCCGTGCCCGTCCCCGAGGCGGCGCGCTACTGCTGCGCCGGCAGCGAGATGGTCCTGCGCCTGCGCGAGGCATTCCAGCTCCAGCTCGAGGACCACCGGCTCGTTCGGCTGCTCGAGACCATCGAGGTGCCGCTCATTCCCGTCCTCGTCGACATGGAGTGGCACGGCGTGCTGATCGACCGCGAGCGGTTGGGGGAGCTCTCCCGCCGCTTCGCGCAGGAGCTCGTGGACCTCGAGCGGGAGATTCACCGGGCGGCCGGCACCGACTTCAACATCAACTCGACCCCGCAGCTGCGGCACGTCCTGTTCGAGAAACACCAGCTGCCCGTCCTCAAGAAAACGAAGACCGGCGCTTCGACGGACTACGAGGTGCTGGAGCAGCTCGCCGCGATGGGGCACGAGGTGCCGCGCCTGCTCATCGAGTACCGCGAGCTGTCGAAGCTCAAGTCCACCTACGTCGACGCGCTCCCCGGCTTCATCAACCCGGTCACGACCCGGGTCCACACGAGCTTCAACCAGACGGGGGCGGCGACCGGGCGCCTGTCCTCCTCGGACCCGAATCTCCAGAACATCCCTGTGCGCACGCCGCGCGGCGAGGCGATCCGCCGGGCCTTCGTGGCCGCCCCGGGATGGCTGCTGCTCACCGCTGACTACTCGCAGATCGAGCTGCGCCTGCTCGCGCACCTCTCGGGTGATCCGGCGTTCGTGCAGGCGTTTGAGCAGGGCGGAGACATCCATCGGCAGACGGCGGCGATCATCTTCGGGCTACCGCAGGAGCGGGTGACGCCGGAGATGCGTGGCCGCGCCAAGACGATCAACTTCGCCACCATCTACGGGCAGGGGCCCTTCGCGCTGTCCCGCCAGCTGGGCATCACCCAGGAGGAGGCGAAGGAGTTCATCCGGCAATACTTCAGCCGGTTCGCCGGGGTGCGGGCCTGGCTCGACCGCACGGTCGCCGAGGCGCGCGAGCGGGGCTACGTGGAAACCCTGTTCGGTCGGCGGCGCTACATCCCGGAGCTCAAGGACAGGAACTTCAACATCCGCGCCTTCGGTGAGCGCACGGCCACGAATTCTCCGCTTCAGGGTTCGGCCGCCGACCTCATCAAGATCGCGATGATCGCCATTGATCGGGCTCTCAGGGCGCGCGGTACCGCAGCCCGCCTGCTGCTGCAAGTCCATGACGAACTTGTGCTTGAAGTGCGTGAGGGAGAGTGGGAGGTCGCAACGGACGTGGTAAAACGCCAGATGGAATCAGCCGCCGAGTTGCACGTGCCACTGGTCGTAAGTATCGGTGTGGGAAAGAATTGGATCGATGCGAAGAGCTGAGGCATGGGTCTTGCGGATAGCCACCAGGCGGCCAGTACAGTGGCGCCGAACCGGGGGAGCGGGCCCGCGGTTTAGACGCCTTGCCCACCGGGAGGTAGTCAGGTGATGTCTCGACGCGGCTTCACCCTGATCGAGCTGCTCATCGTGGTGGTGATCATCGGGATTCTGGCGGCCATCGCCATCCCGAAGTTCGCCAATACGAAGGAGAAAGCGTACATCGGGGCGATGAAGTCCGATCTCAGGAACCTCGCCACGGCGGAAGAGGCGTTCTTCTACGACAGCGCCGCCTACACGACCAGCCTGCCTTTGATGAACAACTTCCAGCCGACCAGCGGCGTGACGGTCGTCGTCAACGAGGCGACCGCGCAGGGCTGGGCCGCGACCGCGTCGAGCACCAATACGCCCCACAAGTGCTACCTCTTCTCGGGGAGCGCGTCGCCGCCCGGCACCGCGACCATCGAGGGCCACATTTCCTGCTCGTAGAGCGTCCCTTCCGGGAGTTTACACGCCGCCGCGAGGGGATGTGCTTCGCCCTCGACGGCGGCGTGTGGCTTCATCGACACAATTTCAACGGTGAGCCCATGGCGCACCTCGTGAGCGCCGACCGGGAGCGCCTGCTCGCGGTTGGGCGGGAGTTGGGGCTGCGTCCGGAGTGGCTGCAAGACAAGCCGTTGAAGGATCCGCGAACCGGGGTTAGGGTCCCTGCCTGGCACTGGGATCTCTGGGGATCGCGGCTTCGACAGCTCTCTTCCTAGTTGCCGTTCTCTCTGGCCAGTCTCGGTGCCCTCACCCCCGGCCACCAGTTCCATCTCCCCGCGATGTGCATGATCGCCGGCACCAGCACCATCCGGATCAGCGTCGCGTCGAGCAACACCGCCGCCGCCAGGCCGAAGCCGACGAGCTGGACGGCGAGCACGCGCGCGAACGCGAACGTGCCGAAGACGAGGATCATGATGAGCGCGGCGCTCGTGATGGTCGATGCGGTGGCGGAGAGCCCCTCCATGGTGGCGTGGTCGTTCCGCCCGGTCTTGTCGAACACCTCCTTGACGCGCGTCAGCAGGAAGACCTCGTAGTCCATCGACAATCCGAACACGATCGCGAAGACGAGCACCGGGACCACCACCCAGATCGCTTCGGTCGGTCCCTCCAGCCCGAACAGCTTCCCACCGTAGCCGTGCTGGAACACGAGCACGGTGAGCCCGAACGCTGCGCTCACTGAGAGGCAGTTGAGCAGCACGGCCTTAAGCGGCACGAGCAGCGAGCGGAACGCGATGAACAAAAAGATCGCGGTGATGCCGAGGACCAGCGCCACCGTCCGGGGGAAGCGGCGGAGCAGCTCGTGCTGGGTGTCCACGTTGGACGCGGCGAAGCCGCCGACCACGATCTCCGCGCCCTGGAGGCCGCGCACCCCGCGCTGCACGACCGCGCGGACCTGTCGCGCGACGTCCATCATGCCGGTCAGCGAAACGGTGTCCGCCGGGATGACGTCGAGGAGGGTGACGCGCCGGTCGGTACTCAAGTAGGCGTTGAAGAACTCGGGGTTCTTCGCGCGAACCGCGTCCGCGTCGCTGTAGTAGATGGCGAGCTGCAGCGTCGACAGGCCTGGCTTCACGCTCGCGACGCCGCTCACTTTGCGGACGCGGGGATCCTTGCGCAGGGAGTCGGTGAGGGCCTTGAGACCGAGCAGTCGGCGCGCCGACAGCGCCGATTCCCCCTCGGGAAGCTGGACGACGGCCCGGATCGGCTGGATGGCGCCGCTCGCCCCCATGGTGCGGAGCTCGGCGAGCCCCTGGCCGGACTCCGATTCTGGAGGGAACCAGTTCGTCGCCGGGAGGCCGAGGCGGATCTGCGTGAGCGGGAAGGTGCAGATTCCGATCGCGATCCCGCCGAGGGCGACCGCGCGCCACGGGCGGTGCCCGAGCCACCGCGCCCACCGCTCCCAGCCGGTCGGCGCATGGAACCGGGCGAGCGGGCGGGCGAGCCATTTGGGGCGGTCGATGTTACGCCCCAAAACGGCGAGCAGGGCGGGGAGGAACGTGGTCGCGAGCAGCACCGCCACCGACACCACGAGCAGGCCGCCCACGCCGACCGAGCGTGTGTCGGAGAGCGGCGTGGTGACGAGCGCCGCGAAGCCAACGACCACCGTGAGTCCGGACGTGATCACCGCGGATCCCGCCGTCTCGATCGTGCGCACCGCCGCGTCCCCCGGCGACAGGCCGCGGTTCAGCTCCTCGCGGAACCGCGTCACGACGAGCAACGAATAGTCGATCCCGACGCCGAGGCCCACCATCGTCGTGATGTTCAGTACGAACACCGACATCGGGGAATAGTGCGCCGCAATCGTGATGAGGCCGAGCGCGATCGTGATGGCGAGCACGCCCACGATCACCGGCAGCAGCGCCGCGACCAGGGCGCCGAATGCGATCACCAGCACGACCAGGGTGAGTGGCAATACCCGCTTCTCGCTCCGCTCGGTGTCCTCGGTGCTGATGGTGCGCACGTCGTGGTCCAGCGCGGGGAAGCCGGTCAGCTTCACGTCGAACTCGTCCGCCCCCGGGGCCCTGGCGAGGGCCTCCCGGATGGCCGCCCGCAGGTCGGGGACCACGCTCTTGCTGATGTCACTCGTGAAATCGGGAGTGAGGGCGGCGATGAGGAACGTGGTGCGCCGGTCCCTGCTGACGAAGCTCGATTCGCCGAGCTCGCTGGCCGGCACGACCTGCCGCACGAACTGCATCCGCTCGGCGGCGGCCTTGACGGTGTCGAGTACGGCCGCGAACTGGGGGTTCGTCCAGCGGACGGGTCCGTGCACGACGATGGCGACGTAATCGGCGAAGGGGCTGGGGAAGGCCTGCTTGAGGATCTGGCCGGCCCGTGCCGCCTCGGTGGTCTCGCTCGCCCCGCCGCGCAGCGCGAGGACCTGTTGTATGTGACTGGCTCGCGGCACGAAGGCCACCGCGAGCAGCGCCCAGGCGAGGATGACCCAGCCACGCCAGTGGACGAGCGCGGCCGCCGGTAACGCGAACAATCAGTGTCCAAGCATAAGCAGGCCACAATCATAGAGACGGCGGCGGGGCAAGGCTAGCGGCCCGACCCCGCGTCTTCTCATATTGCGCGCATGCCTTCCCGTGTCGCGGGTCTGCTGCTGCAGGTGAGGGGCCTGCTCGATCGCCGCGCCCCCACGCTCATCGCCGCGACGATCGTTCTGCTCATCTCGGCGGTGTTGGTGGACGCCCTCTGGAAACACAACCGGCGGGCCCCCGCAGCCATCGCGGTCCCCACGCCCGCCTCCGCCTCCTCGACCGCCGTCGCTCCCCCTGACACCGCCGCCCCTCCCGCCACCACGCCCGGGACGACGGCCACGCGGGCCCTCCAGGGGCCCCCGCCGCCCGCGACGGGCCCGAGCTACATGGAGCTGTTCGCGCGCTCCGAGACCCGCCGCCGCATCCGTGCGAGCGCCGGCTACACCTACCTGAACGAGATCGTGCTCGCGAGCCAGGACTCGATGCTGCACCGCTGGGACAATCGCATCAACCGCCCGGTCCGAGTGTTCCTCGGACCCGGCACGGCCGCGAACTTCCAGCCGAGCTTCCTCGACGCCGTGCGCGACGCGTTTCAGCGGTGGCGGGACACCGGTCTGCCGGTCCGATTCAACCTGGACGTGGACTCGGCGTCGGCCGAGGTGCACTTCCGCTGGCGGATCCAGTTCGACATGGAGCGCACCGGCCAGACGGACCTCACCTGGGACCAGGATGGCAACCTCGTCACCGCCGAGGTCACCCTCGCGACGTTCGATCCCAAGGGACGGCCGCTCGGGCCGGACGAGATGCGCGTCGTGGCGCTGCACGAGATCGGGCACGTCCTCGGTCTCGACCACTCCCCGGACTCGTCCGACGTCATGTACGCGCGCACGAAGGTGCAGGAGCTGTCGCCGCGCGACACCCACTCCGCCTTGCTCCTGTACCAGCTCCCGCCGGGAAGCCTCCGGTAGGGCGGGGGAGAGCATATATTGAGGCGGAGGGCGGCGTGACGTACCGCGGGATCATCTCTTTCTTGACGCACGAGACGCCGGACGGCGGGGCGGCCACCCTCGCCCAGGCGCTGGATGCGCGCGTGCGCGAAGGCGGGTTGATCGAGAAGGGTGAGGGCGGCGCGGTGCGCTGCTTCGCGTGCGGGCACCGTTGCCTCGTCAAGCCCGGGCGGCGCGGCATCTGCAAGGTTCGTTTCAACAAGGACGGAACGCTGTACGTCCCGGCCGGCTACGTCGCGGCCCTCCAGTGCGACCCCACGGAGAAGAAGCCGTTCTTCCACGTCCTCCCCGGATCCGACACCTTGACGTTCGGGATGCTGGGGTGCGACTTCCACTGCGGCTACTGCCAGAACTGGCTCACGAGCCAGGCCCTCCGCGATGACGCCGCGGGCGTCCTGCCGACCGACGTCACCCCCGACCATCTGGTCCGCCTGGCGCTCGGGCAGGGAGCAAAGCTGGTCGGCTCGTCGTACAACGAGCCTCTCATCACGGCCGAGTGGGCGGTGGACGTGTTCAAAGTCGCGCGGGCGCACGGTCTCAGGACCGCGTTCATCTCGAACGGCAACGCCACGCCCGAGGTGCTCGACTACATCCGGCCTTGGACCGACTGCTACAAGATCGACCTAAAGGCGATGGACGATAAGCGCTACCGCGAGCTGGGCGGAGTGCTGCAGCACGTCCTCGACGCCGTCCGGATGGTGTACGAGCGGGGCTTCTGGCTCGAGATCGTGACGCTCGTCGTGCCCGGGTTCAACGACAATGAGGTCCACTTGACCCGCGCCGCCGAATACCTGGCGGCGATCTCGCCGGAGATCCCCTGGCACGTCACGGCGTTCCACAAGGATTACCGGATGACCGATCCCGACGATACCTCCGCCGAGACTCTGGTCCGGGCGTGCGAGATCGGGGCCAGGGCGGGGCTCAAGTTCATCTACGCCGGGAACCTCCCCGGTCGCGTGGGCCGCTGGGAGAACACCTGGTGTCCCGACTGCGGCGACCTGCTGATCGAGCGCTCCGGCTACGCGATCAAGCAGCAGCGCGTGGGCGCGGACGGCCGCTGCCCCTCGTGCGGCAGGCGGATTCCGGGCGTGTGGTGCTAGCGCTGGTCTTGCTTCTCCAAGCGGGGACCGCGCCGCCCCCGGGGCAGGGCTCCGGCCTTGGCCCACCCGCGCGGTCCTCGTTTGACGCACTGACGTTCGATCCGCTGGTGGAGGACGGCGTCCGGCGCGGCGCGTACCCGGGGGGGGCGCTGCTCATCGGGCGCCACGATACCATCCTGTTCGCCAAGGGGTACGGCCACCTGATGTGGTCGGCCTCGAGCCCGGCGGTCGATCCCGACAGCACGATCTACGACCTCGCGTCGCTCACCAAGGTGATCGCCACGACGACGTCGTTGATGCTCCTGGTGGAGGGCGGCACCGTGCGGCTCGACGCGCCGGTAGCGACGTACATCCCCGAGTTCCATGGCGCGGGCACGGCGGGGATCACCGTTCGGCAGCTCCTCACGCACACCTCGGGCTTGCGCGCGACGCTGCCGCTCCACCGCGACGCGCGCGACTCCGCGGACGCGCTACGGATCGTTTTCGCCGAGACCCCCGTCGTGCCGCCGGGCAGGCGCGTGATCTACAGCGACCTGAACGCGATCCTGCTGGGCGAGATCGTGCGGCGCGCGAGCGGCGAGCCGCTCGAGGTGTTCGCGACGCGCCGCGTGCTGGCGCCGCTCGGGCTCGCGCAGACGATGTTCCGCCCCCCGGCGCGGCTGCGCGGCCGGATCGCGCCGACGGGAGTGTGGCATGGCCACCCCGTGGCCGGCGTCGTGAACGACCAGAACGCGGTGAAGCTGGGCGGCGTGGCGGGGCACGCGGGGTTGTTCGGCACCGCGGCGGACGTGGCCCGCATCGCGCAGCTGATGCTGCGTGGCGGCGTGCTCTCCGACGGTCGGCGGCTGCTCCAGGCCGGGACGGTGCGGCTGTTCACGACGAAGGCGGCGGATTTCGGTGGGCGAACCGAGGCACGCGCGCTCGGCTGGCAGGCGATGCCGACCGGCGAGGAGGTGTCGAGCGCCGGCACCCTGTTCGGACCGGGGAGCTACGGCCACACCGGCTGGACCGGGACGTCGCTGTGGATCGACCCGGACCGGGACCTGTTCGTGGTCCTGCTCACCAACCGGGCCTACGCGCCCCGGGCCCGGCGTCCGTTCACCGTGCTGAAAGCCGTGCGCGGCCGTGTCGCCGACGCCGCCGCGCGCGCCTCCGATGGCCGCTGAAGCGGGAACGCGGGGGCGGCCCCCCCGGCCCCCCCAGCCCCCCCAGCCCCCCGCGCCCCCGGGGGCTGGTCGGGCCCAGCGGGCAACGTTGCTCTACGACGGCGAGTGCGGGCTGTGCCGGCAGTCGGTGGACCTGGTGCAGCGGTGGGACCGGGACCACCGCTTCACGCTGATCCCGTTTCAGGAGCAGCAGCGCGTGGCCGCGTTCGGAATCCCCCTCCCGGCGCTCGCGGCGGCGATGCACCTCGTGCTCCCCGATGGGCGCGTCTTTGCCGGGGCGGACGCCGTCCCCGAGATCCTCCACCTCCTGCCCGGGAAGCGGTGGCTCGCCTCGGCGTTCCAGCTGCCGGGCGCGCTCCCCGTGGCGCGCCGGGTCTACGCGTGGATCGCGCGGCGGCGACGCTGTCCGGTACGCGGCTACGCGGTCGATTAGGGCACGGTGACTGGGATGATGTTAGCGCGGCAGCTGCGCCAACAAATCGTGGCTACGCACCACGAGTGCCGTTCCAAACTTGCTTGGTGGAATCCCCGTGGTGCGCCGCGGAATCCCTGCGTAGGTTCCGAGCGTGGAGACTCGAGGTGTGCGAGGTGAACAGGAGTTCTCGATGACGGCGCCCGAAGTCCTCGACGAAGCGGCGGTACGCAGGGCCCTGCGACAGGTCAAGGACCCCGAGCTCGACATGAACATCATTGACCTCGGGCTCGTGTACGATGTCGAGGTCGACGACGGCGCGGTGCAGGTGAAAATGACGCTGACCTCGCCCGGCTGCCCGGCGGGGCCGATGATCACGAATGACGCGTACCGGGTGATCCGCGCGCTCGACGGCGTGAAGGACGTCGATATCGAGATCGTGTGGGAGCCCTACTGGACGCCTGAGAAGATGGACCCGAAAGTCCGGGCGCTGATGGGCCTGTAGTGCCGTTCCCATGAGCCGCCGTACGTTGGAACGGGACTAGGCGAGCGCGGCGAGCAACGCGTCTCCGAGAACCTGGATTTGCCAGCGCCGGAGCTCCCCGACCCGGGCGAGCCCGGCGCGGTCGTGTGCAGGCGGGGCAAGGCGGGCCACGGCCTCCAGGGTGACGCGCCCGCACAGGACGCCCGGATCGAGCCCGAGCTCCGCCGCCACGCGGTTGCGCGCGGCCTTCAGCCGCTCGACCCGAGCGTCGAGCGTCGGGTCCTTGGGCGGTCGCGCCGAGCGCTCGATGCGCGGCAGCTCGCGCTCGCTCAGTCCCAGCGCGCGCTGCACACACTCGAGCAGCGCGGCCGCGTGGCGCCGGGCGAGCGCGGCCGGAAGCCCGGGGACCCGGGCGAGGTCGGCGGCGGATCGGGGAAGCGCCGTCGCCACGGCGAGCAACGCGTCGTTCCCGATGATCCGAAACGTGGCTTGGTCCTGCTCGGCGGCGCGGGTCTCGCGCCAGCCGTACAGATCCCGCAGCGCGGCGAGCGAGCGCGGCGACAGCGCCTTCGCCCCTTTGACGCGCAGGTACGCGTCTCCGCTATCCGCCATCCCCGTCCAGCGCACCGCCTCGCACCGCGCGCCTTCCTCCTCGGCCCACTCGAGCCGGCCCAGCTCCACGAGGCGCGCCCGGAGCGCGTCGCGCAGGGCGGGCAGGTGCCGGGTGTCGGCCGCGGCGTAGGCGAGCATCGCGGGCGGCAGCGGGCGGCGCGACCAATCGGCCTTCTGGTGCTCCTTCACGACCTTGACGCCCAGGTACTTTGCCAGCAGCGCCGCCAGTCCGATGGCGGGCTCCCCCGCGAGCTGGGCCGCGACCCGGGTGTCGAAGATCCGCGCGGCGCGGAAGCCGTAATCGCGGTCGAGTATGCGAAGGTCGTAGTCGGCGTCGTGGAAGACCTTTTCAATGTTCGGGTCGGCCAGCAGCTCACCCACCGGCGACAGATCGCCGAGCGCGAGCGGATCGACAATCGCCGTGCGCGTGCGGGTCGACAGTTGGATGAGGAAGATCCGGTCCCGGTAGCGGTGGAAGCTGGCCGCCTCGGTGTCCGCCCCCACGAGCGGCTCGCGGCGAAACGCCGCGAGCGTCTCGGCGAGCTCCTCGGACGTCTGAATGTAGCTATGCACGCGGCGTCACGACGCGACTCACTCTTCCTTGCTCAACTGCTCCAGGTCGACCGCGATTTCCTCGAGCGCCCGGGCGAGCGCCTTATAGAATTCGGGATCCGGCGGCTGGGGGGCGCCACCCAGCGGGTCGCCCGCGCATTTGCGGGCGGCGCGCGCCGCGTGGCGGATGTAGTCGGTGGCAACCCGCATCGCTGCCTCGTGACACAAGGGTGACAGGGTTGGTGGTGTCCGTTTCGGAGCGGCTGACCCAAAAGATACGCGCGGCGCTCGCGCCTTGTAGTCTCGGGTGCTGGCCCACGCCGCTCGAGCCCGCGCCCGGCCTCGCGAGGGCGCTGGGGCTGGACGAGCTCCGGCTGAAGCGCGAGGACCGCTCGTCGGGGCGCTGCGGCGGCAACAAGGTCCGGGGGCTCGAGTTTCTGCTCGCCGGCGCTCCCGCGGGGACGGTGTTCGTGACCGTGGGCGGCACGGGCTCGACGCACTGCCTGGCCACCGCCGTGCACGCGGCGACACTGTCGTGTCGGGTCGCGCTCGCGCAGTTCCCCCAGCCCGAGACCGAAGCGAGTCGCGCGGTTGCGGCGGCGTGCGACGCTAACGCCGCGCTCGTCGTGCGCGCGCGCACCCGTGCGGGACTGCCGTTCGCGCTGCGCGCGGCCTGGCGCGGCGCCCGCCGGCTCGGGCCGCGCCGTTGGGTCCCGGGCGGCGGAGCGCATCCCCGTGCCGTGGTCGGCCATCTGCTCGCCGCGCTCGAGCTCGCCGCCGAATACCCGACGCCCCCGGACGCGATCGTCGCCCCGCTCGGCACCGGCGGCACCGTTGCGGGGCTCGTGCTCGGGGTCGCGCAGCTCGGCTGGCCGACACGGGTAGTCGGCGTGCGCGTAGCCCCGGCGCTCGTCGCCAACCGCTGGCGCACCCTGCGACTGGCCCGGCGCGCGCGGCGCCTGCTTGCGCGCTTCGGAGTCCCGTTCCCCGCTCCCCGTTCCCCGTTGGTCGTGGAGGGGCTGGGCCAGGGCTACGGGCACCCGACGCCGCAAGGCGAGGCGGCACGCCGCCTCGCGGAGGAGCACGGCATCATCCTCGATCCCACGTACGGCGCGAAGGCATTCGCCAGTCTCATGGAACGCGCGGCGTGCGACGCGCGCCGCGTCGTATTCTGGCATACGTTTGCCCTCCCATCCCGCCCGCCGGAGCCCGCGCAGTGACCGCGATGGTCGCGGCGGGCGACGCGGCACTCGCCGTCGAGGTCCGGGGCGAGGGGTCGCCCGTGCTGTTCGTGCACGGCTTCCCGTTCGACCGCACGATGTGGCGGCATCAGCTCGCGGCGCTGGCGCGCTGGAAGCGAATCGCCCCCGACCTCCGGGGCGTCGGCGCATCGACCGCCCCGGCGGCGGGGGACGGCTATTCCATATCCCTGTACGCCGACGACCTCGTGGCGGTCCTGGACGCGCTGGGAATTCGGGCATCCGCGGTGTGCGGGCTCTCGATGGGCGGCTACGTGGTGTTCGACCTCCTGCGGCGTTACCCGGACCGGGTGAGCGCGGTGCTGCTCGTCGACACGAAGCCCGACGCGGACTCGCCGGAAGCGAAGCGGGCACGCGACGAGCTGGCGACGGTCGCCGAGCGGGAGGGCCCGGACGCGGTGATCGAGCGCCTCCTACCGCGGCTGCTCGCCCCGCAGACGCAGCCCGAGGTGGCCGCTCAGGTCCGCGACATGGCGCGGCGCTGGTCGGCACCGGGGCTCGTGGGCGCGCTGCGCGCCCTGCGAGACCGGCCGGACTCGACGGAGACGCTGCGCGGCGTCAAGGTACCGACGCTCGTGCTCGTCGGCAGCGAGGATCAAATCGCGCCGCCCGGCGTCGGACGCGTCATGGCGGCGCTCGTCCCGGGCGCGCAGTTCCACGTCGTGCCCGCGGCCGGGCATCTCCCGCCGCTCGAGCAGCCGCTCGCGACCACGCGGCTGCTCGCCGACTTCCTGGCGACCATCGTGTGAGCGGCATGGCCCCGGGCGTCAGCCCGGGGCCGACGAGGTGACGCCCAGGGGCTACGAGAGCCCCGGGCTCACGCCCGGGGCCATGCGGACGCCTTGGGGCTACCCTGGCTCAGGAGGTCTTGCGCTGCGGCTTCCCGGGTGGGTTGGCGCTCTGGAACACGTCGCGGTTCTTCGCGATGTAGGACTTCCACTGCGGCGGCGTGTCCTCCTCGGGGAAGATCGCGGTGACCGGGCACTCCGGCTCGCAGGCCCCGCAATCGATGCACTCGTCGGGGTGGATGTAGAGCTGGTCTTCGCCCTCGTAGATGCAGTCCACGGGACACACATCCACGCACGAGCGATCCTTCAGGTTGATGCAAGGCTCTGCGATGATGTATGTCATCCGAGTTCCCGGGAATCCGCTTCGTGGCCCGGCGCCGGCCGGGCCGAACCAAAAAACATAGATTCGGGCTCACCCGAGTCAAGCCCGATCCCTAATGTGAGCTGCATCGAGCGGAACTTGGGACCGCACGTCGCGCCCTTGTCGTATTCGGCGCTTGGGCACGTTGAGGAATTCGCGCTTACCGGCTTCGCAGGCGAGCGGTTCAACCCGTTCATCCGCTCATCCCCCGCAAGCTCAGGACGACGTTCTCGGCAGCGCCCGATGAGGAGCTCGACGCCTTCCGCCACGCGCCCAAAGCGGGTCACCGGACGCCCCGCTGGCGCTCGAAGGGATCGGGAGCGACGGCACGCGCTGGGGGGCGTCTCCAGCAGCGGGACGGTCGGGACGCTCCTGTGTCAACTGCGGTCCGAACGGAGTCGGCGCGGGCGTCCCGGCTCATTTGGGATACTTGTTGGTATCTGAAGTTGACGTTTCTGGGAGTTTCCTTGCGGACGAAGATTCTTGGCAGTATCGTTGATACTCATGGGTATCGTACGGCAGAGGCGCAAGGCAGAGACGCGAGCGATGCTTCTCGAAGCCGGCCTGAGCGTCTTCGCGGAGCACGGGATCGACCTCGCGACCCTCGACGAAGTCGCCCGCGTGGCAGGGTTCACCAAGGGCGCCATCTACCGGCAGTTTCCTTCGAAGGGCGCTTTTCTGCTGGCTCTGTTCGAGCAGTTCGCCGCCGTGGCCCGCTCGGGCACCGGCGCGCGCCGGGCCGCCTGGTTTGTTCCCTTGACGGTTCAGTTCGCGGCCCAGGCGATGCGGGACCCCCTGCTCCGGCGGCGCCTGACCGTCGTCCTGGCGGACGCCCCCGACGCCGAATCGCCCGAGGGACGACTGCTCAAGGCGCTCGCTGGTGCACTCCCGGTGTCTGCGATCCCCGCCGCATGACAGGCCCGGGGACGCTCTGCTGCGTACTGGCCTTCACCCTCTGCGGCCGGGCGCCCGCTCAGGCGGCGGCCGATTGGCCCGCCTACGGTCACGACCCTGGGGGCACGCGGTACTCTCCCGCCGCCCAGCTCACCCGTGACAACGTGGCGCGGCTCCAGGTCGCGTGGGTCTACCGCACCGGGGACTACGCGATCGGCGAAGGCGCGACTCGCTTCGAGTCGACACCGCTTCTGGTGGACGGGACACTGTACGTCAGCACGCCGTTCGGGCGGGTCATCGCGCTCGACCCCGAGCGCGGGCTGGAGCGCTGGGTCTACGACCCGCGCGTGGACCTGTCGGCCCACTACGGCGACTTCGCGAACCGGGGGGTGGCCACGTGGCTCGATCCGGGGCGCGGGCCGGGGGCTACCTGCCGGCGCCGCATCTTGGTGGCACCGATCGACGCCCGGCTCATCGCCCTCGACGCCGCGACGGGTAGGCCGTGTGCAGACTTCGGAGTGCAGGGGCAGGTCGACCTGAAGCGCGACCTCGTCAACCCGCCCTTCGAGCCTGGGGAGTACGAGGTCACCTCGCCGCCCGCGGTGGTCGGCGACCGGGTCATTGTCGGGTCGTCCATCGGAGACAACAACCGGGCCGACGCGCCCAGCGGCGTGGTGCGGGCGTTCGATGCGCGCACCGGGCGGCAGCGGTGGGCGTGGGACCCGATCCCGCGTCGGCGTGCCCTCCCGGGATTTGATACCTGGAGAGGAGCCCGCGCGGACCGGACGGGCGGGGCGAACGCCTGGTCGGTCATTTCAGTCGATGCGGAGCGGGACCTGGTGTTCGTCCCGGTGGGGAGCGGGTCACCCGACTTTTACGGCGGCGAACGGCTCGGACAGAATCTGTACGCCAACTCGCTCGTGGCCCTCCGCGGATCGACCGGGCAGCTCGTGTGGCACTTCCAGGTCGTTCATCACGACCTGTGGGACTACGACGTGCCCGCCCAGCCGGTGCTGATGACCGTGCGCCGCGACGGGCGTGAGATCCCGGCCGTGGCCCAGGCGACGAAGATGGGCCACCTCTTCATACTCGATCGCCGAACCGGCGCGCCGCTCTTCCCGGTCGAGGAGCGCGCGGTCCCGAAGAGCGACGTGCCGGGTGAGGAGGCTTGGCCGACTCAGCCGTTCCCCACACTGCCCCGCCCGCTCGCGCCGCAGAGCCTGACCGCCGCCGACGCGTGGGGTGTGACGCCTGAGGACCGGGAGTGGTGCCGCGCGACGCTCGCCGCCCTCCGCGCGGAGGGGCTCTTCACACCGCCGAGCCTCAGGGGGACCGTCGTCTTTCCCGGCAACGTCGGCGGCGCGAACTGGAGCGGCACTGCGGTCGATCCGGTGCGCGGGCTGCTCGTGACGCCCACCAACCGCCTCCCTACGGTCGTCCGACTCGTCCCGCGCGCCGCGTATGACTCCGTGCGTCGCGCGAATGCCGACTGGCAGCGCGGGGAGCAGCGTGGCACGCCCTACGGGATGCTGCGCCGGTCGCTGCGGTCGCCGGGCGGCGTCCCGTGCAATCCACCTCCTTGGAGCGCGCTCAGCGCCGTCGACGCGGCGACGGGTGCAGTGAAGTGGGAGGTCCCTCTCGGCACCCTGCCCGCCCTCGCTTCCGTGCCCGGATCGCAAACTTGGGGCTCGATCGTGCTCGGCGGAGCGATGATCACCGCGGGCGGCCTCGTCTTCATCGCCGCGACGGTCGACCAGGAGCTGCGCGCGCTCGACGTCGAGACCGGTCGCGAGCTCTGGAAGGCGCGGCTCCCCGCCGCCGGGAACGCGCTCCCGATGACCTACCAGCTGTCCGACACCGGCCGCCAATACGTCGTCGTCGCCGCCGGTGGGCGCGAGCCGATCTGGAAGCAAGGGGATTACGTCGTCGCGTTCGCGCTGCCGCGCGATGGCGCGGCTGAGCCGCAAGCCGGGGCGAGCGAGCCGGCCGGCGCGTGGCGGGGAGGGTTCGTCGTGGAGCGGAGCCGCTGGCCGGTGACGCTCGAGCTGCGCGTCGAGGCCGGAGCCGCGACGGGTACGCTACGGATCGAGCGACCGGCAGTAACGGGGCCTCTCAGCGGCACGATCGACGGCCACCAGCTAACCTTCCGCGTGCCCTTCACCCGTTCCGAGAAGCGCTGCACGGGCCAGATCGAGGGTGTCGCCGAAGTCGCGAACGGCGGCCACCTGCTGGTGGGCGAGGTGCGGATCAGCGGAGCGTGCAGCGGCGAGGAACCGGAGGTGGGCACGATGGCACTGCGACGATGACGCGAGCGCTGCTCGACCTGAGTCACCGCATCGAGCACGGCCTGGTCACCTACCGCGGGCTTCCGCCGCCGGTGATCGGCGACTGGCTCTCCCGCGAGGCGTCGGGCGCGAAATACGCCCCCGGCACGACCTTCCAAATCGGCAAGATCGAGATGATCGCGAACACGGGGACGTACATTGACGCCCCGTTTCACCGGTATGCGGACGGGAAGGATCTCGCGGACATGCCGCTCGAGCGCGTGGCGGATCTCGAGGGGCTCGTCGTGCGCGCGGCGGGCCCGCTCCGTGCGCTCGACGCGGATCGATTCCGCGGGTTCGAGCTTCGAGGGAGAGCCGTCCTGGTGCACACGGCGTGGGACCGCCACTGGGGCACCGAGCGCTACTTCACCGGCTACCCGTTTCTCACGGCGGCGGCGGCACGCCAGCTCGTGGATGCGGGGGCGGCGCTCGTCGGGATCGACTCGCTGAACATCGACGACGATGCCGATCCAACGCGCCCCGTCCACACGATGCTCCTGGGCGCGGGGATCCCCATCGTCGAGCATCTGTGCAACCTGGAAGCGGTCCCGGAGAAGGCGTTCCGATTCTTCGCCCTGCCCGCGAAGGTCCGAGGGATGGGGAGCTTTCCGGTCCGTGCAATCGCGGTCGTCGAGCGCTGATGCATTCACCCGCCACAGCGACGGCTATCGAGACGTTTCCCCGAATGCGCGACCTCTGGTGTCGTGCTGCGCCATTCGTGCGGTACGGAACCGACCCGGTCTTTGGTGGACACCGGGTCTGGGGCTGGTTGCCCCGCCGGTGAAGGTGCTGACACCCGCGATTTCGGGGGGGGCCCATCGTTGGGCTCGGGCCCGATCGTGCGTTGCAAGGCAAATGCGGAGGACGTACTGCACCGGACGGCGACAGCCGGGACTCGAGTACCGCCGCTCGCGGTTGTACCACGTGTCAAGGTACGCGAGGATCGCCCCCGGCTTACTCACGTTCGCGACGATGCCGTGCGCCGCGAGCAGCGTCTGATAGTCGTCACACCCATACTGACTGCCCCGATCAAAGTGTGCAGGAGCCCGCGGGCGGGCCGCCGCTCGGCCAGCGCCATGCGCAGCACCGCGACCGGGAGCGGCTGCGTCCAGCGTCTCCCGCATCGCCCACCCCACCACACGCCGCGGAGGCGAGGTCGAGAACGATCGCGAGAACCAGCCAGCCCGCGCGCGTGGGCACGTAAGTCAGATCACTCACGCACCCGCGATCCAGCTCGGTCACCTGGTCGACTCGGCAGTGGCCGCTGGAGCACGTTGGGCGCCAGCGGCTGCGCGTGCGGCGAGTCTGTCGTCCGGCGGCCGGCGCCCACCAACCCGTCCTCGCGCATCAGCCGGGCCACGCGCTTCTGGGCGGGCGGCTCCCCTTGGGTGCGCAGCGCGGCGTGGACGCGCGGCGCCGCGTTGGGGCGACACCGCGCGTACCGTGAGCCGGCGCGCTGGGCGCGGACTCGGGGGCCGGCGTTGCGCCGCGTCGAGCCCGGGAGCGACGCCGCGAGCGCGTCTCCAACCTCTCTCACGAACCGCAGCGTCTCTCTCGTAGCCGTCGTCCTCGCGGTCCCTCCGGCTCTGGCGCAGGGCTCGAACCAAGTCGACATGACCGTGGACGCGGCACGCGGTGGCAGGTGGTCGACGGCGTGCTCGCCCGGCTCACCGAAGCCTACGTCTTCCCGGACACGGCCGTCGCGATGGAGCGCGCCATCCGGGACCGGGTGCGGCGCGGCGAGGACGAGAGGATCACGAGCGCCCGGGCGGTGGCCGACCCGTTGACCGCGCACCTCCAAGCGGTAAGCACGGACAGGCACCTACGCGTCCGCTCCAGTCACCACCCGCTGCCCCCGTTGGCGGAGGCCGACGGCCCTACGCCGGAGATGGAGGCGCGCGTCCGCGCAAGTCGGACGCCACGTCAACTACGGATTCGAGAAGGTGGAGCGGCTCCCGGCAACGTGGGGTACCTCGAGCGGCGCAGTTTCGGGTTCGAGCCGGAATGGATCGGGGACGCCGCCGCCGCGGCGTTCGACTTTCTGGCCAACACGGAGGCCCTGATCATCGACCTGCGCCGGAACGGCGGCGGCTCGCCCGGCATGGTCGCGTTCGTCTCGAGCTGTCTCTTCGGCGTGGACTCGGTGCACCTGAACTCGCTGTACTGGCGCCCCGGCAACCGCACCGACCACTTTCCACGCCCGCTCCTGAGTCCCGGGCGCGCGCTACGGCCGCCGTCGGATCCGACCCTTCCTGCGGCGCATCTAGTGGACGGTGACTCGGGTAGCGTTAGCGCGGCAGCGCAGTATGGACGGACCGTCGCAGGGCGACTGGGGTGGGGAGGGGGCGGTTGTAGGGAGTCGAGCCCAAGACGGGTCCCTCCATCTGCGCTAACGATTCGTTGGTTACGGACCACTAGCTGCGCTGCCGGACCTCCGCGAGCGTGCGACCGACGCCGAGCGGCGGCGTCAGCTCGACGAGGCCATCGCGGAGGTCGAGGGGCGGCCGTAGTTCGACTCGATCTCCCGGGCGTGGGACCACTGATTTGCCGCCCTCCCGGAGTGACAGCAAGCGAGCAGCATCACGACACTCGATTGCCACCGCCCGCGGCTCAGCCCGCCGACACAGGCTCGCGCCCGTGCTCCCCCGCCCCTTCGCTCCGTCCCTCTTCCCGCAGGTTCCGCGGAGATCTTCCGTCGGGGCGTGCGTCGGGGAGTTCTCCGATCCCTCAGATCCTCTCCTCAGCGCGCGGGGAGTGCCCGGCGGCGCGGCGCCGCTCCGAAATTGCTGGGAGCAGAGACGGTGTGGGGCGAGTGATTGGGACGGAGCGACGAGCGGAGGGGCCGCCGTTTCGCGACCGTCCGGGAGTGACAGCAAGCGAGCAGCATCACGACACTCGATTGCTACCGCCTGCGGCTCAGCCCGCTTGCACCGCCTCGCGCTCGAAGCTCGGCGGCCCCGTCCCGGCCGATTCTTCGTCTCCCAGCCTTGCATGTGGTCTTGCGTCGGGACGTGCATCAGCGAGCGCTTCAACCGGCGGATTGCGCGGGAGTGCCCAGCGGCGCCGCGCCGCTCCGAAATTGCTGAGCACAGCCGGTGTAGGGCGCGTGATTGGGACGCAGCGACGGGCGGGGGGCCCGCAGCTTCGTGGCTATCCCGGAGTGACAGCAACCGAGCAGCATCACGACACTTGATTGCCACCGTGTAGCTCTCAGCCCGCCGGGACCGCCTCGCGCTAAGACTCCGCCGCCCCGTTCTCCCGTCGGCCCGTCCACACGTCCGCCTGTCCGCCCGTCCGGCCGTCCCATCGTGACCGCCTACCGTTGATCGTGCTGCGCCAGAATTGCCGCGGGCAGAGTGGCTGTCTGGCGAACGATCGTGACCCATCGACGGGCGGGGAGCCGCAGTTTCGCGACTGTCAGGGAGTGACAGCAAGCGCGCAGCATCACGACACTCGATTGCCACCGTCTAGCCGTCAGCCGGCCGGGGCCGCCTCGCGCTGAGACTGCGCCGCCGCGTTTCCCTGTCCGCCTGTCGGCCCGTCCGCCCGTCCATCGGCCCCCAGCTTCCGCGTGATCTCCCGCGTGATGTGCATCGAGCAGAACTTCGGCCCGCACATCGCGCAGAACTCCGCCGACTTGAAGTACTCGGCGGGGAGCGATTCATCGTGCAGCGCCCGCGCCCGATCGGGATCGAGGCTCAACCGGAACTGTTCGTTCCAGTCGAACGCGAACCGCGCCCGGGACAGCGCGTCGTCGCGCTCCCTGACGCCCTTCCGCCCGCGGGCGATGTCCGCCGCGTGGGCGGCGATCTTGTAGGCGACCACGCCTTCGCGCACCTCCTCGGCGTTGGGGAGCCCGAGGTGCTCTTTGCGGGTCACGTAGCACAGCATGTCCGCGCCGTACCAGCCGATCATGGCCGCCCCGATCGCCGATGTGATGTGGTCGTAGCCCGGCGCGATGTCGGTGACCAGCGGCCCGAGGGTGTAGAACGGCGCCTCGTGGCAGATCTGCTTCTGCTTCCGGACGTTGATCTCGATCAGGTGCATCGGAATGTGCCCCGGGCCCTCGATCATCACCTGGACGTCCTTCGCCCACGCCCGAGTCGTGAGCTCGCCCAGCGTCTCGAGCTCGGCGAACTGGGCGCGGTCGTTCGCGTCGGCGATCGAGCCCGGCCGTAGCGCGTCGCCCAGCGAAAGCGTGACGTCGTACTTGCGGGCGATCTCCAGGATGCGGTCGAAGCGGGTGTAGAACGGGTTCTGCTTGTTGTGGTGCATCATCCAGTACGCGTGCAGCGACCCACCGCGCGACACGATCCCGGTCACGCGGCCGAGCGCGAGCCCCACGTACTCCTGCAGGATGCCGCAGTGGACGGTCACGTAGTCCACCCCCTGCTGCGCCTGGTGCTCGACCATGTCGAGCAGGTCGTCCTCGGTGAGGTCCTCGACCTTCTTCACCTCGGTGACCGCCTGGTAGATCGGCACGGTGCCGACGGGAACCGGGGAAGCGTCGATGACCGCCTCGCGGATCGCGTCGATGTCGCCGCCGGTGGAGAGGTCCATCACGGTGTCCGCGCCGTAGTGGACCGCGTGATGCAGCTTCTCAAGCTCCCGGTCGACGTTCGACTCGACGGCCGAGTTCCCGATGTTGGCGTTGATCTTGACGCGCGCCACCTTGCCGATGGCCATTGGGTCGAGCCGCCCGGCGAGGTGGTTCACGTTCGCCGGAACGATCAGCCGTCCGCGGGCGATTTCGTCGCGTACTAACTCCACCGGGAGCTCCTCCCGTTCCGCGACGCGCTCCATTTGGGGAGTGACCGTGCCCTGACGGGCGAAGAACATCTGAGTGACGCAGGCCATGCTGACTCCCTTCGCCGGTGCTAGCCGGATCAGGTTCAAAGGGTGTGATCTCAGCCCGCCACGCTGGCGGCAGGCACCCCTGTCGTTTCGCAATCTAGAGCGACGCGGTAGTCCACGGGAGGGATGCGGCGATTTGACCGCACAAAATATATTCATAAATTGGAATATGTGAATCTCGTAGCCCGTGAGGCCGCAGACCTCTTCGCCGCGCTCGGCGACCGGGTGCGCCTCCGTCTCGCCTGCTGCCTCCTGGCAGTCCCTCGCGGAGTCTGCGTGTCCGAGCTCGTCGACGCCCTCGACGTGTCCCAGCCCAACGTGAGCCGGCACCTGAAAGTGCTGAAGGCGGCCGGGCTGGTCGACGAGCAGCGCGACGGTCGGTGGATGTACTACCGGCTGCGCCAGCCCGATCAGCCGGTCTTCCAGCGCATCCGCACCTGCCTCGAAACGGTCTCTGGCGGCGCCGACCTGCAGGCAGACGCGCGCCGGCTGCGGGCGCGCCTCGACCTGCGGCGAGCAGGGAGCTGCGTCTTGGGAACCCGGATGCTGCCAGGCCGCTCGACCAGCCGGAGAGGCGGAGGAGAGCGTCAGGTGCGATTCCCCGCGATACACTGATGGCTTGCTGCCCAACAGAAGGACCGCACTGCGCAGACGCTGGGTGGAAGCTGTCGTGAAGCTGGCGCTGGTTTGCCAGCTGAGATGAGCGCGTCGGCTGACACCGTGGGCCGTCCCCTTGCTTGCGAGACACCGCGGCCGCAAAGAGCGACCCTACGCGCTGCGCAAGGGCGCGCAGCATGCTGGCGCTCCGACGTGCTCGTCATGCCGCGCACCGTCCACTGCGAACCGCCACCGAACGGGGTCGTAGGACGCCGGGGACAGTGACAGCGGCACACTACTGCATATGCGCTGAGTGGAAGATGTCGTGAAGCTGACGCCTGTCGTCAGCAGCAGAAAGGAATGGCGTGGGGTCCTGAAGTGCCAGGCCGCTTTCGACCATCCTGAGACGAAGGAGGGAGAACGTCAGGTGCGACTCCCTGCCAATCCAGTGACGGCTTGCTGCGGGAACCGAAGTACCGGGCTGCATAGACGCTGAGTGGAAGCTGTCGTGAAGCTGGCGCCGGCCCCTCGACCCAGAATACGTAGGTCGACTGGTACCGTGGGGTCTCATTCATGCCGCCACCGTCAAGCTAGGGCGTACCCGTCACCGCCTTCGGCACGCCACCCATTCGTGCCGCCTCTGGGACGTCCTCCTGACGGTGCCCGAATCGCGGCCGGGCTGATCGACGCGCGCGCGCGGCGGCGCACGATGTGTCGAACGTCGTCGAACGGGTCGTTGGATGTCGGAACGGAGCGAGCCGCACAGCACTACATAGGCGCTGGGTGGAAGCTGTCGTGAAGCTGGCGGCTGTCGTCAGCGCGGGCCGCCTTCATTTACGTGAGCTATGTGGATCGACCGACGCGGCGCTCGGTCCCGCGGTCGAAGAGGACGCCGGCCAGCCCTCGGCGAGCTTGCTCGCTGCGTAACCCTTCGCGGTGAGGAGGCGATGCCGCCGAGTCATCATGTCGGAGCGCAGGATGCTGCGCTCCGACCAAGCAGGCGCGCGAGACATCGAACGCCGCCGAACCCGGTAGTAGGAGGTCGCACCCGGGAGAGCGGGACAGCACTGCATAGGCGCTGGGTGGAAGCTGTCGTGAAGCTGGCGGCTCTCGTCGCGGGGCGCCTTCCTTTAACTGGACTGACACATGTGGATCGACCGATGCTATGGCCGGTCCGTCGTTGAGAGACGCCGCCCAGCCTTCGGCAACCTTGCGTGTTGGCCAACCCTCCCCTACGAGGATGCGCTGCCGCCGAGTCATCATGCAGGAGCCGGGATGCCGCGACCGGCTGCGCCGGCCCGACCAGCCGGTCCTCCAGTGCGTCCACTTCTGCTTCGAAACGGTCTCTGGCGCCGGCCGACCTCCAGGCAGACGCCATGCTGCCGGACGGGGGGAAAACCGGCACCGCACGCGTGCTGGGCGGAAGCTGTCGCGAAGCTGGCGTCTTCCTTTTGGTGGTGCCGGCACCGGGACGCCCTACCTACTTCCCGCGGAAAAAACTCGCCGTCTGGCAGCTGCTCTTGGGGTCCTGCTGCGGTGCCTAGCGGCATGCCCCGTCGCGCGGATGGCCTGCTCCCGACCTGCGCCGGAGAGCATCGGCCTGCGCTGAGAGGTCGTGCATCGCCTTGGCGATCTGGTGGAACCGTTTCCAGTAACTAACAGTGCCGACTGGCGGCCCGACCGATCGACGCGCGGGCGCGACGGTGCGCGCGATGCATCGAACGCCGCCGAACCGGTCGCGAGAGAGGTCGGAGCCAGGCGGCCGTCCGTACTGCATACGTGCTGAGTGGAAGCTGTCGTGAAGCTGACGCCTGCCGTCGGCACGGCGACGGGCAAACGGACACGCAGGATGCTGACAAGCGTCGTTGACGGGTTGCGACCAGTGATCGCACGGGCTGAAGCCCCGCCTTGGCCGGGGTTCGTCCTGAAAGACGACGGCGCACCCGCGTCCTTCAGGACGCGCTTTGGCCGAGGTCGCCCTACAGGCGTCCCATGAATCCAAGCGGGAGGCATCAGACTTCGACACCCTGCTAAGCGGCGGCCGACCTCCAGGGGGACGCGCGTCGGCTGGGGGGCGCTTCACCCGGCGGCGGGCAGCGCGACTCCCCGCGATGCACTGACGCCTTGCTGGCCGAACCGGCGGAAAGCCGCACCGCATGCGCGCTGGGCAGGAGCTGGGGCGAAGCTGACGCCTTCCTGAACTGAGATACGTGGATCGACCGACGTTGCGTTCGCGTCCGGTGAATGATGCCCCGTGCTTTGGTGTGGGGTTGACCCGATGTGGTGGACACCTCATTGACCCTGTAGCGTTCGGGGTGGAGGTCGTCGATGACGCAGGCCAGCAAGGGAAGTGGGAAGCGAGCGCGGCGCGCCGTTAGCGCGGAATTCAAGGTGGAAGCGGTGCGCCTGATGCGCGAGCGCCAGAAGCTGGGGGTCAGCGTGGCCCAGCTGGGCCGGGAGTTGGATGTCAGGCTGGATCTACTGTGGAAGTGGGCCGGCAGGTGGAGGAGCGGGCGGGTGGCCCGAGGGACTTCTTCAAAAAACGCGCGGCGTTCTTCGCGAAAGAGTCGCGGTGAGGTACGCCTGCCTTGCTCGCCACCGCGGCGAGTATCCGGTGCGACTCGTGTGTCGCGTGCTCGCGGTGGCGCCCTCGGGCTTCTACGCGGCGCAACGCCGGCCACCGAGTGCACGCGCCCAGCGGGACCAGTCGCTCCGGCTCAAGCTGCGCGCGGTGCATACGCAGAGCCGCCGCACCTATGGGGCGCCGCGCGTCGACGCCGAGCTGCGGGCCAGGGGGAGCCGGTCGCCACGAAGCGCGTGGCCTGGCTGTTTCTCGCGATCGTCCTCGACCTCGCCTCGCGGCGGGTGGGTGGGCGATGACGCTGGACGCGGACCTCGCGCTGGCGGCGCTGCGCATGGCGCTGGCCGACCGGCGGCCCGCCCCCGGCTCCTGCATCACTCTGTACGCGTGTGGCGAATACCGGAAGCTGCTCGCGGCGCACGGCATCGTCGCGAGCATGAGTAACCAGGGGGATTGTTGGGACAACGCGGTCGCCGAGAGTCTCTTCGCCACCCTCGAGACGGAGCTGATTCTGGAGGCCGACGGCCCACGCGGGACGCCGCGCGCCAGGCGATCTTCGCGTACATCGAGACGTGGTACAACCGGCAGCGGCGGCACTCGAGTCTCGGCTACTGCAGCCCGGTGCAGTACGAGTGCTACGTGCTCGCGCGCGGTGAGGATCACCCAAAACGTCCTCCGCATTTGCCCCACAACGCACGATCGGGCCCGAGCCCGACGGATGACACCGCCCGAAATCGCGGGTGCCACCTTTCACGAGCTGGGCAACCAGCTCAAACCCGGTGTCCACCAAACCGGGTGAATTCCAGTCTCGGCTCCGGGATAGCATGACGGCCGGGGCGGTCGACGAGCGACCCTGCCCTTCTTGACCCCATGCCGCTCGAGTCCTTGTGTAAGAGCGCCTTGAGCCGAGTTTTCCTGCGGAGGCGAGGATGACCGCTCCATCGAGACGACAGTTCGTCGGCACGTTGGGTGCCGCGTTGCTCGCGCCGCGACCCGGGCGGTCGGCGGGAGGCCCGCACGGGTTCCGAATTCGCACGATCACGGCCGGGGCGCGGCTCCGCTCCGCGAGCGACCTGAAACCCGTTGAGTCCGCCATCGTCTTCCTGGGCCGCGCGCGGAAGGCCTTCGAGGACGCGGGCTACGAGATTCAGACGGTCCGTCTCGCGACCCAGCCGCTGGCCGCGCCGGGCGACCGGGTACTCGCGGATCTCCAGGCGCTCGACCGGCTCGCGGGCGAAGGCAGGGTGGTGGTGAGCGTCGGGCCCTTGGTGCACCACGAGGGTTCCGACGCGGAGTTCGCCGCGTGGGCGGCCGAGCTCGTTCGAACTACCTCCGCGATCAGCTGCAGTGTCACGGTGGCGTCGCCCGGCCGGGGCATCCATTACCGCGCGACGCTGGCGGCCGCCGCGGCGATGGCCGCGATCGCGCGGGCCACTCCGGGCGGAGAAGGCAACTTTCGCTTCGCGGCGGCGGCGAACTGCCCGGCCGGGACTCCCTTCTTCCCGGTGGCCTACCACGAGGGAGAGGACGCGTTCGCCGTGGGCCTCGAGTCGGCGCCGCTCGTCGCGTCCGCGTTCGCCGACGCCTCCTTCACAACGGAGGCCCGGGCGCGGCTCAGGGGAATTCTCGAGGCCAAGCTTCGCGCCGTGCAGGCGATCGCGGTCGCCACGGCGCGACGAGAGGGTCGCCGCTACTTGGGGATCGATGCCTCTCCCGCGCCGGGCAAGGATGCAAGCATCGGTGCGGCGATCGAGACACTCACCCACGCGCCGTTCGGGGACGCCTCGACGCTCGAGGCGTGCGCGACCGTCACCGATGTGTTGAAGAGTCTCACCGTGAGGACCTGCGGGTACTCAGGCCTCATGCTCCCGG
The DNA here is from genome assembly GCA_035637235.1 of Gemmatimonadales bacterium. Taxonomy (GTDB): domain Bacteria; phylum Gemmatimonadota; class Gemmatimonadetes; order Gemmatimonadales; family GWC2-71-9; genus DASUAL01. Next base: position 1,299 of record DASPXO010000063.1, on the reverse strand, counting down.
TGCTTGAGGACCCCGTGCTCGCCAGGCGGGCGGCAGAGCGCCGCTTTAGCGTGAAAGAGTTGCTTCTCTATTCGAGCGTGTGCGGGACCGGGCTCGACGTCGTCCCACTTCCCGGGGAGACGCCGGTGGGCGTTCTCGCCGCGCTGATCCGCGACACCGCGGCCCTCGCGGTCAAGCTGCGCAAGCCGCTCTCGGCGCGGCTGTTTCCGATTCCGGGGAAGGCGGTGGGAGAGGCGATCCACTTCACCAACCCGTACCTGACCGACTCCGTCGTGATGGCGATCCAATAGCCTGTTCAGGGCATCTCGCGCGGCTTCGGCGGCCCGTACCGCTCGGATGGATCGTGGAGCTTCGCCCACTCCGATCGGAAGGCGAAGGCATCGAGGCCCGCCGCGCGGTCGAGCGCGAGGATCCCGTCGAGGTGGTCGGTCTCGTGTTGCAGCAGCTCGGCCATCGGCCCCTCGAGCTGCAACGTGTGGTCCTTCCCCTTCAGGTCGGTGTAGCTGAGCGTCGCCGCGTAAGCGCGCGTAACTCGGACGAGCAGGTTGGGGAAGGAAAAGCAGTCGTCCCAGACGGGGAAGTCGTCCGGGCCGACGTCGGTGATCTCCGGGTTGACCATCGTCCAGCGCTGCTTGTCGATCTCGACGAACACGATGCGCACCGGTGCGCCGATTTGCGGTGCGGCGAGCGCCCGGCCCATCTTGTACCTCTTCTTCGCGATCCGGAGCGTGTCCCGCAGGTCGTCCGCGACGAGCCGCGTCGCGGCCGACTTGGGGTTCTCGACCCGCTCGCACCGGGCCCGGAGGATGGGATCGCCCAAGTGGCGAATGCGCCGTACCGCCATGGGGCGCCAATTTGGGGGTTTGCCGCTCGAGTGCAACTCGTGCAGTAACCGTGGCACTGCGCCAGGTCGCCGGGGTTCCCAGAAAGGCCTACGGGCGGAGTAGCGTCGTGTACGCTATGGCCATAAGGCTATGTCCCTGGCAGGGGTAGTGTTGGCGGCGGGCCGTTCCGAGCGGATGGGCGCTCCCAAGGCGCTGCTCGACTATCGCGGCGAAGCCCTTCTGTGGTCCGCATTCCTCCAGGCGCTCGCCGCGCTCCAAATGAGGCCGCGCCTGGCCGGTCGATCCGCCCCATGTCCGCGTGCCCCCGCTCGAGCGCCTCCTCGAAACGTTTCGCCGCACGGACGCTCCCGCCGTCCTACCGTCATTCGGCGAGCGGCGGGGCAACCGGTCATATGGGACGAATCGCTGTTTCAGAAGCTCGCGACCAGCGAAGCCGCCACGCGGCACGGCGCTC
>DASPXO010000062.1:0-29393 GCA_035637235.1 Gemmatimonadales bacterium | reverse complement strand
CCGCGCACGGAGCGCTGCGCTGGCGCCACACCGGGCGCTCGCCTGATCCGGCGCCGTCTTGGGACCCGGACCGCGCGCGCCCGAGCCGATGGCTCGACCTGCTGTGACGCGATACCTTCATCGCGAGGTATCACCTCGTAGGATCCCTTCCGGCGGAGGTGTCGTGTGACGCAACGCGCCGTCTACGTCTCGACCCTGCTCGTGGCCCTCGCCGGAACGGCGTCGGCACAGCTCATTTCGATCAAGACCGTCCCGATCGCTCAGGGCGACCAGTTCCAGATCTTCCCCTCCAACAACTTCGGCATGGGTGGCGTGTCGATCGCGCTCGCGGACACGCTGCTCGACCCGTTCGTGAACCCGGCGAAGGGGGCCCGGCTCGGCGCGGCGCGCTTCTTCAGCGCTCCCACCGTGTACGGCATGTCGCGCGGTGCGGGCGGGGGGCGGACCCTTCCCCTCGCCGCCATCGCGGGCACGGGCGTCTGGTACGGCGGGCTCTCGCTCGCACTCCAGGAGGTCGATGCCAGCCGGCCGCCCTTTGAGCAGGGGCCCGTCGTCGCGCTCCCCGAGTCCAATACGCGCCTGATCGAGCCGGCCCCGGTCATTGTGCCCCCGCGGCAGGATGCGTACGGCAACCAGTACGGGTTCGCGATGCTGGGCCGGAAGGTCCCTGCCGCCCGGCTCTCCGTCGCGGGCAGCGTCCTGTGGGCCAGACTCAATGGCGTCGACGGCGTCGATCTGCTCTACGCCGGCAGCGCGGGGCTCAAGCAGTTCGGACACGAGGTCGACCTCCGGCTCGGACTCCTCAAGGAATGGGCGGGTGATCGCTCGCTCGAGGCGCTGATCCTCCACAACCGGTTCGGGATGACCCACGACGTCACCTACCTCGACTTCTTCTGGGATCCGGGCACCCAGCGCACACTCCAGCGCTCCCGGCTGGAGCACAGCCTCGATCGCACCAACACGTGGGGTTTGCACCTCGGGTACGAGCGCCCGCTCGCGGCCTCGGGATGGCGGATCGGCTGGCTTGCGACCGCCAATCGGATGTCCCACCCCAAGCTCCCGGAGTACGAGATCGTGAACGTCCCGGTCATCCCCCGTGACCCCGGACACTCCGCCGCGTACAACGTGGGGCTGGGGCTGTCGAAGACGCGCGGCCTGGCGACGTTCGGCATCGACGCGATCTACGAGCCCATCTGGAGCAACACCTGGGCCGACGCGGCGGCGCCGGTCGTGACGACGCTCGGCGACACGATCCCGGCGGGCGGCAAGACCGTCGAGAACCACTTCCGCTTCTCGAACGGGCTCTTCCGGATGGGCCTGAGTCGCGACCTGGAGCTCGGGGGTCTCGGGAAGGCGGCCGGTCTGCAGCTCGGCCTGTTGGTCCGCTCCGTCCACTACCGGCTCGCGCAGTACGACAACGTGCAGGCGGCCGGACGGCGGCTGGAAGAGGGGTGGCTCGAGTGGACGCCGACCTGGGGGCTCACGCTTCGCTTCCCGGACCTGGAGATCCGCTACCGCGGGCGCGTCGTCCATGGCACCGGCCGCCCGGGCGTGCAGCCGTCCGGTTTCTTCCCGGCGCGAGATGCGGCGGTTGGGAACGGGAGCATCCTCGTGGCGCCCAGCGGCCCTCTGTCGCTCGAGGAGGTCCGCACGACCACGCATCAGATCTCGGTATCGCTCCCGCTCCGCTGAGCCAGGAGGGCCACGATGACACGCACCGTCAGGACGCTCTGCTTCGGTCTGCTCGCGCTCGCCGCCGGCTGCGACGGGCTCACCCCTCCGGAGGCGTTGCCGCCGCCGGTCGACACCCAGCTCCGGCAGACCCTGTCGCGCTGGGGTGCGATCCCGATCGGGCCGATGCCGGCCCAGGACCCGGCGTTGGTCACGCTCGGTCAGGCGCTCATGTTCGACAAGGTCCTGAGCGGCAACCGCGACATCGCGTGCGCCACCTGCCATCTGCCGGCGCAACACGCGGCGGACGGCCTGTCGCTCTCGATTGGGACCGGCGGCACCGGGCTCGGTCCGTCGCGAACCCTCGGGCCAGGGCGCGAGTTCGTCCCCCGGAGCGCGCCGTCACTCCTCAACGCCGGCCTCGGCTTGCCCTACCTGTTCTGGGACGGCCGGATCTCGGGCTTCGGACCCTTCGTGGAAGGCGGGCCCGGACAATTCTCCACCCCGGCGGGATCGCTCCTCCCGCCCGTGCCCAACATTCTGGCGGCGCAAGCGATGTTCCCGGTCGTGAACCGCCGGGAGATGCGCGGCGAGGCCGGGGACCGAGACGTGTTCGGGAACCCGAACGAGCTGGCGCAGCTCGGCGACAGCCAGTTCGTCGAGATCTGGCAGGCAGTGATGCGGCGACTCGTGGCGATCCCGGAATACGTGGCCATGTTCAGCGCCGCCTTCCCGGGCACGCCGACGGGCCAACTCGGCTTCCAGCACGCGGCGACGGCGATCGCCGCCTTCCAGATGCAGGCGCTCACGAAGACCGACTCGCCGTTCGACCGCTATCTGAACCGGGACGACGCCGCCCTGACGGTGGAACAGAAGCGCGGCGCGCTGCTCTTCTTCGGCAAGGCCCAGTGCTCGAGCTGTCACTCCGGCCCGTTCCTCGGGGGCCAGGGCTTCGCGAACGCCGGCGTCCCGCAGCTCGGACCCGGGACGGGCAACGAAGCGCCGCTCGATTTGGGACGCGGCGGCGTGAAGGACAACGAATTCTACCGGTTCGCCTTCCGCATCGCGCCGCTCCGCAACGTCGAGCTGACGGCGCCGTACATGCACGATGGGGCGTTTCCCACGCTCGAGGCCGTCCTCCGTCACTACAATGACGTGCCCCTCGAGCTGCGCGCGTACGACGTCTCGCAGCTCGCCCCGGAGCTGCGCGATACGTATCACGGGTCCGAAGCGACGATCGCGGCGGTGCTGGAGACGCTGGATTTCCGGCTGCGTGTGCCGCTCAAGCTCACCGAGGACGAGCTGCGCGACCTGTCGTTGTTCCTCAAGTCGCTGACGGATCCGTCGGTGCGGGACCTGAGCTCGCTCGTTCCCGCCAGGGTGCCGAGCGGGCTGGCGGTGCAGTAAGGCGAAGCATCGGCCGCTTGGCGTCAGCCGCGCAGCACTGCGAACAGGCTGACGACGCCGATGACGACGCCCAGCGCGATCTTCGCCGCCGCGGCCGCTGCGGCTGCCCCCTTGTCAGCGGGCGCGGACGCGAATACGTTGCACTACGATGTCCGGACCGATCGGGCCCGCTCCGACCTGTTGTCGCCCGCCGCTGATGTGTTGCGGGCGGGAGCGGACGATCGTGTAGGGGCCGGAGGCGCTGCGGCGCCGCGGACACCGAGATCGGCCGCGATTCCACGCCAGGGATCGCGGCCGTTTCGTTGAGTGATCGGGGCGTCCGGGGGAGGGGGGGCCAGCTTCGACATGAGGAGGTGACCGGCAGTGAGTGCCAGTGCGGAGCGGCCCATGGCCGTCTACTACGAGCACCCCGATTGGTTCCGGCCGCTGTTCGAGGAGCTCGACCGGCGCGGCGTGCCGTACGTGCGGCTCGACGCCGCCAACCACCGGTTCGACGCCGCGGACGCCCGGCCGTCGTATTCGCTCGTCTTCAACCGAATGAGCCCGTCGGCGTACCTCCGCGGCCACGGCAACGCCATCTTCTACACGCTCCACTACCTCGCGTACCTGAAGCGCCACGGCGTGCGGGTCGTCAACGGGTACGAGGCGTACGTCACGGAGACATCGAAGGCGCTCCAGCTCTCGTTGCTCCACCACCTGGGGCTCCCGTACCCGCGGGCTCTGGTGATCAACCATCCGTCCCAGGCGCCCCAGGCGGCGCGCGGCCTGCGCTTTCCGGTGGTCGTGAAGCCGAACATCGGAGGCTCGGGGGCGGGGGTGCGGCGGTTCGAGACCCCCGCGGGATTGGAGCAGGCGGCGCGCGCGGCGGCGCTTGATCTCGGGATCGACCACACGGCGCTCGTGCAGGAGTACCTCCCGGCCGACGCGCAGCGCATCGTGCGGGTGGAGGTGCTCGGCGGGCGCTACCTGTACGCCATCCGGATCTACACGCCGGGGGACAGCTTCAATCTCTGCCCGGCGGACGTGTGCCAGACGGTGGGAGGGGCAGAGCTGGTGCGGGCGGCGTGCCCCGTGGACGCGCCCAGGAACAATCTGCGGGTGGAGGGCTACTCCCCGCCGCCCGCGATCGTCGCTCAGGTCGAGTGCATCATGCGGGCGGCGCACATCGACGTGGGCGGGGTGGAGTACCTGATCGACGCCCGCGACGGACGGCTGTCCTACTACGACATCAACGCGCTCTCGAACTTCGTGGCCGACGCACCGCGCGTCGTGGGCTTCGACCCATTCGCGCGGCTCGTGGACTACCTCGTGCGCGCGGCGGAGTGAGGCAATGCGCTTCGGCTACTGGCTCCCGGTGTTCGGCGGCTGGCTGCGGAACGTCCCGGATGAGCGGATGGAGGCGAGCTGGGACTATGTGAGCCGCCTGGCGCGGCGCAGCGAACAGCTCGGTTTCGACGTCACGCTCATCGCCGAGCTGAACCTCAACGACGTCAAGGGGCCGGACGCGCCCTCGCTCGACGCCTGGACGACCACGGCCGCCCTCGCGGCGGTGACCGAGCGGCTCGAACTGATGGTCGCGGTACGACCCACCTTCCATCCACCGGCCCTCGCCGCCAAGCAGGCGGCGAACATCGACCACATCAGCCGCGGGCGGCTCACACTCAACGTGGTGTCGTCCTGGTGGGCCGACGAGGCGCACCAGTACGGCGTGGAGTTCGATCGGCACGACTCGCGCTACGCCCGCACCGCCGAGTGGCTCGCGGTGGTCGGCGGGATGTGGGCGAGGCCGCGCGCCAGCTTTGCGGGGGCGTACTACCACGTCGAGAACGCGATCCTCGAGCCCAAGCCGGTGTCCTCGCCCCGGCCCACGATCTACGCCGGCGGCGAATCGGAGGCGGCGAAGCAGCTGATCTCCCGGGATTGCGACGCCTATCTGATGCATGGCGATCCACCCGAGCGGATCGCGCCCAAGGTGGCGGACATGCGCGCGCGCCGCGAGCGCCGGGGGCTCCCGCCCCTGAAATTCGGCGTCGCCGGGTACGTCGTGTGCCGCGCAACGGCGGAAGCCGCCCAGCGGGAGGTCGCACGTATCACGGACGTCCACCAGAGCGCCGCAGGCTACGCAAACTATCAGGAATGGCTCGCCAATACCCAGCTCGAGCAGCGGGTGAGCCTCGAGGACTATTCGGTGTCGAACCGCGGACTCAAGTCGGGGCTGGTCGGGACGCCGGAACAGGTTGCGGCCCGCATCCTCGAGTTCGAGCGGGTGGGCGTGGATCTGCTGTTGCTGCAGTTCAGTCCGCAGCATGAAGAGATGGAGCGGTTCGCGGAGGAGGTCATCCCGCTCGTGCCTGCCGGCACGTCACCCCCGCTCGACGAGGACCGCGTCGCGATCAGCTCCTATCCAGCACCTCGCGCACCTTGAGGGCCAGGTCCGGGACGCTCGAGGGTTTTCGGAGGAAGGGCATCCGTGCGGCAAGCTGATGCGGGTGCGAGACGGACGCCGGCGAATAGCAGCTGCGGAGCACGTTGTTGGGCAAACGCCTCGTGTGACGCGCGCACGCATCAACCGAGCGCCGTATGGGGTGGCGAGTTACGTAGCGCCTTCCCACCAGCACCCACTCGGCCCGATTGTTGCCAATGTGTGCAGTCACCTATGCCGATCACCGGCGGCGTGCCGCCGATCGTGCTGATCGCGACCGTTCGACAGCAGGCACTCGCGAGCGCGCTGCTGGAAGGCGGCGGGTGCAGCGTAATTCACGTACAGAGCGCCGCCGTGGCCCTCGAACAGGCGGCTGCCTTCCAACCTGACGCCATCATCCTCGAGACCGACCTGCCGGACATGTCGGGGATCGAGGTGTGCCGGTTGCTGCATGCTGATCCGCGAGTCGGCTACCGCGTGCCGATCCTCCTCCTCGCCGCCGCCAAGCCGACCCCGGAGCAGCGCGTGGCCGCCTTGCGGGCCGGTGCGTGGGACTTTTTCGTCCATCCGGCTGACCCTGAGGAGCTCTCGCTCAAGCTCCAGACCTACGTGCAGGCGAAGCGCAATATCGACGTCGCCGCTGCCGAGGGCCTGGTTGACCCGGTAACGGGGCTGCTCAGTCGGCCGGGCCTCGCGCGCCGGGCGCGGGAACTGGGCGCGTTGATGACCCGGAAGCACGGCGCGCTCGCCTGTGTGGTGTTCGCGGTGGAAGCCGGGTCCTCTGACCCCAAAGTCGGGGAGATCGTGGCGCGCACCGCGCGAGTTTCCGACGTCGTCGGGGCGCTGACGCCTACGGAGCTGGTCGTGATCGCACCCGCCACCGGGCACGCCGGTGCCGTGAAGCTCGCCGAGCGCGTCACCGGCGTGCTGCGCGATGCGCTTGGCGGCGCTGGCCAGATCGCCCCCGGTTCCACGCTCCTGGTTGGCTACGATGCGGTGGCCAACCTGGGCTATTCGCCGATTGATCCCGCCGAGCTGCTCACCCACGCCACCGCGGCGGTGAAAAGCGGCATACCGGACCCCGGGTCCCCCTGGGTGCGCAGCTTCGATCTCGGCGGGGGATCCCAGCCCAGAAAGAGGTCCGGGCCAGAGAAGAGGAGCAGCCGTTCATGAAGGCCACGCGCGTCTTGCTCGCCACGCTGCTTGGCGGCGGTCTGGTCCTGGCCGCCCTGAGCTGCGCAGATCCTTCACCACTCGGCGTCCGCTCCCGTGCACCGGTGCCCCAGGCGAGCCTGGGGGACCTGCTGGGGTCGTTGACGGGCGTCGTCCCGTGCTCCCCGCTCCCCGCCGACTCGGTCACCCAGACGATCGGCCCGGAGGGCGGGACCCTGCAAGTGGGTCCGCACACGCTGTCGGTTCCTGCGGGCGCGCTCGACGCTCCGGTGACCATCACCGCCGTGGCGCCGTCGGACACGGTGAGACGGGTCCATTTCGAGCCGGCGGGCCTCACGTTCCAGGAGCCCGCGTCGCTCACCATGAGCTACGCGGGCTGCGACCCGGGCTCGGTGCCGCTGCCGAAGCGGATCGTCTTTACAACCGACTTGCTGCAGATCATTGAGTACCTGCAGTCGGTCGACAGTCGGCCGTCCGACACCGTCACCGGAAGGCTGCAGCACTTCTCGGACTATGCCATCGCCTGGTAGCCTCGCCGTCCCCCGGCTTCAGGCTCGAAGCGTGGCACGCCGCGGCGCGGAGTGGCTTGACGAGGCGCGCGGCCGGGAGCGTGCGGGTTGCATCTCCGAAGCGGTCGAGTGCTACGAATCCGCGATCGCCGCGGCGGAGCAGGGCGGGGAGCAGGCCGTCCTGTCCGAAGCGCTACGGCGCCTCGCGATCGTGCGGCATCATCGGGACGAGCCGGTGCAGGCGCGCGCGCTGTGCCGGCGGAGCTACGACGTGGCGCGGCAGATCGGGCACGACGTGCTGGCGGCGGAGGCGCTCAACACGTTGGGTGGCCTGGATCTGACGAGCGGCTCGCTGGCGGAGGCCCGTAGCACCTTGCTCCAGGCGCTCGAGCTCGGCGGATCGAGCCGGGAGTTGCGCGCGCGCGTGGAGCAGAACCTGGGGATCCTCGCGAACATCCAGGGCGAGCTGGACGAGGCCCTCACGCGGTACGGGCGCTCGCTCGAGGCGTACCGCCGCTGCGAGGACCCGCACGGGTGCGCGATCGCCTACCACAACCTGGGGATGGTCAGCGCGGACCGGGGCCTGTTCGATGAGGCGGACCGCTATTTCCGGGAAAGTCGCGCGCTCGCGGAGCGCACCGGCGACGTGTACCTGCGGGGCCTCTGTTTCGTCAATCACGCCGAAGTAGACGTGGCGCGACAGCGGTTCGAGAACGCGCGGCAGAACGCCGAGGCGGCGCTCGCCCTGTTCGATCAGCTCGGCACGCGTGGCGCCAAGGCCGACGCGTATCGCGTGATCGGCATGATCTACCGCGAGACGAGCCGGCCGGCGCTCGCCGAATCACGGCTCCGCCGGGCGATCGAGCTGGCGGCCGGCGCGGGCTCGGTGTTGAACGAAGCGGAGGCCTCCCGCGAGCTCGCGCTCCTCTACCAGGCGATGGGGCGGAACCAGGAGGCGCTCCGGCTGCTCAACGTCGCCTACCGGCTGTTCCGCCGGCTGGACGCCCGGGTGGACCTGGTGCATGTGGGCGGCAAGGTGGCGGAGCTCGAAGGCACCTACCTGGCGGTCGTACGCGGCTGGGGCCAATCGATCGAATCGAGCGACGGCTACACGTTCGGCCACTGCGAGCGGGTGGCGCAGAACGCGGTCGCCGTGGCACGGGTCCTCGGGCTCGATGAAGAGGACGAGACGACCATCCTGCTCGGCGCCTATCTCCACGACGTGGGCAAGCTGCGGATCCCGCACGAGATCCTGCACAAGCCCGGCCCGCTCACTCGCGAGGAGCTCGAGGTGGTGCAGATGCACCCGATCTGGGGGATCGAGCTCCTGGCCGACGTGGAGTTCCCCTGGGATTTGAAGCCCATCATCCGCTGGCATCACGAGCGATACGACGGGACCGGCTACCCCGACCGACTCCGCGGCGACGAGATCCCAGTCTCCGCGCAGATCGTGGGGATTCTGGACGTCTACGATGCGCTGACGACCGCGCGCCCCCACCACCCGGCGCTGCTCCCGGACCAGGCGGTCGAGTGGATCGCGGGGCGCCAGGGCTGGTGGTCCGGACGCGTGGTCGAGGCGTTCCTGACGGCCATCGCACAGGGGTCTGCGTAGCAGCCCTCCGTACATCGTGTGACCCCGGTCACCCTCCGGTCACGCGGTCGGGACCGCCCGGGTCCGCGGCCCGGTCAGCGCGCTTAACGCCTCTCGGGTGGGGTGCGTCCAACCCGCGGCCGTGGAATCGCGGCTGGGCAGTTCCCTACTCATCCATATTGAGGAGCAAGGTATGCAACGGCTTCGTTTCCAAGAGCTGGCGGATTTCGTCGCGCTGGGCCTCGTCGTGGTGCTTGCCGCGTGTAGCGATGCCAACGGCCCGGCGAATCCCTCTCTCTCCCGGGCGCAGGCCGACTCGCTGGCCCTGGTGGTGACGGCAGACATCGCGGCCCTCCCCGAGGGCGCTACCTTCGACAACGCGGGCGGCGTGCCGTTCGCGGCGCCGAGCTCGCCCCTGGCCCTGCCGTCGGGCTGCACGCCGACGCGGAGCCCCAATCCACCGGCCAACAGCGACGGCGACCCCATTCCCGACTCGGTGCGCGTGGATTTCGGCGGGTGCAGCTTCACGACCCCGCGTGGCGAAACCGTCACGCTGAGCGGCACGATCGACCTGATCGACCCGACGCCGGTCGCGACCGACCACGCGGTGCGCTCGGTGTTCACCGACCTCACGCGGAGCGTCCTGTCCGGGAGCGGAGCGACCTGGTCCGTCGCAGAGAACGGCACGCGGCAGTTCTCGGGGACCGCCTCGGTGCTGTCGCACTCGATGACGGGCTTCCAGACCGTCTTCACCCACCCCGACGGCTCCACGGCCACGCACCTGAAGAACTGGTCCACCACGTTCACGGCGGACGTCCCGGGCTCGATCTCGTCGAGCCAGCCGTTGCCGAGCGGCACCTGGGACGTGACGGGGACCTCGACGTGGACGCGGGGTGTCCGGAACTGGGCCCTCTCGGTGACGACCGGTCCCGATCTCCACTACGACGCGAGCTGCACGGTGGCGCCGAAGTTCGACGCCGGGACGCTCACGGCGGTGGTGACGCGCGGGGACCAGACGTCCACGGTGACGATCGAGCTCACGGCCTGCGGCCAGTACACGGTGACCCGGTCCTGAGCGCCGGGCAGGGGCCAGGCGAAGCGACCCCGCGGCATCACGCCGCGGGGTCGTTCGCCGTGGGCGCCTTGGCGGCGCGGTGGCGGCCGTCTTACATTCCCCGGCCTGATGACCACGTCCGCCCACGACCTCTCGAAGCTCCGCATCGATCGCGACACCCCGCCGCCGGGCCTGCGCCGCGCCCTGGTCCGGAACGCCGCTCTCGCGGTGCTCGTGCTCGGCGTGATCGCGACCGTCGTCGTTCTGGCGAAGCGTGGCTCCGCCCCGGCCGTGCAGGTGGCCGTGGCGACCGTGACTGAAGGGGGCCCCCATTCGGCCGGCGGGGCGGTGAGCGTGACGGCGAACGGCTACGTCGTGGCCCGCACGCGGGCGTCCGTCTCTTCGAAGGTGGCGGGGCGGCTCGCCTACCTCGGCGTGAGCGAGGGATCGCTCGTGCGGCAGGGTGAAGTGATCGCGCGCCTCGAGAATGCCGATTACGAGGCGCAGGCGACCCAGGCCGATGCGAACCTCGCGAGCGCGCGGGCGCAGCTCATCGAGGCGGAGGCCGACCGGGACCAGTCGGAGCGGGAGGCGCGCCGGCTGCGCGAGATCCGCGTCAAGAACCAGGAGCTCGTCTCGGAGCAGGATGTGGAGGCGGCGGAGAGCCGCGGCGCGCAGGCGGAGGCACGCGCGCGAGCCGCGGCGGCGCGGGTGGAGGCGGCCGAGGCTGGGCTGCGCTACGCGCGGGCGAGCTTGGAGAACACCTTGATTCGCGCTCCCTTCGCCGGGACGGTGCTGCGCAAGGAAGCGGAAGTCGGCGAGGTCGTGGCGCCGTCCGTGGGTGGCGGCCTGACGCGCGGCGCGGTGGTGACCATGGCGGACCTGCACACGCTCGAGGTCGAGGTCGACGTCAACGAGGCCTACATCGCGCGGGTGCACGGCGGGCAGGCCGCGCGGATCACGCTGGACGCGTATCCCGACACGGCGTTCAGCGGCCGGGCGCGTCAGGTCGTGCCCACGGCCGACCGCCAGCGGGCGACGGTGCAGGTCAAGGTGAGCATCCTCGACCGCGACCCGCGGATCCTGCCTGAAATGGGAGCGCGCGTGGATTTCCTCGAGCCGGAGGCGGCCCGCTCGAGCCCCGACGTCGCGGCGCCCTCTTTCCCCCCGCGCATCCGCGTGCCCGCCGCGGCGGTTCGCGAAGCGAACGGGCAAACGGTGGTCTGGCTGGTGCGCCAGGACCGCCTCGAGCTGCGCCCCGTGCAGGCGGGCCCGGTGAGCGGCGGGTATCGCGAGATCCGCTCGGGCCTGTCGGGAGGCGAGCTGGTGCTGGTGGGCGGAATCGACGCGCCCCGGGCCGGCATGCGGGTACGGGCCACGCCCATTCCCTGACGCCCGACACCTAACACCTGACACCCGACCATCATGGCCCTCGTCCAGATCCGAGACGTCTACAAGAGCTTTCAGCGTGACACGCAGCGCATCGACGTCTTCACGGGGCTCACGCTGGACGTCGCCGAGGGCAGCTTCGTGGCGCTGATGGGCCCGTCGGGATCGGGTAAATCGACGTTGCTCAACCTGATCGCCGGGCTGGACAAGCCGACGAGCGGCACGGTGCGCGTGGCGGAGGCCGAGGTGAGCGCGCTGACGCCGGCACGGCTCGCGCCGTGGCGCGCCCGGCACATCGGCTTCGTGTTCCAGCAGCTCAACCTGCTGCCGGTGCTCACGGCCTACCAGAACGTCGAGCTGCCGCTCCTGCTCACGACGCTGTCGAAGCAGCAGCGCGACGAGCGCGTGCGGATCGCGCTGGGCGTGGTCGGGCTCGAGGAGCGGATGCGTCACTATCCGCGGCAGCTCTCGGGCGGCCAGGAGCAGCGCGTCGCGATCGCCCGGGCGATCGTGGCGGACCCGACGCTGGTCCTGCTGGATGAGCCGACGGGCCAGCTCGACGCGAAGAGCTCGCAGGAGGTGCTCACGCTGCTGCAGCGATTGAACGACGAATTCCGCAAGACGATCATCGTCGTGACGCACGACGCCCACGCGGCCGAGCGGGCGGAGCTGGTGCTGCATCTCGAGAAGGGCGTCCTGATCGAGAAGCAGGGCGTGGGGGGGGTGGGGGGGGCGGGGAGGGCGCCGTGAAGTACCTCCCCCTGGTGCTCGCCAACCTCGGCCGGCACAAGCGGCGCACGGTCTTGACGATCGCGAGCGTCGCCCTCGCGCTGTTCCTGTTCGCATCGCTCCGCACGGTGATCACGACGCTCGCCGCGGCGGCGAACTTCGGCAGCGTTCGGCGGCTCGTCGTGACCAACGCGACGGGCATCGTGTTCCCCCTGCCGCTGAGCTACGCCAACCGGCTGCGCGCCGTGCCCGGGGTGGAAGGGTTGACCTGGGCCAACTGGTTCGGGGGCCGCTACGGCGACGGCAAGCGGTTCTTCGCCAACTTCGCCGTGGACGGAACGTCCTACCTCGAGCTGTACCCCGAGATCTCCGTCCCCGCCGACCAGCGCGAGGCGTGGCTCCAGGACCGGTCGGGGGCGCTGGTGGGCGTGCGGCTGCTCGATGTGTTCGGCTGGCGCCTGGGTCAGAACGTCACCCTGCAGGGCACGATCTTCCCCGGCGATTGGACGTTCACCATCCGCGGCGTGTACACGCCCAAGGACCGGGTGATCAATGACGACGCGCTGATGTTTCACCACGCGCTGCTGGACGAGCGCATCGGACGCGCGGGGATCGCTGGGTGGTACATCCTGCGGATCGACGACCCGAACAACGCCGCGCGGGTCGCCAAGACCATCGACGCGCAGTTCAAGAGCTCGAGCGCCCCGACCAAGACCGGCACCGAGCAGGCGTTCAACGCGAGCTTCGCGACGATGTGGGGGAACGTCAGCCTGCTGTTGAACACGATCGGCATGGCGGTCGTGTTCGCGATCCTCCTGGTCACGGCCAACGCGATGATGATGAGCGCGCGCGAGCGCACGGGCGAGGTCGCCGTACTGAAGACCATCGGCTTCTCGGACGTCCGGCTGTTCGGGCTGGTGATGGTGGAAGCGGGCATCATCACCCTCACGGGCGCCCTGATCGGCCTCGGGGGCGCGAAGCTGCTCTACAAGACGACCAACTTCAGCGCGCAGGGCTTCCTGCCCGGCTTCGACGTCTCGGGCGGCACGCTCGCCGTGGGCGGCGCCATCGCGCTGCTGCTGATGCTCGCGAGCGGCGTGGTTCCCGCGGTGGGAGCGGCGCGACTCCCGGTGGTACAGGCGCTGAGGCGCGTCGAGTGAAGATCCCGATCGTCTACAACGCGCGCAGCGTCCTCCAGCGTCCCGTTTCCACCGCCCTCACGGCCCTGGGCGTCGGGCTCGTGGTCGCGGTGTTCATTGCGATGCTGGCCCTGGCCAACGGGTTCCGCGCGGCGCTGGTGCGCACGGGGTCGGATGACAACGTGCTGGTGCTCCGGAAGGGGGCGGATTCCGAGCTGTCGAGCGGCCTCTCCCGCGAGACGGCGAACATCGTCGCCGCGTCGCCGCACGTCGCTGCCGGCGCGGACGGGCGCCCGCTCGTGAGCCCCGAGGTCTACGTCGTGATCCCGCTCCCGAAGCGCTTCGATACCACCCAGGTGGCGAACGTCGTGGCCCGCGGGATCAGCGATCAGGTGTGGACCGTGCGATCCAACGTGCGGATTGCCGACGGGCGCAGGCTCCAGTCGGGTCGCTCGGAGATCTGCGTCGGGAGGCGGATCGTGTCTCGCTTCCCCAACACCGGCCTGGGTGAAACGCTGCGCTTCGCGGGCCGGGACTGGACCGTCGTGTGCCACTTCACTGCCGGCGGGTCGGCGTTCGAGTCGGAGATCTGGGGTGAGAACGAGCAGTTCATGCCCGTGTTTCGCGGCCAGGTGTTCCAGTCCATCGCCTTCCGGCTGCGGGATGCGGGCGCCTTCGAGGAGGCCAAGCGCGCACTCGAGGGAGACCGCCGCATCACCGTGGATGCGCACCGGGAGTCCGCCTTCTATGCGCAGCAGTCGCAGCTCCTGGGGCGCATCCTGCGGATTCTGGCGCTGCTGATCACGAGCATCATGGCCGTCGGAGCGGTGTTCGGCGCGGTGAACACGATGTATGCGGCGGTGGCCGCGCGCGCGCCGGAGATCGCGGTGCTCCTGACGCTCGGCTTCCACCCGCGCAGCGTCCTGGCGAGCTTCCTCGTCGAGTCCACGATCATCGCGAGTCTGGGCGGCGCGGTCGGGTGTCTGCTCGCGCTCCCAATCAACGGCGTGGTCACGAGCACGACGAACTGGGCGAGCTTCAGCGAGATCGCCTTCAGCTTCCGCGTGACGCCCCAACTGCTCCTGGCGGGGCTGGCCTTCGCCGTGGTCATGGGGGTCATCGGGGGCTTCTTCCCGGCTCGGCGGGCCGCCAGGCTGCCGGTGGTGCAGGCGCTGCGGTAAGCCGGGGCGCACGCCCCCACGCCCTGCGGTGACGTTCACCGCCGCGCCATCAGCACCCGGATCGCGCTCGTATAGATGAAATCCCCGAGCGGCGAATCGTCGTCGTTGGCCGCGTTGGCCGCGACGTGGAACACGACGGCGCCCGGGGGGCGGACGGGCGCGGTCCAGCGAAACGTCCAGCGGGCGGCGCCGCCGGCGACCGCGGTCCCCGCGGGGGTGTGCCCGATGTAGCCCACGTGGGTGACGCTGTCCCAAACCAGCGCGGTGCGCGCGTCGCTCGGGGAGAGCCAGCCGGCCTGGGCGCCCGCGGCCCCGCCCTCCGCAAACCGCGCCGCGAGCTGGAAGCCCGCGCGCTGCATCCCCGCCCGCTTGAGCGAGACGATCAGCTCGACGGTACGGCCCGGCTGGTAGCGATCCGGCGCACCGCCGATCTCCACCTCGCCGCCCGGCTCGTTCAAACCGGCGTCGAAGTGGCACTGGTGGCAGGTCGGCTCGCCGAAGCCGCCCGTGTGCGCCGGGGGCGGGCCTTCCTTATGAGTCGCGGGTCGCGCAGCCGCGGCGAGCGAAGCACCGAGGGCGACCAGAGCCCCGAGCCACGCGAGGCTACGGGACGGGCGTTGCGGCACCCGGCAGCTGGGCCTGGCCGATCGTGTTGTTGTCGCTCCCGAACCAGATCACGCGCGTGCGCGGGTCGAACACCATGTTGCGGATGGTGCCGCCGCCGCTCGGCACATCGGCCGGCGGCAGGAACCGGTGCGCGCGCGTGTCGAAACCCACGAGCCGGTTCGGCTGCGACCCTGTTTCCACCACCCAGACCCGGTCCTGGTCGTCCACAGTCACGGCGTATGGCCGGGACGTCGCCCCACCCGGCAAGGGCCACTCCTCGACGTGCGTCGTCTTGGGGTCGAAGCGGCCCAGCAGCCCGCCCGCGTAGTCGCCGTACCAGATGGCGCCGTCGGAGGTGATCGCCATGCGGCGCGGCCGCGCCGCTGCGCGTGTCAGCGGATATTCGGTGAGCTGGAAGGTCTCGGGATCGACGGTCGCGATCTTGTTGGTGCCGAACTCCACGAGCCACGGCCGGCCGGACGGGTCGAGGGCGATCCCGTACGGGCGGGCACGGGGGGTCGGCACGGCCAAGAGCCGCACCTGGCCCGTGCCCACGGTCAGCTTTCCCACGGCATTGCCGCCCTGCACCGTAAACCAGATATCGCCGTGGCGGTCCCAGATCATGGTGTGGGGGTCGCGCGCGCCCGGGTCCGGCATCGGGTACCGGCGGATGGTGCCGTCCTGCGGATCGAGCCGGCCGATGTGCGCGGCCGCGTTGCCCGAGTACCAGACGATGCCGGCGCCGTCCAGGATGAGGTTGTGCGGCCCGGTCCCCGCTCCGAGATCGAACTTCTTGAACTCGCCCGAGCCGGGATCGAGCACACCGACGTAGTCGCCCTGCTGCCCCACGAACCACACCCGTCCCTGGCGGTCGGGATACGGATCGCGCGGGCGCGTGCCGGGCCACGGGACGGTCCACTCCCGCATCGTGGGGGGCTGGGTGGGCTGGGGGGCCTGCTGCGCGGCCACGGGCGCCGCGGCAGCGAAGGGGGCAAGGGGAGCGAGCGCGGCGACGAGCAGACGCAGTCCGGCCATGTGAGGTCTCTCCTGTGTGGCTGCCGGCGCGGGCCGCGCCGGTCGCGGCAAGCTAGCGTCCGGTCTGCTGGAGTCGCAAGCCTGGGGAGCGGCGACCGTTTCAGCCGGGCGGGTCAGATCTCGCCGCGCCGCGCGAGCGCCGCGATGTGCTCGCCGGCGCGGTACGCCAGCGCCTGGATCGTGCAGGTCGGCTGGCCGCGTCCCCCGGTCACCAGGCTCGAGCCGTCGCAGATGAAGAGATTCCGCACGTCGTGCGTCCGGTGGTACTGGTCCACCACTGACGTGCGCGGGTCGTTGCCCATCCGGCAAGTGCCGAGCAGGTGGGCCGCCAGGGTCGCCTCCTGCACCGGCTGCCTCCATGTCTGCCGCGCCCCGGCGGCCTCGAGGATCTCCACGGCCTTGTCCTGCAGGAAGCGCATCATCGCGAGGTCGTCGGGGTGGTCCCGGTAGGTGACCCGCAGCGCCGGCAGTCCCCACGCGTCCTTGACCTCGGGATCGAGCGAGATGGAGTTGGTCTCGAGCGGGAGCGACGTGGAGTGCCCATCCACGTTCATGGTGCGCGTGTAATACTCCCGCAGCATGCGCTTGTATTCGGCGCCCCACGAGGGCGCGTCGTGCGGTAGCCCGCCCAGGGCGAACAACGTGGGATACACGAACGCGCGCGCGTCCAGCGCGCCGCCACCGTAGAACCCGCGCCGCGGGTCGCTGTCGTAGAAGTCGTACAGCACCCGCGTGGCCATCACGCTCTTGAACTCGTTCAGGGGCCGCTCGAACACGCCGCTCGCGCTCGACAGGCCGTTGAACATCAGGTACTTGCCCACCACGCCGCTCGAGTTGGCGAGGCCGTTGGGGAACAGGCTCGAGGTCGACATCAGGAGCAGCCGCGGCGTCTCCGCGCCGTTGCAGCAGAGCACGACCGCCCGGGCGGGCTGGAAGTGCTCCCGTTTGTCAGCGTCGAGGTAGGTCGCGCCGGTGACGCGGCCGCGGTCGTCGACCTCGATCTTCCGCACGTAGCTGTCGGCCCGGATTTCGCATCGCCCGGTGGCCTCGGCCAGCGGGATCACGGTGACGAGCGTGGACGACTTGGCGCCGAACTCGCACCCGAACGCGAGGCAGTACCCGCAATGCTGGCACGCCCGCCGGCCGTGGTAGGGACGGGAGAGAATGGCGAGCGGCGAGGGCTGGGGGTGCAGGCCCAGGGCGCGGGCGCCGCGCTCGAACAGCACGCCGGAGGACTTGACGGGCAGCGGCGGCAGCGGATAGCGTCGCGAGCGCGGCGGGTCGAACAGTCCCGGCACGCCCGACACGCCAAGCTCCCACTCGGCCCTGGTGTAGTAGGGCTCGAGGTCGCGGTAGGTGATCGGCCAGTCCGCCAGGCCGGTCCCGGCAACCTCGCCCAAGCGGCTCCGCTCGGCGAAGTCGATCTCGCGGAAGCGCCAGTAATTCGCCGTGAACATCACGCTGCCACCACCCACCAGGCGGTGGTACAGAAGTTGGATCCGGCCGGGCCGCGCCGCGTCGGCTTCGGTCCTACGGAACGTGAACCCGGCGGGGTTGTTCTGGAGAGCGCTCTGGAAGAACGTCTTGATCTCGTCGTGCTCGAACTGCTCCGCCTCGACCCGCGGCCCCTGCTCGAGCACGACCACCGTGAACCCGGCGGTCGCGAGCTCCTTCGCCATGATGCCGCCGGCGGCGCCCGACCCGACGACGACGAAGTCCACCGTCGCGCCGGGGCGGAAGCGGATCGCCGGCCGCCCGGGTCGCACGGCTTCAGTGCCCACGGCCCGCCGCTTCGGCGTCGTAGTCGCCGAAGGGCGGCTGCCAGACGTAGCGGTCCTCGAAGCCGATCAGCCGCCAGCCCAGCTTGCCGGCGTTCCCCCCGTACGACGGCAGGGAGAACATCCCCACCAGCGTCGCGAAGCGCATCTGCCGAAAGAAGGGAGTCTGCTCCTGCGCCCGCAGCAGCTCGAGCTGGCGTTCCGGCGGGAGGCTGGCGAACCGCCCGGTGCCGGGCCAGCGCTTCTCGACGTCGCCGTTGAGCCCGTCGAGGCCCTGGATGAACGGCTCGCGCTGCGGGACGGCCCAGGTGGCGAGCGAGTGATCGACGAAGCTCACGACGCGGGCTTCGCGCGCGCCCGGCGTGTCGTCGGTCGGGACGATCTGGGCGGCGATCGCCTCGACGTCCGCGGCCTGCTCGGCGGTGAAGAACTCCCATGCCGGAGCGCACGGAGCCTCGCGCGCGCGGGCGGCGTGGGCGAGGGAAGCGCGCAGCTCGTCCGGGTCGGCGGCGAGCCACGCCGACGCGACGGCCGCGCCGGAGACGGTAAGAAAGGCGCGGCGACTCAGGGCATCGTCGAACATCCCGATCCACCGGCTGGAGGACCCAGCAAGTATGTCGTCGGGCCGCCGCGGCCGCTACGGTCGGGAGGCGGCGGTGTTGTGCCGGGGCCCGGCTTCCCTTACGATCCGTGCTCACACACGGAGCGATCGATCATGCGCACAGCGGCACTCGCGTTAGTCGCCCTCGCCTTGGCGGCGTGCACGCCCCCGCCCCCGCCGGGAGGCGGGGGTGGCGCCGCCGGGCCGCCGGGCGTCCGCGTCGCCGACATGATTCCGGCGTCGCTGAGCGGCGAGACCGAGCAGGACGCCGAGCCGTTTCTGGCCGTCCATCCGTCCAACCCCGGCTTGATGGCGGCGTCCGCCTTCACCCCGAACCCCGGAGGCCCGGCGAGCGGGACCGCGCCGATCTACGTCACGGAGGACAGCGGGAGGACATGGACGCTCCGGATGACCGTCCCGAGCACCGTCACGACCGCGGACATCACGGAGGCGTTCGACGGCGGAACCGGGCGACTCTACGCCGGCATCCTGCGGGTGTCCGAGTCGCTCCTGTTGAACGAGCTGGTAACGCACGACGTCCTGTCGTCCACGACGATGACGGTGCAGGCCTCCCGCGGCTCCGCCGACCAGCCGTTCGTGCGCGCGACATCGGCCGGCGACGCCGATCGGATCTACGTCGGCCTGAACGACTTCGCCGTGACCACCGGAGGGACGGCGACGGTCGATGTTTCGCTCGATGGAGGCGCCACGTACACCTCGGCTCGGATCGAGAGCCGCAGCACGGCGGACCAGGATGGGCCGTCCGTGCGGCCGGCCGTGGCGCGGGATCAGACCGTGTACGCCGCGTACTTCGGGTGGCGACGCTTCACCGGCGAGGCGGCGACGAGTGATGTGGTCGTCGTGCGGGACGACGGCGGGGCGGGCGGGGCCACCCCCTTCCGGGATCTCGTGGACCCCGGGGACAGGCTCCCCGGGCGGATCGTCGCCCGGAACGTGACCATCCCGTGGTCGAACGCGCCCACCCTCGGGCAGGAGCGCATCGGGTCCACGCTCTCGATCGCGGTCGACCCCCGCCATAGCGAGATCGTGTATCTCGCATGGGCGGACCGGGTCGGCACGGGGGACATCTACACGATTCACGTGAGACGCTCGACGGACCGAGGCGTCACGTGGAGCGGGGATGTGCGGACGCTGACCAACGCCACCAACGCGAGCCTCGCCGTCTCCGACACCGGCACGGTCGGCCTCCTGTATCAACAGGTCCGCGGGACCGGCCCCGACAGCCGCTGGGTCACGCAGCTGGAGCGGTCCGGCGACGGGTTCGCCACGCACGCCGATCTGGTGCTCGCCACCGTCCCCGCGAACACACCGGCGCCGCAGTTCCTCCCCTACATCGGCGACTACAACTTTCTGACGGCCGTCGGCCCGGAGTTCCGAGGCGTGTTCTCGGCCAACAACACGCCGGACTCGAGCGACTTCCCGCAAGGCGTGGTGTATCAGCGGAAGGCCGATTTCCAGGCCAAGCGGCTGGTGGACGGCGCCGGGGGCACCGTCCGTGTCTCCATCGATCCGTTCTACTTCAGCGTGCCGGTGCGCCCCTGAGCCGGCCGGGGGGCGCGGGGGCGCGGGGGCGCGCACCGGCGGAGGGTGTCATGCGCAATCGAGGGCGGACCTTCGCGGGGATGTGGTGCACGTGTGCCTTCTTCCTTGTCACGCAACGGGGCGCGGCGCAACAGGACCGGGCGGCTCTGGTGAGCCAGTCCGACATCGTATTCGTCGGTACCGTCGCCAGAGTGGGTGCGGCGTCCGTCTCCGGCGTCGCCGTGTCCCCCCGGACCACGGTGGTGCGGGTGGACGAGGTGCTGGACAAGCCCTCTGCCGTCGCCCTCGCCGCCGGCGATTCCGTGACGGTGGAAGCCCGGGAGGCGGGATCGTTGCGAGAGGGGATGCAGGCCACGTTCTACACGAGCGCGTGGCTCTACGGTCGTGGTGTGGCGGTTCGAGAAGTGGGACATGAAGCGGTCGCCGACGGGCTGCCGGCGGGCGCGCTGGCGCAGCAGCGAGACTCGATCCTCGGGATTCGGCGGCAGGTGAGCGACACGGCGCTTCGGGCCCGGGTTCGGGCCGCCGACATGATCGTCGTCGGCCGCGTGGAGGCGGTCCGCGCCGCGACCGCGCAGACCGGGCCAGGGCGGCGGGTCAGCGAGCACGACGCGGCTTGGCAGGAAGCGGTTATTCTCGTCGAGTCTGCGATGAAGGGCGGCCAGGCTGGTCAGCGGGTCGTCGTGCGATTCCCCGGGTCGCTGGACGTCGCCTGGCGCGCGACGCCCCGGTTCACGACGGGGCAGGAAGGGACCTTCCTCCTCAGGCAAGACACGATCTCGGGCTCACCCAACGCCATGATCGCGGGCAAGGAGGTGCCCGCCTACACGGCGCTCAGCCCGCAGGACGTGCTCTCGAAGCAGGACGCGCAGCGCGTACAGGCCCTGTCCCGGCCGTGACGCCGGGCTTTCCAGGCCGGCCCAGCAAGCCGCTGTTCCGCCGGCCAAGGTTGACAGCCGGCCGTTCGGGGCCGCAATCTATTGCCGCGAGGAGCAGATGAGCGTCGTTCGGTGGGCGCGGCTGCAGGTCTCCGCAAACTGCGGGCTGCGGTTGGGTGCGTGGTATCCAGTGACCGCGCTCACGGTACGCGAAGCGCACGTGCGGATCCACGGGCGGATCGCGAAGGTACCGCGGGATCTGCTCGAGTTCCGCACCACGCCGCCGCGGGAGTGGACCGTGGTGCGCGGCCCGCTGAGCGTTGCCCGCGTGCCGGCGAGCGTCCGCGAGGGGTACCTCGTGTGCCCGAACTGTCGCCATCGGGATCCGCTTCCCGACGCCCGCAGCGGGGCGACCCGGTGCCCACGCTGCAATGAAGTGTTCGCGGTGGCCTGGGACGAGCCGTACCCCCGAACGGCGGCCGGCGTGCGGGAGCGGCATCCCGCGTACGAGGCCGTGTCCCGCGAAGTCACACGCCCGGTGAGGGACACCGCGAAGCGCGACCACGGAATGAGCCGACGCCGTGTTTCCGTCAGCCGCCGCAGCGGCCGCATGCGCCGCGCCGCCGAGCGCCGCGCGGCGGCTGCCAGGCCGCTCGCGGAGCGGCGGGTGGCCGACCGTCGGCAGCAGGGCGACCGGCGACGCAGTCGAGAGCGGCGCGGGGTGTTGGAGCGACGCCGGCGGCCCTGATCGGTGACGGAGCGGTCGGCGAGTCGGGGGGTCCCGTCAGTCGGAGCGCTTCTGAGGAAGGAGTTGCTGCACGAGGGCCGCCACCGCCTTGGGCTCCACCGGCTTCTTCACAAAGGCGGTCGCGCCGTGGGATTGGGCTTGCGCCTCGAGCCCCGGCTCATCCATGGCGGTCACCACGACTACCCGGGCTCTTCCCACGGTGGCAAGCCTGTCCAGGAGCTGCATCCCGCCGCCCGCCGGCATCATCAGGTCGAGGAGAATCAGATCCGGCGATTCGCGCTTGGCGGACATGAGGCCCTGGACCGGATCGACCGCGGCCACGATGTCTGGTGCCGCATCGTTCGCTCCGACCGGGGACGAAGTGGCCTGGGAGGCCGCAAATGTAGGACGTAACGTGGAGAGCGACCACTCCCACGCATCCTGCGAGGGATACTTCCCAGACTGCAACGGCATGATGCAAGCATTTCGGGCGTTTTGCTATGCGTTACCAAAGCGACACTTCGTGCATCTCGCTGAGCCAGTTGAAGGTGGGCATGAGGCGTGGTCCTTGCGGTCCGTCAGATTGCACACTCTGTCAAAGGCAAACCGTTGGTGACGGCGGGGCGCAAAGCCGCGGGGTCTCGATGAGCTAGTGCATCATCGTTGAGACGGCCCGGCTGCCGGAGGAGCAAGGCGGCCCCACGCTCATGACCAGCAGGTGGGGCCGTTCGCGTCCCAAGGAGTGAGCCGCATGCCGACATACCACGCCGCAGCCGCAAGGCCCCGCTGGCCGCCCTGGACGACGGGCTTCTCGATCATCGAGCTGATGATCGTGATCACCGTTTTCAGCACATTGTCGATCATGTCTTGGCCCAGGGTTTCCCAAATCATCGCTCACTCCCGCGTCAACCAGGCCGCGAAGGTGGTCGCTCACGACCTCACCGTCGCCGGCTCGGCGGCCGCGCGCCAGCGCCGCCCGGTTCGGGTCGCGCTGGACCCCGGCGGGCGATCGTTCACGGTGAGCGACCGGGTGTCCGGCAGCGCGCTGTGGCAACGGTCCCTGGGGCGCGATACGGAGTACGGGGTTGATTCCGTTTCGTTCTCCGCCAATCCGGTGGATCTGCTTCCCAGCGGGTTCACCTCGAGTGCGCTCACGGTCGGCGTTTGGGGCCGGGAGTATTCCCGCGCGGTCACCATGTCACGGGCCGGCTGGGTGAGGGTGCGATGAAGCGCCCCCCGTCCGTGGCCGGCTTCTCGCTGGTCGAGCTCCTGGTGGCCGTGACGCTGTTGGGCATCGCCTTGGCGGGTGCGGCGCGGCTGTCCTTTGTGATGGCGCGACGCTCCTATCCTCTCGTGGGGTTGGCCGCCCGGGACGCGGTGATCGCGCAACAGGTCAACCAGTTCACGGCGTTGCCGTTCGACTCGCTCACCGCCAAGGTCGGGACCACGACCGTCCGCCGGTCCCCGTTGCCCTACACCCGCACGGTCACGGTCGAGCACCTGTCGCCGAGGTGGCGGCGCGTGACGCTGATCATCACGCCGCTGAACCCGTTCGTGTCACCGGATACCGTGATTATCGAGCGGGCGAAGCCGGATGCCAACCCGTTCAACAAGCCGTGAGCACGCGACGCGGGTTCACCCTTCCCGAGCTGCTGGTCAGCATGGTGATCCTGGGGATCGTCGGCGGCGCCCTCACGAAGTTGTTCGTGTCCCAGTCGCGCTTCCACGACGAGCAGACGCAGCTGCGCCGGGCGCGGTTCGTTTCCCGCGCTGCGGTGAATGCCGCGGTGTCCGATCTCCGCATGGTGGAACCGACCGGGGGGGTCGTCTCGGCGGCGTCGCGGGCGATCACGGTGCGGGTGCCGTATGCGGTGGGGATCGTGTGCGCCAATACCGCGATGCAGACGACGCTGTCCCTGCTGCCAGTGGATTCCAGCGTGTACGCGACCGCCGGCTTTGCGGGATACGCGTGGCGCGACACGCTCGGGAGCTACAACTACGTGGAGATCGGCGCCACGGTGGGGCCCGACGACCCCGCGGCGTGCGTGGCGGCGAACTTCAGCGTGCTTCCGAAGGGCGGAGTCGTGGCGGTCCGCCCGCCGCTTCCCGTGACCCTGCCGCCCGCGGCGGCGGTCGGCACGACCGTGTTGCTGTTCCAGCGGATCGCCTACGAGTTCAAGGGCTCCCTGGTCCTCCCGGGGCGTGTCGCGCTCTGGCGCACGAGCGTCGCGACCGGCCAGACCGACGAGCTGGTCGCGCCGTTCGACAGCTCCGCCAGGTTTCGGTTCTACGTGCAGGGCGGCGACACCGCCCAGACGGCGGTCCCCACCCCGCTGTCGGCCGTGCGCGGCCTCGAGCTCGACCTCAGCGCGCAGAGCGAGCGCGCGCCGGAGGGAGCGGCCGCCCCGAAAGCGGCTCGGATCAGTACCGCCGTGTTCTTCAACAATCAACTCAAGTGACGGTGCGTCCAGGAGCGAGTATGCGACTCAACCTGACCGAGCGCGGCGTGGCGCTCTCCATGGCGATTCTCGTCATCGGCGTATTCGCGATCCTGCTCGCCGCCGGCTTCTCGGCGCTCGGCAGCGAGCGCCGAGTGAATGCGAACGACGAGGCCGCCGTCGATGCGTTCGCGCTCGCGCAGAACGGACTCGAGCGCTTCATCGGGCGGCGCGACTCGCTGGGCTTCACCGCCATGCCGCCCGCCGTGAGGGAGTCCACCCGCATCGCGCAGCGGGGGGGCTACGCGGACGTCGTGTTGGCGCAGGTCCGCGCCGATACGGTGGCCGGTTTCTGGGCGTACGTCGTCCGCTCGCACGGCGTCAGCACGGTGAGGGCCTTGCGCGGGACGCCTCAAGCCGAGCGCACCGTGGCGGAGTACGCGGTCTGGGAGCCGGGCAGGATGAAACTGCCGGCGAGCTGGACGAGCCTGCCCGGGCTCCACAAGAACGGGGCCTCCAGCATGGGGACCGGCGGCGTGGACGCGTGCGGCAGGGAGCCCACCATCGGCGGCGTGGCGGTGCCCGCGAGCCCGGGCTACACCCAGAACGGCGCGGGACTCGCCCCGCAGGGCAACCCGCCGGTCGTCACCCTGGGTCCCACGCCCGCGGCGTCCGCGGAGGCGCTGAAAATCGACTGGAACGGGATCGTCAACGAGGGCGTCCTGCAGCCGGACGTCACCATCCCTCCGGGGGCGTGGCCGTCGTTCTTCGACACGACCTACTACCCGATCATCCGGGTCGACGGAAACTTCACGCTCCCCAGCGACGGCCGCGGGATGCTCATCGTGACGGGCGCTCTCACGATGAACGGCAGTGTGGCGTGGGAAGGGGTTGTACTCGTCGGCGGCAACCTCACGTCGAACGGCAACAACGGCGTAGACGGCGCGACGATCACGGGGCTGAACGTGATGCTCGGCGCCGCGTTGCCGCCGGAAGACGTCGGGGACGGCATCAAGCGGTTCAACTACAACTCGTGCAACGTGGCGCGACTGCTCCGCCGCTTCGGACGGCTCCTCCCGTACACGAACGCCTGGGTCGACAACTGGCCGACGTACTGAGTCCGGGGCGCGCCATGGCTTGAGCGGGACATGATCCCCGTCGGCCACGACGGGGACGCCTTTCGCCTCCATTGTCCGTCCCGTGTTCGGCGTGCACCTTATCCGGTGCCCGAGCGCGGGGTCACTGCATGCACAACGTCGCGGGTCGCTGCCCAGCCTCGACAAGCTCGAGCGGCACCGGGTGCGCGTCGCTCACGCTCCCCGGGGGGCGGCCGTGACCGGTCACCCCGCCGGGCTCGCCCGCTTGGGCACCGAGCATTGGGCGACGAGCGCGTACGCTCGGACGGAGCTGCCGGAGCGAGCGCTGCAGTTCGGCACCGGGATGCTGCTCCGCGCCGTGTCGGCCGCCGCCGTGGACGCGGCGAACCGCGCGGGCGCGTTGCCGGGTCGCAGCGTGGTCGTGCAGAGCACGCCTTACGGCTGTGCGGGAGCGATGAACGCCCAGGCCGGGCTGTTCACGCTGGTGGAGCGCGGCCTCGAGCGCGGCAGGCCGGTCGAGCGGACGCGTCTCGTCGGCTCGCTGTCCCGGGCGCTCGTCGCGGACCTGGAGTGGGCTGCGGTGCGGGACGTCGTTACGCGCCCCGAGCTGCGGGTGATCGTCAGCAACGCGACCGAGGCCGGCTTCCGGCTCGAGGCGGCGTTTCCGGCGCGGCTCGTGGACCTCCTGCACGCGCGCTTCGAGCGGCTGCCCGACGGCCCGGCCGTGTTCGTGATCCCCACCGAGCTGGTTCCGGACAACGGGCCGCGCCTGGCGGAGATGGTCGATCACCTGGCGGCCAAGCGCGACCGCGGCGCGGCGTTCCGCGATTGGCTCTCGGGGCGCGTCCGGTTCTGCTCTTCGCTCGTGGACCGGATCACGACGGGCGCGCCCGAATCCGGCGCGCGCGCGGAGCTCGAGTCGCGCCTCGGGTACAGGGACGCGCTCCTGACCGTCACCGAGCCGCACTGTCTCTGGGCGATCCAGGCGGACCCGGACGCCCTGCGGCAGGCGTTCCCGATCGAGGCCCCGCCCGCCGTTATCGTCGCCCCCGACATCGGGTTCTACAGCGAACGGAAGCTCAAGCTCCTGAACGGGGCCCACACCGTGCTCGCGCCGCTCGCGCTCCTCGCGGGCGTCGCGACGGTGCGCGAGGCCGCCGAGCATCCCCGTCTGGGGCCGTTCCTGCGGCAGATCCTGTTCGAGGAGATCGTGCCCGCCACGGACTTGCCGCTCGACGCGGCGGAGTCGTTCGCGCGGACGGTGGTGGACCGTTTCCGCAACCCCTGGCTGGAGCACCGGTGGCAGGTGATCGCGACGAACCAGACCGCCAAGCTGCGGCTCCGCGTCGTGCCCTCGATCGTGGGCTTCACCGCGAAGCGCGGCCGGGTGCCGCAAGGCCTCGCGCTCGGCTGCGCGGCGTACCTGCGCGTCATGCGCCCGGTCGCCCAGTGCGCCGTCGACGACGTCGAGCGGCCCCTCATCTCGCGGCACTGGCGCGCGGTGGACCCGGACGCTACGCCCAGCCCGGCGCCGGCCGAGACGCTGGAGCGACTCGCCGCCCGGGCGCTCGGCGACGCGGAGCTGTGGGGCACGAACCTCGCCGAGCTGCCGGGCTTCCTCGAGGCCGCCACGCGCTGGCTGCTCGCGCTCGAGCGCGAGGGCGTGGACGCAGCGCTCGAGACCCTGTGCGGGACAACGGCATGACCGATCCGTTGCTCGCCGGCGGCGTGATCGCGGTCGTCCGACTCCCTGAAGCGTTCGACCTTCGCCCCGCCGCTCGCGCGCTCGCGGCGGGAGGGGTGGGGGCGGTGGAGATCACCCTGACCACGCCGGGCGCGATCGCCGCGATCGCAGCGCTCACCGCGGACGGGGGCGTTCCCGGGAGGGCGGCGGGGGCGTGTGTGGTCGGCGCCGGGTCGGTGCTCGATGCGCGCGCCGCGCGGGAGGCGATCGCGGCCGGCGCCCGGTTCGTCGTGAGTCCGACGCTCGAACCGGCCGTGATCGCCCTGTGCCGGGACGAGAACGTGCCCTGCATACCCGGCGCATTCTCGCCCACCGAGATCCTCCAGGCGTGGCGCGCGGGGGCGTCCCTCGTGAAGCTGTTTCCCGCCGTCGCGGCCGGTCCCGGCTATCTCCGGGACCTCCTCGCGCCGCTCCCCTTCCTGCGCGTCGTGCCGTCGGGGGGCGTATCGCTCGAGAGCGCGGGCGACTGGATCCGGGCCGGCGCCGCCGCCGTGAGCGTGGGCGGCGCCCTCGTGAGCGCGGCGCGCCTCGGAACCGAGTCCACTGCGGACCTGACCGCGCGGGCGCGCTCGTTCGTCGAGCGCGTCGCGGAGGCGCGTCGGCACCTCGCCGCGGCGGGGCGGTGAAGGCCGCTCCGCGCGTGGTGACGTTCGGCGAGCTGCTGCTGCGCCTCAGCCCGCCGGCTGAAGAGCGGCTGTTCGAATCCCCGGAGCTGGTCACTTGCTTCGGCGGGGCGGAAGCGAACGTCGCGGTCGCCCTGAGCCACCTGGGCGTGCGGTGCGACTACGTCACCCGCCTTCCCGAGAGCCCGATCGGCGACGCCGCCCTCGACGCGCTGAACAAGGAAGGCGTCGGCACGGACCGGATCCTGCGCGGCGGCGCGCGGATGGGGATCTACTTCGTGGAGTCGGGGTCGGACCTCCGCGGGATGCGCGTGGTGTACGACCGTGCCGGCTCGGCGTTCGCGCAGATCGATCCGCACGCGCTCGACTGGCCCGCGGTGCTCGCGGGTGCGGACTGGTTCCACGGGTGCGGGATCACGCCCGCGCTGGGCGACGGGCCGGCGACGGGGCTCGCGGACGCCATCGCCGGCGCGCGCGCCGGGGCGACGCCCGTGAGCCTGGACCTGAACTACCGCGAGGCCTTGTGGCGCGGCCGCGACCCGCGGGCGCTCGTCGAGCCGCTCGCCCGGCAGGCGGACGTCCTCATCGGCAATCCCGCCGCCGTGCAGGCGATGCTCGGTGTCGATGCCGACGACGCCTCACTCGCGACGCCCGACCGCGCGCGCCGGCTGGCGGAGCGACTCGCCGAGCGCTTCGGGTGCAAGCTCGTCGCGCTCACCCGCCGGGAGATCCTCGGCGCGCGGGAGCACGGCTGGAGCGCCGTCCTGTACGACGCCGGCACGGGCGGCCTCGCGCAGAGCCGGCGGCACGAGGTGTGCGTGGTGGACCGGGTCGGTGGCGGGGACAGCTTCGCCGCGGCGCTCATCGCCAAGCTCCTGGCCGGCGACGCGCCGGCCGGGGCGCTCGAGTTCGCGGTCGCGGCGAGCGCGCTGAAGCTCACCATGCCCGGCGACTTCAGCCGGGCGAGCGTGACCGACGTCCTGGAGTGGCTCCGCACATGATCCCGACGTTTCGCTGGTTCGGTCCGGAGGACCCCGTCCCCCTCGCTCACATCAGGCAGATCCCGGGCGTGAGAGGCGTCGTCAGCGCGCTGTACGACGTCCCGGTCGGCGACTCGTGGAGCCGCGAGCGACTCGGGACCCTCAAGGCCCGGATCGAAGACGCCGGGCTGCGCTTCGCCGTGGTCGAGAGCATCCCGGTGCACGAAGACATCAAGCTGGGCCGTCCCACGCGAGATCGGATGATCGACAACTATTGCGCGAGCGTCAGGGCCATGGGGGAGCTCGGCGTGCCGATCCTGTGCTACAACTTCATGCCCGTGTTCGACTGGACGCGCACCGACCTCGCGTGGCGCCTGCCGGACGGCTCGACGGCCCTCGCGTACGACGACCGGGCGGTCGCTTCGATCGACCTCTCGCGCGGGACGGCTGAGCTGCCGGGCTGGGCCGCGAGGTACGGGGCCGCCGAGCTGGGCGCCCTGCTCGCCGCGTACCGGGAGGTGGACGCCGAGCGGCTGTGGGACAACCTCGCTCACTTCCTCGAGCGCGTCGTGCCGGTCGCCCTAGAAGCGGGGGTTCGCCTCGCCATCCACCCCGACGATCCGCCTTGGCCCATCTTCGGGCTCCCGCGGATCATCACCGATGCGACGGCGCTGGCGCGCCTGGTCGCGCTGGTGGACAGCCCGGCGAACGGCGTGACCTTCTGCACCGGCTCGCTCGGCGCCCGCCCCGAGAACGACCTGCCCGGGATGATTCGCAGCCTCGGCGCCACGGGCCGCATCCACTTCGCGCACTGTCGTAACATCCGCGTCACGGGCGAGCGCAGGTTTCACGAGACGGCACACCCCTCGGCGTGCGGGAGCGTGGACCTGCTCGACGTGTTGCGCGCGCTGCGCGACGTCGGATTCGCGGGGCCGATGCGTCCCGATCACGGACGCATGATCTGGGGCGAGCAGGGGCGCCCCGGCTACGGGCTGTACGATCGCGCGCTCGGCGTGATGTACCTCCAGGGCCTCTGGGAAGCCATCGTTCGGAGCGAG
>DASPXO010000061.1:0-6784 GCA_035637235.1 Gemmatimonadales bacterium | reverse complement strand
CGGCGCGCGCCAGCGCTGCTGCGTGGCACGCTCGGGCGCCACGCGGCAGCCACAGTCTGCACGCCAGCGAGCCACGCCGTGCGGGCAGCTCCACGAGCTCCACGCCACGAGCCGGACCTCGTCTCGCGGCGGATCCCGGGAGAGGAGGGTCGCGAAGTTCTCGACCCGCACGTCGCCGCGGCGCTTCAGAGCCTCGAGCACCTGGGCAAGCGCGACGTCGCCACCCCGGTGGTGATGCCCGAAGGTCTCGCCGTCCGTCGCGATCGCCACGACGTCGGCTGGAGCGGACGTCAGGCGGCCGGCCCACGCGGCGGGATCGCGCACCAGCGGACCGAAGGCGACGTCATGCGAGATCGGCCCACTATAGAGGAAGAGAGCGATCCGGCGGCCACCGCTGGTGTGATGCCAGCCGGGGAGCCCGCGGGCGGGGAGTCGCTCCACTTGGTGCGGCGCGAGGATCGTGAAGCGGATGTCCTCGGCCGCCAGCACGTCGAGCGTCTCATCGTCCACCGCCGTCTCCGGCAGCCACATGCCCTCCGGTTCGCGGCCGAACCGCCGTCGGAAATCGGCGATCCCCCAGCGCACCTCGGTCACCTTGTCGCGGCGCGGGCTGAGCGGCAGGATCGGATGATGATACGGCATGGCAACGGCGTTCCCGTGCCCGCCGTGTCCGGCCGAGCCGGCGCGATCGGCGGCGAGCACCGCCTGGTACGTCTGAGGCGCGGCGCGCTCCAGCCACGCGAGCAGGGTGGGCCCGAAGTCGAAGCTCAGGGACGCGAGGCTCGCCGCCACACGGGCGTAGCATTCCTGCTCGATGCGCTCATTCCAATCATGATAGGGCGCGGCGGACGGCTCCAGCGGAATGGTCCCGAGCCACGGGTCGTCGCGGGGCGGTTGGTAGAAATGGCCGTGAATCACGACGGAGCGGGTACCCTCAACCACCGAGCGCCTCGGCCACCGCAGCCAGGACGTTGGGGAACAGCTCGTCCCGGCGCGACAACTCCTCCGCGTGACGCTGCGCGGATTCCAGCGCCGCGCCGTCTCCCGCGCCCCCCGCCCCGAGTCCCGCGGCGAGGGTTGTGATCAGGCGCTCTGCGTCATCAGCGTGCAGGGTGAAGCGGCGCTCGGCGTAGTCGACCACGGCGCCGGTCGAGATGATGAACTGCCAGTCGGAGGCCTGTGCCAGCAGCAGCTCACGAGCCGCCTGCGCGAGCACGGGTTGCGCGGCGGGTGAAGCGAGCGCGGCGGGAGCCACGTCCCAGAACGCGTCTTCCAGCGTCCACAGGCGTTGCCACGTCCAGGACGTCCGCTCGTTCAGCCACATGCTGTGATCGCCGTTGGCCCCCCAGGAGCCCTCCGCCAGGCGCAAGGCCACGCGGGGCGGATGCGCCTCCAGGTATTGCGACGCCGTCACCGGGCGTACACTCGGCCGGCCGCGCAGCGCGCGGTACGTCGCGGCCAAGAACTCCGCCCCCTCGAACCACCAGTGCCCGAACAGCTCGGTGTCGAACGGCGCCACGATCACGCCGTCCCCGTCCGCCGGCTGCTCCGGGGCGAGTCCCTCGAGCAACTGGACGAAGTGGGAGGCGTGACCCACGGCGCGCTCGAACGCAGCCTGCGGTTCGTAGGGGCGCTTCGCGCCGAGGTCCAGGTCCGCCCCGCTGACCCGCCAGAGCTTGAGACCGCCCGGCCAACGGATCTTGTGGAACTCGAGGTACCATTCGTCGCCCGGGTAGCCGCGATGGCGGCTCCAGATCTGCGTCGAGGAGCGGGGGTCCCGCACGAGCGCCGCGACGGGCCGGCGCGCGCCCCGACCAGAGACGCGATATCCCTGGTAGGGCGACCGCTGCGCCCGCACGGCCGCCGGGGACGAGGGGGAGGAGTCGCGCCGCTCCGCGTCGAACCGTTCCGCGCCCAGGGGGATCTCGCCGTACGCGCCGAGGGGGCTTCCCGCCCGCGCCAGATGCGCGTCGGTGAAGAAGTATCGGAAACCCGCGTCCGCCAGATGCTCCTCGATGCCCCGCCGCACTCCACGCGCCGGCACGCCACTTCCCGGCAGCGGTTTCCAGGCGCCGCGCGGCCGGTAGGCGCACTCCGGCAGCCAACACCCTGCCGGCGCCGCTCCGAACAGACGCCGGTGCTCCTCCCGGCCCACGGCCAGCTGGAGCCGAATGCTTTCGTCTCGGGCGAGCAGCGGCAGGTAGCCGTGCGTGGCCGCGGACCCGATGATCTCGAGACTGCCACGCTCCTGGAGGCGCCGAAACGCGGACACGACGTCCGCGTCGATTGCCCGGAACAGCGCCTGCAAGCGATGGAGGCGCGACTTCCAGAATGCGACCAGGGGCACGAGCGCCGTGTCGCCGGTCGCCCCCAGGGACGCGGGCGCCTCGTCGCAGACGGCCAGCCGCTGGGCGATGAACGCTTCCAGCTCGCGCGCGAAGGCGGGGCTGGCGAGCTGGTTGGCGAGGACCGGGGTGAATCCGATCGTCACGCGCGCGGGGGTTCCCTCGGCGGCGAGCTCCTCGAGCCGCTCGAGGAGCGGCAGGTACGTGTCCAGCGCGGCTTCGCACAGCCAGTCGCTGCCGTGCGGCCAGCGCCCGTGGTTGAGGACGTAGGGCAGGTGGCTGTGGAGCGCTAGGATGAACTCCATCGCGGGCCCGGTCAGTGGGAGACCGGCCGCACAGCGAGCGCCCGCTGGTAGAGCGCCAGGTACTGGTCCGCCGAGCGGTCCCAGCCAAACGACTGCGCCATGGCCGCCCGCACCACCTTCCGCCAGGCGGTCCGGTCGGCGTGGCACTCCACCGCCCGGCGCACCGTCTGCTCGAGCGCCGCCGGCGTGTATTCATCGAACAGGAACCCGGTCCCACCGTCCGTGATGCTGTCCGTGAGGCCCCCCACGCGGCGGGCGACGGGGATCGTGCCGTAGCGCTGCGCGCGCATCTGGGTGAGCCCGCACGGCTCGTACAACGACGGCATGAGCAGCCCATCCGCCCCGGCCAGCAGCCGGTGCTCCAGGTGATCCGTGAACATGAACTCGACCGCCACGCGATCGGGCACCGCGGCCGCGAGGTCCCCCAGCGCTTCATGGTAGCGGTGCTCGCCGGCGCCCAGGAAGATGAACTGCGCGTCCGCGATCGCGGGGAGGTCGGCGCCGAGCACCAGATCCAGCCCTTTCTGCGCCACCATGCGCGCGCTCATGCCGAAGAGCGGCGCGTTCGCCCGCTGCGGCAGGCCGTACGCCCGCTGCAGCGCCGCCTTGCAGCGCCGTTTCCCGGCGAGATCGTCGCCCGAATAGTTCGCGGTGATGTTTGGGTCCGTCTCGGGGTTCCAGAGCCCGGGATCGATGCCGTTCAGGATGCCGGTCAGCCGGTCGCCGAGCGCGGTGAACGTGTCGTGCAACCCGAACCCCCCTTCCGGCGTGCGCAGCTCCTTCGCATGAGTCGGGCTCACGGTGACGGCCAGGTCGGAGAAGGCCAACCCCCCTTTGAGAGCGTTCATGCGGCCGTACCACTCAAACACGCCCCCGTTGTACAACTCGCCCGGAAGACCCAGCTCAGCCAGCGTCCCGGCCGGGAAATGTCCTTGGAACCCGGCGTTGTGCACCGACAGCACGATCGCCAACCGGCGATGGAACGGCTGTCCCGCGAGCGCGGTGCGGACGTACACCGGCGCCAGCGCCGTGTGCCAGTCGTGCGCGTGCAGCACCCGAGTCGCCGGAGCGATCTCCGGCAGGGCAGTGAGCGCGGCCAGGCAGAAGAACGCGAACCGCCGGGCGTTGTCCGGGTAGTCCGCGCCGCCGTCGCCATAAATACCCGCGCGGTCGAAGAAGTCGGGATGCTCGATGAAGAACACCTGCGGACCCGGCCCGGCATCCGGCGTCCGATAGAGCCAGGCCCGCTCGGCGTGCCCGCCGACCGTGATCACCAACGGGGAGCCCGTGCGCTCGAGAGAGGGCGTGGTCTCGCGCACGAGCTGGTACAGCGGCATGACCACGGTGGTCGGCAGCCCCGCGGCCGCCTGAAACGTCGCCAGGCCGCTCACCGCCTCCCCCAGCCCACCAGTGCGGGCGAAAGGCCAGTACTCGGCCGTCAGATGGGCGACGCCGATCCGCTCGGCGGCGCCGACCTGCGGTTGCGGCGTCGCGGCGACGGCCGCCCGCCGTGGACCAGCCGCGCTCCGCACCCGGGCCTTCGACGCTCGTGTCATGGGGCCCATAATGGTCTCACCGCGTCCATGTTCGTCTCCTGAAGAGCTCATCACTCATGCCGTCGGCGGATCGTCAGCCGGCGGCTCGCCGCGGATCGCTGGAACGAACCACTCGCTCACGTACTGCCGGACCATGCGCCGCGCGTTGAACTGCTGCCCGGCGACGCGGATGGCATGCTTCATCTTGCCCACCCAGCCGTGCGGGATGCCCGTTGCATCGCGCTCATAGAACAGGGGCACGACCTCCGCTTCGAGCAAGCGGTACAGCGCCGCCGCATCGGCTCCGTCCACGTCGTCGCCTGCCGCCGCGAGCGGGATCGCCCAGCCGTTCTGCCCATCGTAACCCTCGTTCCACCACCCGTCCAGCGTGCTGAGCTGCGGCACGCCGTTCAGCGCCGCCTTCATGCCGCTCGTGCCGCAGGCCTCGAGCGGCGCCCGCGGCAGGTTGAGCCACAGATCCACGCCCTGCACCAGCTGGTGGGCGATGTGCATGTCGTAATCCTCGAGGAAGGCGATCCGGCCCTCGAAGCGCGCTTCTCGGGTGTGAGCGTACACGCGCTGGAGAACACGCTTACCGGGCTCGTCGGACGGATGCGCCTTCCCGGCGAAGACGATCTGCACCGGGCGCCAGGGGTTGACGAGGAGCCGCTGCAGCCGCTCGGGATCGCGGAAGATCAGATCGGCCCGCTTGTAGGTCGCGAACCGGCGGCCGAAGCCGATCGTCAGGGCGTCCTGATCGAGCAGGGTCCCAGCACCGACCAAGTGCAAAGCTTCCTTCCACTGGTCGGCCCAGCGCCGCCGCGCCTGCTCCCGAATGCTCCGCATCAAGTGGGCCTTCATCTCGTTGTGCACCGCCCAGAGGGCGGCCGCGTCCAGCTCGAGCACGCGGTCCCAGAGAGCCGGGTCGTCCGCCCGCTCGAGCCAATCCTGGCCGACGTGCGACCCGATGAGAGCCACCAGCTGATTCGCCATCCACGTGGCGACGTGGACGCCGTTGGTGACGTGCCCGATCGGGA
Source organism: Gemmatimonadales bacterium (assembly GCA_035637235.1). Classification (GTDB taxonomy): domain Bacteria; phylum Gemmatimonadota; class Gemmatimonadetes; order Gemmatimonadales; family GWC2-71-9; genus DASUAL01. The sequence continues at coordinate 1,562 of DASPXO010000061.1, read as the reverse complement.
CCCGCGCGGGCTCCCGGTCGGGCCACAGCTGAGCCCAGATCCGGCGGGACTCCTCCCCGTGGCGGCGCGACACCCCGTTCACCCGCGCCGAGAGCCGGATGGCCGCGACCGGCATGTGGAAGCGGTCGTGGTCGAGCGTCGGGTGGTGCCCGAGCCGGAAGAAATCTTCGCGGCTGATCCCCATCGCCTGCCACACGGGGCCGGTGCATTGCTCGATCTGCTCGAGCGAGAAGGTGTCGTGCCCCGCTGCCAGCGGCGTGTGGGTCGTGAAGGCGCTCGTCGTACGCACCCGGCGGACGGCTTCCTGGAAAGGAGTCCCTTCCGTCACGAGCTCACGCACGCGCTCGACCAGCATGAAGGCGGCGTGCCCTTCGTTCGCGTGCCAGGCGGCCGGGTCGTAGCCCAGGGCGCGCAACACCCGCACACCGCCCACGCCCAGGATCCATTCCTGTCGCACCCGGTGATCCGGCCCGCCGGCGTAGAGCCGGTGGGACAGCTCACGGTCGGACGGGTCGTTCTGCTCGTGGTCGGTGTCCAGCAGGAAAATTGGCACGCGGCCGACCATGACGCGCCAGGCCCCTACGCTCACCTGCCGCCCCGACATCCGCACCGTCGCGAGGCACGCGTCACCCCGGGGTCCCCGCACCGGTTCGAGCGGCATCGCCGCGTCGAAGCGCTCGTCGGCATCCTCCTGCCACCCGTCGAGGCGCAGCCGTTGGTCCGAATACCCCCGGGTGTAGAACAAGCCCACGCCGACGAGCGGCACGCCGAGGTCGGAAGCCGCCTTACAGTGGTCCCCGGCGAGGACGCCGAGGCCGCCCGAATAGATCGGCACGGAGTTGTGCAGGCCGAACTCGGCGCAGAAGTAGGCGATCGGTCGCACCGCGAGCCCCGGATGGGTGGCCGCGAACCAAGTCGATGCGGTCGCCTCGCGCCGGACCGCCTCCTGGAGCGCGTCGTACAGCCGCAGGAACGCGGGGTCGGACGCGCAGCTCGCGAGGCGCGCCGGGTCCACGCGGCGCAGCATCTCGATGGGGTTGTGCCGGGTGAGATGCCACAGCGGCCCGTCGAGCGCGCGAAACAGCGCCCGCGCGTCGCGGTTCCAGCTCCAGGACAGATTCGATGCGATGGTGGCCAGTTCCCTGATGCGCTCGGGGAGCTGGGGGGTGGTGTGGGTCATGACCCCAGCAAGCTAAACGGCGACCGGCCGGCTTAGCCAGCGTCAGCCGGACGCCCACTTCTGCTCGGCTCGCTGCCGCCCTTGCGCGCGACGGCCTTCAAGGCCTGGTGGACAGAGCGTCAGCGAGTGAGTTCGATGAGCCCGATGGACGTACCCAGGCCCGCGGCCCAGAATAGAAACATCCACCGCGCGAGCCGGCCCTCGAGCGTGCCGAACCGGCCTTCGATGACACCCAGCCGTGTCTGCGCATCAGACGGGGCTTCCTGCACCGGCGGCGGGCTAACCAGCGCCCGCCTTATCTACGTCGTCGCAGGCGCCCCTCAAGCCACTCCGCCAGCTCTCGTTCGCTGAGCCTGCCCGATGCCAGGCTGAGCATGAGCGT
>DASPXO010000060.1:0-4603 GCA_035637235.1 Gemmatimonadales bacterium | reverse complement strand
CCGCCGCGCCTGTTCGGCGCCCAGGCGAGCGGATGCGCGCCGATCGTGCGGCTGGTCGAGCGGGGCGGGACCGAGCTCCAGCCCGAGGTGCCGCACACCATCTGCCGCTCGCTCGCCATCGGGAACCCCGCCGACGGCGTCTTGGCCGCCCGCGCGATCCGCGACTCGGGCGGATGGGCGGCGGCCGTGAGCGACGACGAGCTGGTTCAGGGGATCCGCGCTCTCGCCGAAGACACGGGCGTGTTTGCGGAGACCGCGGGCGGGGTGACGGTTGCTGCGGCCCATGCGCTCGCGCGGGCCGGGCGGCTCCGTCCGGACGACGAGGTCGTCCTCTGCATCACGGGGCACGGCCTCAAGACGGTGGAAGCGGCGAAGAGCGCGCTGCCCGAGGCGCCGCTCATCGCGCCCCGGCTGCGCGAGGTGGCCGCCCTGGTCGAGCGGGCAGCGGGGTGAGGGGGCGCGAGGTCACGAGCTCAGTTCAGGAGACATGCCATGTCCATCACGATGAATCTTCCCTCGGTGCTCGCCGCCCACGCGGGCGGCATCCGCACGATCCAGGCGAGCGGGCGGACCCTCGGCGAGGCGGTCGCGGACGTGGCCGCGCGCTATCCGGGGCTCGGGCCGCGGCTCCGCGACCAGGACGGCAACCCCTATCCGTTCGTGGTGTTCTACCTGAACGAGGAGGACGCGCGCTTCCGCGGCGGCTTCGGCGCGCCGGTCCAGGACGGCGACGAGGTCACGGTCATTCCAGCGATCGCTGGGGGGTGACCAAACGGCTCGGGCACGGTGACCGCAGACGGCTCGAACCCCTCAGGGCCGCGCCACCTGCGGTGCGATGGCCAGGGTGCCGCTCGCGTCCCCATTCACGAACCGACCGTGCTCCTGCACCCAGGCGCCTTTCATCCACCCCTGGGTGATCACGCCGCTCAAGCGCGTCGCGCCCGTCCTCCAGTCCACCATTCCCTCCAGCTCGGCCTCGAACGAGCGGGCGCCCGACGGATCGTCCACCGACCAATGCGAGACCACGTGCCACACCGGGCTCGCCGCCTCCGCGGGGCCCTCCACCTGGTGCAGCTCGACCCTGATGCGGCCGCGGGCCGCTCCATCGATGGAGCCTTCCCAGACGCTGCTGATGCCGTCAGCGGACACGCCTGCGAACCTGTCCTTGAACGTCAGCCGCCGCGGTTGCAGCTCGCCGCGCTGCGCCGCGGCGCCTCGCGGCGCGGCGGACAACACGATCGCGACGCCGAGGGCGGCGACGAGGCACGAAGCTCGAGCAGGTGCGCGGCGGATCATCATGGGGTCTCCTGGTTCAATGGTTCGTATCGCCACGAAGCGAACGCCCCCGCGTTTTCTGACCGAAGCGCGGGGGCGTTTGCAACCAGCCGAAGCCGGTGTGCCGACTACATCTTTCTCCCACGCCTCCGGTCGCGCGAACGATTGCGCTCGGTCAAATTGGGAAGGCCGGAACAGAGCGCGGCGATGGCGCAATTCCGGAAGCGTGAGATCATGGCGCATGGTAATGGGTCGGCGGCACCACTGTCTACCCACGTTCGGGTGGGCCGCCGCCACCCGTTCGACGTGGCTTGTCGCAGCGAGGAACGGCCCGCGGAACCGGTCGGCTGCCGGGTCGGTTCACGGTCCGTGACGAGGGCCCGATGAGGGCGATTCGCGTGCACGCTCCCGGCGGCGCCGAGGTACTGCGCGAGGAGGACGTTCCGCAACCCGCGCCGCGCGCCGGCGAGGTCCTCGTGAGAATCGAGGCGGTCGGGGTCAACTTCATCGACGTCTACCAGCGCACCGGACAATACCAGGTTCCGGTGCCCTTCACGGCCGGCCAGGAAGCGGCCGGCGTCGTGGCCGCGCTCGGCCCCGGCGTGCACGACGTGAAGATCGGTGACCGCGTGGCGTACGCCGGCGTGCTGGGCGCGTACGCCGAGTACGCGGTCGTGCCCGCCGACCGGGTCGTGGCGCTGCCGGACGGCGTGACCGCGAAGCAGGGCGCGGCGGCGATGCTGCAGGGAATGACCGCGCACTACCTCGCCTGCGCAACGTATCCGCTGCAGCGGGGTGACGACTGCCTGGTGCACGCGGCGGCGGGCGGCGTCGGGTTGCTGCTCTGCCAGATTGCGAAGCTCCGCGGTGCGCGGGTGATCGGGACGGTGTCCACCCGCGAGAAGGCGGCGCTCGCCGCCCGGGCGGGCGCGGACGAGGTGATCCTCTACACCGAGCAGGATCTCGCAGCCGCGGTGAAGCGACTGACGAACGGTGCGGGGCTGCGCGTGGTGTATGACTCGGTCGGCCAGACGACGTTCGCGCAGGGGCTGAGCTGCCTCGCCCGCCGCGGAATGATGGTGCTGTACGGCCAATCGAGCGGGCCGGTGGGGCCGTTCGACCCGCAGGTGCTGAACCAGAAGGGCTCGCTCTTCCTCACGAGGCCGAGCCTGGCCCACTACACCGCGACGCGCGCCGAGCTGCTCGAGCGGGCGACGGAGGTCCTGGGATGGGTCCGCAGTGGGACGCTCGCGTTGCGGGTCGGCGCGGAGCTCCCGCTTGCCGGAGCCGCGGAGGCGCACCGGCGGCTCGAGGCACGCCAGACCACGGGCAAGGTCTTGTTGATTCCGTGACACTGTGACACGAAGGAGATGGTGACCGATGCCATTGCCCATCCGTACGCTCGGTGCGACTGGACTCGAGATCACGACCGTCGGATTCGGCGCCTGGGCCATCGGCGGCGGTGGCTGGGCCTTCGGCTGGGGGCCGCAGGACGACGGCGACTCCCTCGCGGCCATGCGGCACGCCCTCGCGCTCGGCATCAACTGGATCGACACGGCGGCGGTCTACGGACTCGGCCACTCGGAAGAGGTCGTGGGCCGGCTGCTGCGCGAGCTGCCGCCCGGCGGCCGCCCGCTCGTGTTCACCAAGTGCGGCCTGGTGTGGGACGAGCGCGACCGGATGGCGGAGGCGAGGCGGGTGCTGCGGCCCGCGTCCATCCGCAAAGAGGTCGAGGCGTCGCTCTCCCGGCTCGGGGTCGAGCGCATCGACCTCTACCAGTTCCACTGGCCCGACGAGACCGGCACGCCCGTCGAGGATTCCTGGGGGGAGATGATCCGGCTGGTGGAGCAGGGGAAGGTGCGCGCGGCGGGCGTGTCGAACTTCGGCGTCGAGCTGCTCCGCCGCATCGAGAACGTCCGGCACGTCGCGTCCCTGCAGCCGCCGTTCTCGCTCATCCGGCGTGCGGCGGCAGCGGCGGAGATCCCGTGGTGCGCCGAGCACGGGACCGGCGTCATCGTCTACAGCCCGATGCAATCGGGGCTGCTCACGGACGGATTCACCGCGGAGCGGGCTACCCAGCTGGCCGCGGACGATTGGCGGCGGCGCTCGCCCGAGTTCGGGCAGCCGAACCTCGGCCGGAACCTCGCGCTGCGGAACGCGCTGCGCCCGATCGCCGAGCGCCGCGGCACGACCGTGGCGGCGCTGGCGGTGGCCTGGACGCTTGCGTGGCCCGGCGTGACCGGAGCGATCGTCGGCGCGCGTACCCCCGCCCAGGTGGACGGCTGGATCGACGGGGCGACGCTGCGGCTCACGGCGGAGGAGCTCGACGAAGTCGCCGCGGCCGTCGCGCGAACCGGCGCCGGCGCCGGACCCGCGCGGCCGGGCGCGCCGTGCGCGACCGAGACGCAGGAGGCGCGGTGACGGCGGTGCGCGGCGGACCGGCGTTCCTGTTCGATCTCGACGGGACGCTGATGGACAGCGTCTACCAGCACGTGCTGGCGTGGCGCGAGGCGCTCGAGCAGGGAGGCATCGAGCTGTCGGTATGGCGCATCCACCGGCGTATCGGGATGAGCGGGGGCCTCTTCCTCGACGCCCTGGCCCGGGAGACCGGCCGCCGGCTGACGCCGGAAGACGTGGCGAGCCTCCAGCGGGCGCACGCTGCCGCCTTCAAGCGCCAGGTGTCGCAGGTCCGGCCCCTCCCCGGCGCGCGGGAGCTGCTCGCGTATCTCTCGCGAGCGCGGGTGCCCTGGGCCATCGCGACGAGCGGGCGGATGGAGAGCGCGCAGCCGATGCTGGAGATGCTCCAGCTCGGCCCCGGCGTGCCCGTGATCACCCGGGACCAGGTCCAGCACGCGAAGCCCGATCCCGACCTGTTCCTCGCGGCGGCCGAGCGGCTCGGCGTGCCGGTGGACGAATCGGTCGTCGTGGGAGACAGCGTGTGGGACCTCCTTGCGGCCCGCCGCGCGCGAGCGCTGGGCGTCGGGCTCCTCTCGGGCGGGTACGGCGAAGATGAGCTCGAGAGCGCCGGCGCGTATCGCGTGTATCAGGATCCGGCGGATCTGGGGCGGCATCTCGATGAGGTTGGGGTGCGGCTTGCGAAGTAACAGCCGCCACCAGGCAAGACTGTCGTCTTGCGACTGACAACCGCTTGCGGCTTACGGCTTGAGCCTTGCGGCTGGTTTGTTAATTAACGATTTCGCGCTCTCCCCGTCATACCACCGCGTCTCTCAGCCGCCTTACTCACCCGATGCAGGAGCGCAGTACAATGCCCAACATGGAACGCAGGCTCACAGCCCTCGCCCTCGGTACGGCCCTGGCCGTGGGGGTC
>DASPXO010000059.1:0-4082 GCA_035637235.1 Gemmatimonadales bacterium | reverse complement strand
TCAGTAATGTGGAGCGCCAGCGGGCCACCACGTCGTGGCTCGGGGTTGGCGACTCCACATTACTGGGAGCGGCTACAGGGCCTCGAGCCACTCGAGGACGCTCGTGTCGTGGCGCCACGGGGCCCGCGATGAGCGCGAGGGGCCGAGCGGCGCGGCCCGGTCGAGCGCCTTTCGCTTCAGGTCGAGATCGACGGTCACGTATCGATTGGTCGTGTTGACGCTGGCGTGACCCAGCCAGTGCGCGATCGTGGTCAGATCGACCCCGGACTTCAGGAGATGCACGGCGGTACTGTGCCTCAAGCTGTGAGGATGGAGCCGTTTCGTTTTCAAGCGGGGCACGTGTTGCGCCGTTCGGCGCACGTGTTTGGCCAGGATGAAGCGCACGCCGAACCGTGTCAGCGGCCCGCCGCGCTGGTTGATGAACACGAGAGCCTCGGAGCGTACATCGAGCTGCCGCTCGAGACACCAGGCGCGCACGAGCTTGGCGGTCTGCGGCCACAAGGGGCACCACCGCACCTTCCGCCCCTTCCCGACGAGCCGGAGTTGATAGGGCTTGGTGAGCTGGAGGTCACTGGCCCGCAGATCGAGGATCTCCTGGACCCGGGCCCCGGTGTTGAACATCGTGGCCAGCAAGGTGTAATCGCGACGCCCAGCCCGGGTGGAGCGATCCACGCTGTCCAGCACGGCGGCCAGCTCCTCGTGCTCGAGGTAGGTGATGGGCCGCGACCGGGCGCGTTTGAAGGGGATCCCGAGGATGCGCTGCGCCGGGTCGAGATGCGTCGGCTCCTGGGCGGCCAGGAAGCGGGCGAAGGCGTGGATCGCGGCCAGCCGGACATTGCGGGTGGTCGCCGTCACATGGCGCTCCTGTTCGAGGTGGTGGAGGAACGCCACGATGTGCTCCACCGTGAGATCGGGGACGTCGAGCGCGGCCACCGGCCGGCCCGTGGTGCGGGCGAGGAAGCGGAGGAGCAGGACCGCACTGTCGCGATAGCTGCGGATGGTGTGGGGACTGACGCCACGGATCGTGGGCAGGTGCTCACCGAAGAAGGCCCGCAGCGTCGAGGCCAAGGCGTTCGGTGACGAGGTCATTGTGGCGTCTCCTGCGGGCCAACGCCAGCCTCGAGGAGCGCGCCACAGTGTCGCGAAAAGCGTGCGCTCGCCAGGGCGCGCACGGGCTCGATGAAGGGCAGGTAGTAGGCGGTGGAGGCGATCGAGACGTGCCCCATGTAGGTCGCGAGCAGGGGCAGTTTGGTCTGGACGTCGACCCCTGCCCGGTACCAGCGCAGGAGCGCATGCACGGCGAACGTATGCCGCAGGTCGTGAATCCGTGGCCAGTAGCCATCCGGCATCTGAATCTTCGTAGTGGTCAGGAGCTGGCGGAAGCCCGTGCCAAGGCCAACGCCCGTGTAGCCGCGCAGGCCGGTCACGCCATGGGCGAGCAAGGGCGTGGTGGCGGCCAGGGACAGCGGCCGGCGCTGCCGCGCCTCGAGGTACCGGTCGACCTCGCGGGCCGTGGCCGGCGACAGAGGGACCCCGCGCGACTTGTGGAACTTGCTCTCCCGGATGAGCAGCACGTGCTCGTCGCGCGCATAGTCCGCGGGGGTCAACTGGAGGAGCTCGCCCCGGCGGAGCCCCGTCGTGTACAGGAGGACAATCGCCAGGCGGAAGACGTGAGGCCGGAGCGGAGACCGAGGGGTCGGTGACAGCGTCGAGGCGGCCCGCAACAACTGGGCGATCTCTTTCACCTTGAAGATGTAGGGGGCCCGGGGTTGGTGAGGAGTGGGAAAGAGGGCAAGGTCAGGGACGAAACAGGCCGGCTCGGTCCGGCGGCGATACAGACAGAGATTGCGGACGATGCGGAGGCGCTTCCGCCGAACCGTGGGCATCAGGTGGTGGAGTGTCTGGGCCCAGGCGCGGAACGTGTCCGGCGTCAGATCCGGTGCGGACCCGGTGCTCGTCGGCAGGAACGTGGCGAGCGACTCGAGCACGTGGCGCTCGTTCGCATAGTGGCGACCCAAGGCGGTCTTCAGCGCCAGGTAGTCCGTGATCACGGCGCGAATCGGGGAGGGGCACGCCGGGGCGCTCATCGACGGCCTCGGGATGCGGCGACACGGGGCACCGACAGGGCGACCTCGCGGAGGTCGTCCGTGGCGAGCCGGAGGTAGGCGCACGTGCTCTCCGCCGTGCGATGGCCGAGCAGATCGCCAAGCGTCTTGAGCCCGACCCCGCGGCGCAACAAGGCCACGGCGTACGAGTGACGGAGGCAGTGGGCGCCATGGAACGGGATCGGCAGGCCGCTGCGCCGGACCCATTTCTGGAAGACGTCGCTCACGGCGGTGGGCTTGAGGATCCCGGCCGGGGCCCGCTGGCGCAGAAACAGCTCGCGATATGGGGACGACGGGCGTCCCCGACGCAGGTAACGAAGCAGGACCGTCCCGGCCGCATCCGTGAGGGGAAGGACGAGCGGGGCCCCGGCTTTACGCTGGGGTACGTGGAGCCGGCGGCCTCGCCAGTCGACCGCGTCCAGCGTGAGGGCCACGACCTGGCACGCCCGCAGGCCGTAGGTGGCGATGAGGAACAGCATGGTGTAGTCCCGGAGGCCCTGCGGGGTGCGGCGATCAATCGAGTGCAACAGACTCCGGACGGTCGACCACGGCAGACTGCGCGGGAGTTGCTCCTGACGATAGACGCGCGGGGTATCGATCTCGCGATCCAGGCCCGGAGGAATGCGGCCGTTGGACGCCAGGAAGCGCAGAAAGCCCCGGAGCTGCGCGACCCGATGCTGCAACGTCGCGCGGCTGAGGCGCTGGCCGGCCGTGCGGACGAAGGCCTCCACGTCCGATGCCGTGAGCGCGGCGAGTCGCTCAGGCCTGATCTGGTAGTCGAGATGGGAGAGGAACTGCGCAGCCGTGGTGACGTGCTCCCGGATGGTCAGGGGGGCCAGGCCACGGAGATCGTCAAGCGCGGCGCCATAGATCTTGGACAGCATGGCGACACGCGTTACGGCGGGCGGCCGTGCCGGCAGCAGGGAGCGCTGCTCGGCGAAGCGGAGTAGCCCGCGCACGGCGGCGGTCGGGTAGGCATCTCGAGGCGGATACCGCCTCAAGCACGCTTCGAGATCGGCCTGCCGAACGCTCTGCCACTGTCGATGCCCGCGGCGCTGGAGATCACGATCGATTCGGACCAGCGCCCGCGCGTGTTCGCATCGGGCGTCTCGGCCATACCCCTGCTGCGCTAACCACGTGTCGTAGTCATCCGCGACCTGACCGAGCACGGGGAGCGCAACAATCCGCGGGAACTTCTTGGGGACAATCTCGCTGAGCATCGGACCCTCCTAGAGGAGTGATTCGGCTGTGGGTCCGATGCTTGCAGTAATGTGCAGCTACGAGTGGGGGAAGCCTGATGACTCCTTCGGTCTCGACGAGGCGCTCCACATTACTGAGCGCTCACCATTAGTCGAGGATCAGGAGGTCGACAGCGAGGAGCTTGCGGAGTTCAGCCTCGTGACTCTGGGTGAGGCGGGCGTGCTTGAGGGTCTTGAGCAGCGCGTCCGTGCGGAGGGCGAGGACGGAGTGGCCGCGGCGACAGGCGATGTGGCCCAGGGCGTGGGCGAGAAAGGTTTTGCCGACGCCGACGGGGCCGACGAGGGCGACGTGGTGATGCGTCGCCAAGAAGCGGAGGGTGACGAGCTCGGCGAGGAGGGCGCGATCGAAGGTGACGTGGGCGGTGGCGTCCCAGTGCTCGAGCTGGGCGCCCGGGTCGAGGCCCGCCCGCTGCGCCCGCAGGGTGGCGGCCAGGCTGTCCCGGCGCGTGACCTCGTCGGTGAGGATAAGCAGGAGGAAGTCCTGGTGGGGCAGCGCGCAGGTACCGCCGGACCGTCTTGATGTTGAGGCCCAGCTGGCTGGCAATCCGCTTCTTGCGGACGCCGCCCAGCCAGAGCCGCAGGACTTCCTTGACCTCCAGCATCGTGACCTCGCGATAGGCCATGCACCCCTCCCGGCCCCAGAGTGGGGGCTGAGAGGGTCATAGCCCGAGGTCACGCAAGGGGGGAAAGCTTTTGAAACACCCTCAGGTCCCGGGGT
>DASPXO010000058.1:0-13036 GCA_035637235.1 Gemmatimonadales bacterium | reverse complement strand
CCTCCTCGGCGTCCCGGCCGATGGCGTAATACCGGCACCGCACCGCGTGACGCTCGTCAACCGCCCGCCGCAGGACGGCGAAGTGCTCGTGCGCCTCGGGCGTTGTGGGTTGAACGAACCCGCGCTCTTCCTCGCCTACGCTCAATTCCGGCAGGTCGAACGACAGCTTGCGGAGCGCCGAGCGCGCCGCGGCGCCGAGCGGCGTGTCCGCGAGCGCCGCGACCCGCTCGGCCGCCCGGCGCAGGACGGGGAGCTCCTTGGCGTCGAGCGTCACGGTATTGAGAAAGTACGTGCGCGGCGGCAGGCGGGCGCCCTTCGCCGTGCGCACCGCGAGGTACGGGAGATAGAAGTCGCGCGGCTTCAAGAGGTACGCTTCAACCTCCTGCCCGGCGTGAGCGGCCATCACCTTCTCCTTGACCGGCTCGATCGCGACGCCGAGCGCTTTCAGCTCCTTCTTGTCGCGCTCGAACTTGCGGCGCACCGACTCACGCTTCTTGTCGTCGCCCGTGAGCCAATCGGCCTTGTAGTCGTCCACCTGGCTCAGGATCTCCTCGCGCGGGACCGCATAGTGGTGGTCGAGGAGAAAGGCGAGGAGGTTGAGCCAGCGCTCGGTCTTTGACACCGGCGGACGGGCGGACCGGCGGACGGGCGGACGGGACCTCACTCAGCGAGCTCCCGGAGCCGCTTTAGCAGCGTCACCATAGCCCAAGTGTCCATCTTACAGTAGGCCAGAAGGTCCGCCCGTAAATTAGCGCGCTCCTGTGGCGTGGCGGGGTCGCCGCGCAGCAGCATCCGGTTCAGTAGGGCACTCGCCAGGCCCCCGTCGTTCACCGCGAGGTCATCGTACGTCAGCTCAGGCACGAGCGCCGGAAGGACGTCCTTGAGAGAGAAGCTCCCCCCGAAGTCCGGGTGGTAGACGTGCCGGCGCACGATCTGCGCCAGGTCCACGAGCCGCGCGTCGAGCGCGAGGAGCTCGTCCCGGAGCGCGGGGACCGCGTCGGCGAGGCCGCGGATCTGCCTGCGCTCGAAGCTCGTGTACATCAGGACGGTCCGCGCGCCCCGGCACGCCTCGAGCAGCGCGCCGGCGAGCGCCGGGCGCGGGTCTTCCGGGCCACGGGCGAGCCACTCGGAATGCGTCATTCTCCCCGCGCCGTCTTCCCGGTGACAGCTGAACTGGACCGCGACGCCGTGGTACGGACGGCATCCGGCCCAGACGGGGACGGCGGGCCCGATGGTCTCGAAGTCGAGGTATGCGATGGGCCGGGCGAGGCCCGCGAGCGCCGCACCGAGCTCGGGCTCGACGACGATCTCGTCCTGCTTGACCGCGCGCATCTGCCGCGCCCTGATCTCGCTCAAGCGAAAGCTCGCCGGGAGATCGAGGATCGTCTCGCAGCCGTCGGCCAAAAGTCCCCAGGCCCTTCTGCCGATGCCGTGCAGCGTCGTGACGTGGTGCTCCGGGACGTCCTTCCAGCAGCGCTCGATGAACGGGCACTCGCGGGGGGAGGAGCAATGCGGCCCGATCGGGACGTCCGGCAGCGGCCCGGCGAGCATCGCCAGCTGCGCCGCGACCTTGCCCGGAACGTCGAGGAGATACGACTCGACGAGCGGGGTGACGTCCTGGCGCACGAAGAGCTTGCTCAGATCGGGGTAGACGCACTCGGAGTTCAGGTGCATCACTTCCGCGCGCGTGACGTTCACGCCGGCGCGCCGGGCCACCCAGGTCTGGATGGCCACGTCGGCCAGGTGCTCTTCCTTGACCTTGGTGGACGACTTGACCTCGACCACCGTGAACCGCGGACCCTCGCGCTCCAGGATGTCCACGGCCACGAACACGCCCTCGGCAAAGAACGCCGCCTCATAGATCCGCTCGACGCCGCGCGCCAGCGCGTCCGCGGTCGCCTCGACCTTCTTCCGGTACTGGTCGTGGGGGAAGTCGATCAGCTCGCCGCCGGGCGCGTAGCTGCGCGCCAGCTCGCCTACTTCGCGCCCCTGGTTCATGATGAACTCGGTCGCGGGGTCGGTCACGAGCTCCGCGGCGTCGGGCTCGTGCACCTTCCACCAGAGCTGCTTGTGGCACTGGAGCCCCGCGGTGAAGCGGGACTTGGAGAGCCTCCTCATGGAGGCGTGGGTGAGTGTCGTCATGCAACGAATCTGCCGGGGGGGTGTGACATCGGTCTTGGTGGTGCCGTCGTTATCTTGCGTGGTCCAAACAAGCCACCGCTTGCCGGAGGGTCACGCACATGAGGGAACCGAACGGCTTGTCCCGCCTCGCGGCACGCCCGGCGGGCGCGCTGCTCCTTGCCGCCCTGTCCGGCGTCGCCTGCGGGTCGCACCGGGTGCTCGTCCCGCCGCGGCTCAATCTGGTCCCGTACGGGAGCGTCGGCCTCGTCACGTTCACGGTCGAGAAGGCGAAAGGCTCGTTGCACGAGGTCGCCACGCGACGCTTCGAGGAGTACCTGCTGGCCGCGCAGACCGGCATCGAGGTGCAGCACTTCGCGCAGGCCGACACGGCGCAGGCGTTGAGCGGGGCGCGCGGCGTGCCCGTCGTGTTTTTCGGGCATCTCAAGGTGTCGGACGTGAAGCCGAGCGGCGGCCTGGTCGGGTTGTCGCTGCCCCACATGGAGGCGACGGTCACCGCGGAGCTGTCGGTGGAACTGCGCTCCACCAAGACCGGCGGCACTCTGTGGCGCGCCAGCGGGACCGCGACGGAGAAGGTGGGCCAGCTGGCGATCGTCGGCGGCCAGCCCGAGTTCTCAGCGCGGGACCCCAACGACGCCTACGGGCGCCTGGTCAATCGTCTGGTGTCCGCCGTGACCTACGACCTGCGGTCCACGTGGGTGAAGCAGTGATCTCACCGACCGGCATTCTGCTCAGCGCGGTGCTCGGCGGCGTTCCCGCGGCCTCCCTCCCCGCGCAGGCGGCTCTCGAGGTGGACGTGCTCGTTTACGGCGGCACCTCGGCCGGCGTCATCGCCGCCTATACCGCGAAAACATACGGGAAGCGCGTCTTGCTCGTCGAGCCCGGCCGCCACCTCGGCGGCATGACCTCGGGCGGCCTCGGACAGACCGACATCGGCAACAAGTTCGCCGTGACCGGCCTGGCCCTGGATTTTTACCGCCGGGTCGGCCGCCACTACGGCCGGTTCGAGGCCTGGCAATTCGAGCCGCACGTCGCCGAGCAGGTGCTGGAGCAGTACGTCGACGAGGCCGACGTGGAGGTTCTGTTTTCGCGCCGCCTGCGGCGCGTCCAGAAGGACGGGCCGCGCATCCGGCAGGTGGAGCTCGAGTATGCGGGCGAGGGCGCAGGATCGGGTCCGTTGATCGTCGCCGCGCGTCAGTTCATCGATGCCTCGTACGAGGGCGACCTGATGGCCGCGGCCGGCGCCTCGTACGTCGCGGGCCGCGAGGCCAACACGGTGTACGGGGAAACGCTGAACGGCGTGCAGCTGCGTGGCCGGCATCAGTTTCCGGACGGCATCGACCCGTACGTCGTCCCGGGCAACCCGACGAGCGGCCTCGTGGCCGGGATCACCCGCGTCGAGATGGGGCCCAACGGCACGGGACATCGGGGCGTCCAGGCGTACAACTTTCGGATGTGTCTGTGTCAGGGTGAGGACCGCATCCCCATCGCACGGCCCCACCGCTACGATCCCAGTCGCTACGAGCTGCTGCTCCGGAGAATCGCCGCCGAACGGACGCGGTCGCTGGAGACGCTCTTCATCATCAGCCGGATGCCGAACGGCAAGACCGATTGGAACAATCGCGGCGGATTCTCGACGGATGACATCGGGAAGAACTGGGATTATCCGGACGCGGGCTACGCACGGCGTGCGGAGATCTGGCGCGAGCACGCGGAGTATCAGCAGGGCCTCATGTATTTCCTGGGGCATGATCGCCAAATCCCCTCGCCTCTCAGGGCGGAGATGCTGAGCTGGGGCTACTGCCGGGACGAATTCCTGGACACCGGTGGCTGGCCGCACCAGCTCTACGTGCGCGAGGCGCGCCGGCTGGTCGGCGAGTATGTGATGACGGAGCACAACAGCGTCGGCCGCGAGGTCGTGGAGGACGGCATCGCACTCGCCGCCTACACGATGGACTCGCACAACGTCCAGCGGGTCGTCGTGAACGGCATGGTGAAGAACGAGGGCAACGTCGAAGTCGGCGGCTGGCCGGATGACGATCTGGGCGGGGCGGTCAAGGTGGAGCCCTATCCCATTGCGTATCGATCGCTCACGCCGAAGCGGGCGCAGGTGACCAACCTGCTGGTGCCGGTGGCGCTCTCCGCCTCGCACATCGCGTTCGGCTCGATTCGCATGGAGCCCGTGTACATGGTGCTGGGACAGGTGGCCGCGGTGGCGGCCTCCATGGCGATCGATGCGGGGACGATCGTGCAGAGCGTCGACGTGCGGGCGCTCCAGCGCCAGCTCAAGGACAACCCGCTCGCGGACGGCAGCACGCCCGAGGTGCTGGTGGACGATGGCGACCTCGATCGCGTCCGCGTCTCGGGCGCGTGGACCCGAGCGTCACCGGAGGGGAGGTTCGGGCGGACGGCGCTGCGTCACGACGCGGACGGAGCAGGCGAGGTCCGCTTTCTGCCGGAGATCGCGACGGCAGGCGTGTATCGCGTGTACCTGTACTGGCCGCGGTCGGACGCGCTGTCGACACGGGTGCCGGTGACCGTTCGCCACGCCGCGGGGAGCGACACCATTCTCGTCAACATGCGCGAGCCGGACGCTGTCCACGGCGGGCTGCAGCACGGGATCGTCTCGTGGGTGCCGCTCGGCGAGTTTCCGTTCCGTCCGGGCGAGGAGGCGTATATCGCGGTGGGGGCCGGCGGGAAGGAGCTTGTTTATGGCGATGCGGCGCTGCTCGTGCCCGTGGGGGAGAACGAAGCGGGCGTTCCGAAAAAGTAGCGCTGCTTAGAAGGACACCGTCGCCGTCACGGCGTCCTGTTGCTTCTGGCAGTCCGTCACGACGAGCTGGCACACGACGCGCCGGGCGTCGGTCCAGATCGGATGCACCGCGTGGGCGCTCGCCGCCAGCCCGTTGTAATCGCCGATGAACGTGCCGCTGAAGTTGACGTTCGGGTCGGTCGGCCCGGAGCTCACGAGCAGCTGTCGCCCGAACCTGATTCCGCCGCTCGACGACGTCGCCAGGAACGTGTCGAGGAGGCGGTTGCCCGGGGAGTCGTCGCGCTGCTGGAAGGCGACGTGCACGGCGCCATTCTCCGCCACGGCGACCCACGGGTAGACCTGATCGGCGCCGGACAGATCGCTGTTCACGATGACCGACTTGCTCCAGGTGAGCCCGCCGTCCGTCGAGCGGCTGAAGCGCACGTCGGCGTTGCCCCGCCGGTAGTCGCCCCACACGACGTAGACGGCGCCGCTCGACGGATCCACGGCGATCGAGGGGAACGAGTTGACGCGCCAGTTGGAGTTCTTGAGAGCGCAGCGGCCGTCCTCGTTGAAGTGGTCGCAGATCTCGATGACGTCGTCCAGCTTCACGGGATGCGAGAAGGTGTTGCCGCCGTCCACCGACTTCGCGACCATCGCCTGGCCGTTGAAGCCCGTCCCGTTGCCGTTCTCGAACACCACGTACACCTCGCCGCGCGGACCCACCGCCGGGACGGAGCCCTGGTCGAAGTTCAGGTCGGGCGAGCTGACCGGGTGGGGACCATTCCAGGAAGCGCCGCCGTCGTCCGAGTAGGACAGCACGATCGGCGACTCGACGTAGCCGTCGTCCAGGCGATTGAACTTGAAGCGCGTCCACGTCACGTAGATCCGGCCCCGGTAGGGGCTGCCGGGCCGCGTGTCCACGGTCGCGAACTCCTTGTCGTTGAAGTAGCCGACGGTCGGGTCGGTGCCTCCTGCCGCAGTCGCGATCACCGTGCCCGCCGGCTGGACCGTCCTCAGGTCGGTGGACTTGCTCACGAACAGCACGGTGGTGGAGGTGGCGTTCGTGGCCGGGGTGAAGCCGAGGCACACGTGGTAGGCGGTGCCGTCGGGTCCGAAGGCGGTCACGGGGTCGCCCCCTGCCACCACGCCGGGCGGCACGGTCGTGCCTTCGCCCACGTCGTTCCACGTCGCGCCGCCGTCGCTCGACGCGTAGATGCCGCAGGCGGCGAGGTCGTGGCGGTAGTCGTTGGCGCCGGCGAGCAGGCGGCTCGGGTTGTTGGGATCGAGGGCGATGGGGGTTTCGTTCTGCGGGAAGCGGGTCTTGTCCTGGTTCGCGACCACGTTGGGGCCGACGTTCTTCGCGGGGCCGGGGGGGTTGCCCGGGCTCTGGGGCGCCGCAGGTCCCGGCTGGTCCCTGAGCGAGGGATCGACAGTCACGACTCCCGACAAGTCGAAGATGTGATCATCACCACCGACGAGCTCCCCAGCGAGCTGGGGCGCGGCAGGTTGGGGACGGTCGCTGCAGGCCGCGGCGATCAGTGCGCACCCCACTAGCGCGGGCCAACTCTTCATACCTGCCTCCGGAGAGGGTTCGCTGCGACTCTGTATGGGCAACTCCGGTGCCCAGGGGGCATCATGGTGCATGTGGAGATCCACGTGCACGGCTACGCGACCGCGCGGGACGCAATCGAGGTCAGAGGACATTGATGTGCGGTGTGGGCGCAACGGGCTGCGGCCGTCGCGCGGCACTTCACTGCATCAGCGCCATGCGCGGCCGGTAGCGCCGGGGGTGATTTCGATCACTGGAGGCCGACTCTGCCGAGGAGCGCGGTGAACCGCGCGTCCGAGCGCAGGTCATCGAATAGCGGCCATACCTTGAGGTACGCCAGCCAGTGGGAGCGCTCCTCGTAGGCCCGGTCGAGCCAGGCAAATGCTTGATCCCTGTCGCCGAGTCCGGCATAGACCAGAGCCACGCAAAACGGCGGCACATAGTCCGCGTCCGATCGCTGCTTGAGATCCTGCAAGACCTTCCTCGCTTCGCGCCGCTTCCCCGCCGTCGCATAGGCATACGCGAGCGCGGCCGCCGTGAACGGCAGCCCCGGGGAGTAGTTGACGGCGCTTTGCAAGGCACTGATCGCTTCCTTGTGCCGCGACGCCGCGGCACAGGCTTGGCCGAGCACCGCGTACGTCATCAGGTAGTGGGGATCCAGCTCCAGCGCCTTGCGGCACTGCGCGATGGCTTCATCATACCGCCGCCCGAAATACAGAGCCCAGCCGAGGTTCGCGTTGACCACGAGCGACAGCGGCGCGAGGGCCTGGGCACGCGAGGCTTCCTCCACGCCGTCCCTGGTTCGCCCCATCGCCCACAAATAGCATGCGTACCAGAAATGGGCGGTGGGATAGCGCTCTTTGAGCCGGATCGCCAGCTGGAATCCTCGCTCCGCGCCCGGCCAATCCCAATCGTACAGCAGGCACACACACGCGCGCGCCGTATGCGCCTCGGCCAGACCGTCGTCGATCAGTACGGCCGCCTCGGCAGCCGCCTTCGCCCGAGGAAACACGTCCTTGGGAGGAAGGTAGTTGTAGTAGCCCTGAATGATGTAGGAGTCGGCCAACGCCGCATGCGCCTGCGAGTAGCCCGCGTCGAGGGCGATCGCTTGCTCCAAGTACTCGATACACTTCTTCAAGCCGCTGGCCGATTTCCTCCTCCAGAAGTAGCGCGCCTTGAGGTAGAGGGCATACGCATCGACATTGTCGGTGTGGGGCTCAACGAGCGGGCCGCTGGTCCCTCCCGCCAGCTTCACCGTCAACGCGCTCACGATCGCCCGAGCGATCTCGTCTTGGATCGCGAACACGTCTTTCATCTCTCGCTCGTACGTGCGGGACCAGAGGTGAAACCCGTCCGCGACGTTGATGAGCTGGGCGGTGATCCGCAGCTTGGTGTCCGCGCGGCGCACGCTGCCCTCCAGGACGGTGCGAACCCGCAGCTTCTCGCCGATCGTCCGGATGTCCTGGGTCGCTCCCTTGAACGCGAACGAAGACGTCCGCGACGCCACGCGCAGCGAGGCGACGGCGCTCAACGCGTTCATGATCTCTTCCGTCATGCCCTCGCTGAAGTACTCGTTTTCGGGATCGGCGCTCATGTTCACGAACGGCAGCACGGCGATCGAATTCGCGGCAGCCGTCGCCGGCAGGACCGGCGGCGCGGCCGGCTCCGCGACCGTGATCGTTCGTGGCGCGGTTAGGGCCGCGGCGAAATCCGCAGCCGTCGGAAACCGATCCGCGGGCGCCTTCGCGAGCACTCGTGTGACCGCCTGCTCGAGCCAGCCCGGCACCGTGTCCCGCACCGTGCGGAGGCGCGGCACCGGCTCGAGCGCCTGCCGCGCCAGGATCGCCTGGGCCGACCAACCCGTGAAGGGCAGGTCTCCGGCCAGCACTTCGTACAGCACGCACCCCAAACTGTAGAGGTCGCTGCGGCCATCCAGCTCGGCGACCCCTCGCGCCTGCTCCGGGCTCATGTACCCCGGGGTGCCGACCACGATGCCCGTGCCCGTCACCCTCCCCGCGCCTGCCACCCTGATCGCGCGGGCGATTCCGAAGTCGCTCACCACGGCATGACCGGCTTCGATGAGGATGTTCTCCGGCTTGATATCGCGATGCACGACGTCCCGCCGGTGAGCGTAGTCCAGGGCGTCCGCCACCTGGCGGGTGATTTGCAGCGCGTCCTCGAGCGGGAGCTGGCCCTCGCGGATCAAGCGACCGCGCAGCGACTCCCCCTCTACGAAGGGCATCACGTAGTACAGGAGACCGTCGGCTTCCCCGGAATCGTGCAGTGGCAGGATGTGCGGGTGGGTGAGCCGGGCGGCGATCTCGATCTCGCGCAGGAAGCGCTCCGTCCCCAGCGCCGCGGCGAGGTCCGGGCTGAGCACTTTGAGGGCGACCGGCCGTCTGTGCTTCAGATCCTCGGCCAGGTATACGGTCGCCATGCCCCCGCGGCCGAGCTCGCGTTTGATCGCATAGTGCTCAGCCAGTCCGGCCTGGAGGCGGCCCAACAGACCGCTCATACAGCCGACAAAGATAGGGTTGGGGTCGGCGGGCGGCGAGGATGCTCACGAGCCATCACGGCGCCGCTGGTGAGGTCGGCCGGGCGACCTATCTTTCGCCCCCATGCTCGGAGCCGACCTGCCCCTCGTCGCGGTCTTGCCGTTCGTGGCGCTGCTCGCGGCCATCGCGGTCGGCCCGCTCGTCGCCCCGCGCTGGTGGCACTCGAACCGCAACAAGGGGCTGGTCGCGGCGCTGGTCTCGCTGCCCATCATGCTGTACTTGGGCGTCTCACTGGGCGAGCCGGGCCGCGTGGTGCTCGAGGAGAAGGTGCGCGACTACGTCTCGTTCGTGGTCGTGATCGCAGCGCTGTTCGTGATCTCCGGCGGCGTGCACGTCGAGGGGTCGCTCTCGGGAACGCCGCTCGCCAACACCGCGCTGCTGGGCGTCGGCGCGGTGCTCGCGAACGTCGTGGGCACGACGGGGGCGTCGGTGCTGCTGATCCGCCCGCTGCTCAGCGCGAACCGCAGCCGGCGGCGGACGGCGCACATCGTCGTGTTCTTCATCTTCCTCGTCTCCAACTGTGCCGGCCTGCTCACGCCGCTCGGCGACCCACCGCTCCTGCTGGGTTTCCTCAAGGGCGTGCCCTTCCTGTGGACGCTGCGGCTGTGGCCGCAGTGGCTGACCGTCACGGTCATGCTGCTCGCCGTGTTCAACATGTGGGACCAGTGGGTGCTGGCGCGCGAGGAGCGGGAGCGCCGCGGCTCGCAGCTCGAGCGCGTGCTGGTGCACCAGCCGCTCCGCGTCGTGGGCGCGTACAACCTGACGTTTCTGGTCGCGGTGGTGGCGACGATCGTCGCCGCGGGGCAGGCGGGGGCGCTCGGCCGGCCCTGGGCGTTCGGCCGGCAGGAAGTGATCATCACCCTGGTAGCGGCCGGTGCGTACATGGCGACGCCGCACGACCACCGCGAGCGCAATGCGTTCTCCTTCGGCCCGATCCTCGAGGTGGCGGTGCTGTTCGCCGGCATCTTCGTGACGATGGCGCCGGTGCTGGAGATCTTGAACGCCTGGAGCCAGGGGCGTCGGGAGGTGGCGGGAATCGGCTTTGGCATCTCCGAGCCATGGCAGTTCTTCTGGGCGACGGGGCTGCTGTCGAGCGTGCTCGACAACGCGCCCACCTATCTCGCGTTCTCCGCCAGCGCCGCCGGGCTCGGGGGCGTTACGGCGCACGGGACGTTTCTCGGCGCGTTTCTCGGGACGGGACCCGAGGCGGCGCGCACCCTCGCCGCGATCGCCACCGGAGCGGTGTTCATGGGGGCGAACACCTACATCGGAAACGCGCCGAACTTCATGGTCAAGGCGATCGCCCAGGAGCACGGCGTCCGGATGCCGTCGTTTTTCGGGTACATGGCCTACAGCTTCGGGATTCTCGGGCCGATCTTCCTGGTGACGACGCTCTTGTTCTTTCGGCGGTAGGGAGCGACGCCCAGGTGGCGCGCGCGGTTACTTCGGTCGGATGGTGATGGGGACGATGGTGGTGCCCCAGTGCAGCCGCAGCACGGTCGAGTCGGGAGCGACGATGGGGAAGTAGAAGGCAAGCACTTCCATGTGGGCCCCTTGCTCCGGTGCGACGGTGATCCGCAATGCGTCGAGCGCTTCTCCGGGATAGTCGGTATGCCACACGTCCACGCCGCGGCTCAGGATCAGCGTCCAGGGCTTGGGCGGCTCCTCGGGGATGGTCCACAGCGTGTAGCGGCCCGCCGCGATGGCGTGGCCCGCGATCGTGACGTCGCGGCTGAAGCCGATGGTCGTAGCCGAGTCCGCGCCCGGGTGCCAGACGCGTCCCCAGCGAACGAGTTCGCCGAACAGCCGCCGTCCTCGAGCCACCGGGCGGTTGTAGGAAACGGCGATGTCCGTGTAGCCGACGCGTTGCGTCACCGAGCCGTGCTGGCTCGCGGGAATCCGTTGGGCCGCAGCGTCCCGGGCAACGGACGTGGCGAGGAGCAAGATGAGCGCCGGTCGCGCCATCGACCCCACCCAAGGGCATCCAGCTATCTTCGCCGTATGCCCGTTCCCATCCTGGTCGAAGCCTGCGTCGACTCCATCGAATCCGCACTCGCCGCCGCCGCGGGTGGCGCGCACCGGATCGAGCTGTGCGCCAACCTGGTGGAGGGCGGCACGACGCCGAGCGCCGGTACGCTCGCGGTGTGCCGCGCGCACCTCGACATCCCTATTTTCGTGCTCGTTCGACCGCGCCGGGGTGACTTCCTCTACTCGGCCGCTGAGCTCACGGTGATGCTCGAGGACATTCGCCACGCCAAACAGGCGGGCGCGCATGGCATCGTGACGGGAGTGCTCCGAGCCGACGGGAGGATCGACGAGGACCGCACCCGGGAGCTCATGGCCGCCGCACGGCCGCTGCGGGTGACGTTTCACCGGGCGTTTGACGTGTGCCGCGATGCGACCGAAGCGCTCGAAACGCTGATCGCGCTCGGCGTGGACGGCGTGCTCACCTCGGGGCAGGCGGCCACCGCACCGGAGGGCGCGAAGACCATTGCACGACTGGTCCGGCAGGCGGCGGGTCGGATCGGCATACTCCCGGGTGGCGGGATCACGGCCGACAATGTCTCAGCACTGGTCGGCGCGACCGGCGTGACCGAGGTGCACCTCACGGGCGCGGTGACGCGCCCGAGCGGCATGACGTTCCGCGCACCGGAGGTGGTCATCGGCAACGCCGCGCCGCGCAGCGAGTACGAGTGGAGCGTGACGGACGCGGAGCGGATTCGGAGCGTGGTGCGAACGCTGGGCGTCACTTTCCAGCCTTCGTGAACCAACCCGGCCGCCCACCAGTCGCCCGGCCGCCTTTTGGCGCGAACCCGAACTTCACTCCCTTGCGCTGAAACTCGGCCATCACCGGTTTCAGCTCGGTAGCCGGTCCCATCACCCACAACTTGCCGCCCGCCGCCCGCTTGTCGATCACCTCAAACCCCCGCGCGCGAAGGTCATCGGCAACACCGACCGGGGCGTCCACCGGACTCTCTGGATCCGCCGTGGGTGCCGGGGCATGGGCCTGGTTATCGGCCTCGCGCTGCGCGTCGAACCGACTCCGCAGCGCCGCGAGCGTCGCCTCGGCATCACTGAGCCGATGCAGCAGTGCGTCGGCTTCCTTGCGCCACTCCTCTCCCCGCTTACGCAGTCGCTCTTCGTAGGCGTCACGCAGCTCCTCGAGTCGCTCCCGAACGGCGTCATGGATCTGCAGGGCATATTGATCGACGACGGCCTGCAGGTCATCCGCCGTGAGCAAATCCTCGATCTTCTGGACTGCCACCGCACGCTCGCTCTCCCGCCGGCTCACGACGACCTCCCGTCTCGGCGCTCTTCCTGTCCGGGCGCCCGAACCGTATCCGCGATGGCCTTCAGTCTCGCAGCGCCGAGCTCGAGCTGCGCCATGCGCGATCCGGCGGCTCGCAGCCGGCCCAGCAGCTCATGGCGCAGCTGGCCGACCTCCGCCTCGACGCGCGACTCGGGGTCGGCCGCGGCGGCGATCAAGGCGCAGAGTACCTCGATCGTCTCCCGCAACTTGGGATCGGTCTCGAGGTCCTTCGCCGTCTCAGGCAACGGAGTTTCCCTGGCTGAACGAGGGCAGGTCGCTAGAGCGCACCAGCCGGTGAGCGATGTCCGCCACTGCTACGCTGAGCACGCTGCCGGTCTCTGCCTCGGGTCGAACGGCGAGCGTCCGCCTGATCGTCAGTGCGATGCGCTGCGCCGCGTCCCCCGACGCCAATGCGCGTCTCCCCGCCTCGCGCAGGGCCTGCGCGTCCTCCGCGGGCGCCCGGCGCTCGACGACGTCGATTGCCGCCGCGAGCTCCCCCAACAGAACGAGCAGCCCGGCAGCGGCCCGCCAATCGCCGCGATCGAACGTCTCTCCAATCAGGGCCCGCGCCGGACCGATCAGCCAGCTGCGGTGCAGGCGACGCCCCGAGTCCCGGGCAAGTTGCTCCAGTCTGCCGAGACCGATGAGTCGCTTCGCCGGAAGACTGATGTCGCGCAGCCACCGGCCTGCTTCCGTTGTGGAGCCGCTGGACGGCAGGCGGCTCAGCA
>DASPXO010000057.1:0-14316 GCA_035637235.1 Gemmatimonadales bacterium | reverse complement strand
GAGGACGACTTCCGAGTTGCCGGTGCCCTTGAACTCCTCGAAGATGACCTCGTCCATGCGTGAGCCGGTGTCGATGAGCGCGGTCCCGACGATGCTGAGGGAGCCGCCGCCTTCGATCTTGCGCGCCGCGCCGAAGAAGCGCTTCGGCTTCTGCAGCGCGTTGGCGTCCACGCCGCCCGAGAGGATTTTGCCGGAGTGGGGCACCACGACGTTGTGGGCCCGGCCCATGCGCGTGATCGAGTCGAGCAGGATCACGACGTCCTTACCGTGCTCGACCAGACGTTTCGCCTTCTCGATCACCATGTCCGCGACCTGGACGTGGCGGTCGGCCGGCTCGTCGAACGTCGACGAGATAACCTCGACGTTCTGCCCTTTGACGTTCTCCTCCATGTCCGTCACCTCCTCGGGCCGCTCGTCGATCAGCAGCACGATGAGGTAGACCTCGGGATGGTTCTCGATGACGGAGTTCGCGATCTTTTGCAGGAGGATCGTCTTCCCGGCCTTGGGCGGCGACACGATCAAGCCGCGCTGTCCCTTCCCGATCGGGCTCAAGATGTCCATCACCCGCATCGAGAGGTCGGTGTCCTTACGCTCGAGGCGGATGCGCTCTTCGGGATAGCGCGGCCGCAGATTGTCGAACGCGACCCGGTGCTTTGCCTTCTCCGGCTCTTCCCCGTTGACCGACTCGACCTTGAGGAGGGCGAGGTAGCGCTCGCCCTCCTTCGGCGGCCGGACCTGGCCCATGATCGTATCGCCCGTGCGCAGATCGAACCGCTTGATCTGGCTGGGCGAGACGTAGATGTCGTCGGGGCCGTACAGGTAGTTCCAGTCGGGGCTGCGCAGGAAGCCGTAGCCCTCGGGCAGGATCTCCAGCACGCCCTCGCCGCGGAGCACCGTGTCCGAGTCGAGGAGTGACTGTTCGATGCGGAAGATAAGGTCCTGCTTGCGAAGCCCTGAGTAGTTGGTGATGTTCAGAGTTTCGGCCATCTCATGCAGTTCCGCGACGGACTTTTTCTTCAGTTCAGCGATATCCACGTGTGCTCAGCTCCGTTGCTCTACGGCGGGCTAACCCCGGGGATGGGAGAGTGAACGCGTCGAAACTGGATTGTTGGGAGTTCGAAGGGGTGCGAGCCTATAGTAGGTCCGCCGGTGCCCAGAGTCAAGAGCGCCCATGCATCTGAGCGAGTTCCTGCTGGCGTGGCGAACCACCCCCCTCCGGGACCGGGAAGTAATTGACGCGCTTGTACATCCGGCCCATGCCGGGCCCTCCCCTGCGCTCGCCGCCACGCTCGCGCGCTGGCCGGGCACTTACTACTGGTCCGACGAGCCCGACGGCCGCCACCTGGTCCTGACGCGGGTGACGCGGCCGACCCGGCGGGAGCGCTGGCTGCTCCACGGCCTGTTGTTCGCCGCCACGCTCTACTCGGTCACCTTCGCCGGCGCGGTGCTCGCGGGACCCATCCGCTACACGGGGTGGCTCACCTTCTTCACGAGCGGGTTTCCCGGCTCCCACGGCTTCCTCAAGGCCTGGTCGTCGGGGATCGGGTTCGGGTTGGCGGTGCTGGGAATCCTGCTGTGCCACGAGCTGGGCCACTACCTCACGGCGCGACGCTACCAGCTCGACGTATCCCCCCCCTACTTCATCCCGGTGCCGCTGATGCCGTCGTTCATCGGCACGATGGGCGCGTTCATCCGGCTGCGCACCATCGTGTCGGACCGGCGTCAGCTGTTCGACGTCGGCATCGCCGGGCCAATCGGGGGGTTCGTGGTGGCGCTCCCGGTGCTGGCGGTCGGTCTCGCGCTGAGTCACACCGCCCCGCCGATGCAGGGGTTGAGCGGGATGTTCGTCGATTTCGCCGAGGTCAAGCTCACGCTGGGGGACTCCCTCCTCACCTGGGCGCTGCGCCATCTGATCTTGGGGGACGCGTCGGCCGTGCGGGCGCATCCCCTCGCGTTTGCGGGCTGGGTGGGGATCTTCGTCACCATGCTCAACCTCCTCCCCATCTCGCAGCTCGATGGCGGGCACGTCCTCTACGCGGTCCTGCCGCGCTGGCACTACCGGGTGGCCCAGGTGGTGTGGGTACTCATCACGGCCCTCGGCTACCTCTGGTCGTT
The DNA here is from genome assembly GCA_035637235.1 of Gemmatimonadales bacterium. Taxonomy (GTDB): domain Bacteria; phylum Gemmatimonadota; class Gemmatimonadetes; order Gemmatimonadales; family GWC2-71-9; genus DASUAL01. The sequence goes on along the minus strand of DASPXO010000057.1, from coordinate 12,201 downwards.
CTGGCTGTTTTGGGGCATCCTGGTGTTGATGCTTTCGCGAGGGCATCTGGGACACCCTCCCGTGCTCGACGCGTACCGCCCGCTGCCGCCCTCGCGCCGCCCCCTGGCCTGGACGGGGGTAGTGCTGTTCCTGATCACGTTCACACCCGTGCCGTCGCGGGTCTTGTGACTGGGGACTAGGGGCTCGGGATTCGGGGCTCGGGGTTAGGCGCGAGCCATCGGGGTCACCCCTAGCCCCGAGCCCCTGGCCCCTAGCCCCTCAAGTATTGCGTAAGTGGGCGGCCGTTATATCTTTACCAAAACCAGCCCTAGCGGTCCCGCATGCCCGGACAACCGGCACGGTATAGCGCACCCGACAGCAGCGAAGCCGTCGTCCACGACCTTCCCCCCATCCGATTCGACGGACAACTGATTGCCATTCGTCTTCTGGTGCGCCACGCCGAGGACGGGATCTGGCGCGGCCGGATCCTGTACGGCGAGGCCGACACCGAGGGGGAGCGCTCGACCGCGGAGATCTTCTGCGCGACCTCGGAGCAAGACCTGTGGCAGTCGGTTCGCGATCTGCGGGATCATCACCTGCGCGACCTGTACCGCTCCCTCTTGTAGATGGCCGAGGCCGCCGACCCGCTGCGCCGGCTCCGGCACGAGTTGTCGAACCCCCTGGCGGCCGTCCTGGCCGAGACCCAGCTGCTGCTGCTCGACGCCGAGAAGCTGGGCGACGAAACCCTCGCGAGCCTGAAACGGATCGAGACGCTCGCCCGCAAGATGCAGCGCATCCTGGAAACCCTGGACCGGTGAGTCGGCGGAGCGACAGGGTCAGGGCGGCCCCGCCGGGGCTCGCTTGAGGTAGCTCCATCCATTTCGCAGGTACAGGACGAGGCAGAGCGCCGAGAGCGCGCTCGCGGCGTACTTGAAGCCCGGGGCCGCGTCGCTCGCGGACAAGAAGCCTTCGATCGCGCCCGCCAGGCACAGGAGCAGCGTCGCCGCGCCCACCATGCGGATGGCGGTTCGTCCGAACACCACGAGCGCGTCGCGGCGGGTCAGGTCGCCGGGCGCCACCAGCGCCCGTGCCAGCAGCAGCCCCGCCCCGCCGGCGATGAAGATCGCCGTGAGCTCGAATACGCCGTGCCCGGCCACGAACGTTAGGAGCCAGCTCGCGAGCCCGTAGTTCGCGAACAGGCCCAGCACCGAGCCGAAGAACAGGCCGTTGAACCCAAGGACGACGATCGTCCCCAGCCCTGCCGTCATGCCGAAGGCGAAGGCGGCGAAGGCGACCTGCAGGTTGTTCGTGACGATCGTGGACGCGACGATCGGGAGGTACAGGGAGGGCGCCTCGGCGTACCCGTGCTGCTCGGCCCGGCGCCGCTGCCCCGCCTCGGCGCGCGCGATCATGCCGTCGGGCAGGACCTCGTACGCGACCATCGGGCGCTCCCGGATGAGGAAATAGCCCGCGGCGGCCGGGAGCGCGAACACCAGGAGTGCGGTCACCACGTAGGCGCGCGCCCGCACGACGGCGGCCGGCAGCTCGCCGAGCACCACCCGCCCCAGCCGCGGCCGGGCGACGCCGCGGGCGCTGTACAGCGCGTTGTGGCCCGCGCCGACGACGCGCTCGAGGTACTCGAGCACGCGCGGATCCACTCCGTAGGTGCGCGCCCGGGCCAGGTCGGCCGCCACCTCGCGATACCGCGCGGCGAACGCCGGAATTTGCGGCGCGCCGAGGCTCCGCAGCCCGGAGCGCTCGGCGCCGATGGCGAGCGCCCGGAAAGCTTCCCAGGACGCTTGCTTGCGGGCGACGAACCGTTCGGCAAGGACGGACGTGCGCCCCGCGCCCGCCCGGCGGGCCGCGAGGCGGCCGCGCCGGCGGTGGAATTCCGCTGCGTGGAGCCCGCGCAGGAAGGCCTCGGGATCCGGGTCGCGCCGGGAGACGCGCGGCGCGAACCGGCGCGTCAACGCCAGCGTCAGCCGCGTCCGGCGCGTCTGTTCCAGCTGGTCCGCGCGGTCGAGGAACTGCTCGAGCAGCCGGAATTCGTCGTCAGCCAGCTCGGGCGGTCCCGCCTCCAGGGGCTCCTCCACCGCCGCCTCCGCGCCGCCCGCGGCCAGCCGCAGGTCTTCCGGACGGTCCCGCACCACGATCGTTCCGGCCGCGAGGTCACCGAGCCGCTTGTTCTGCGGATGGAAGAACACGAACAGCACCCCGATCCCGTACGAGAACAGGGGCTGCGCATCCACGATCCGTACCAGGTTGCGCGTCGCGGCCGCGGCGAAGGTGAGCGAGTGCCCCGTGTCCATCACGACCCGGATGCCGATGTAGCGCTTCCCCGGCGTCCGGCCCCCGTTCAGCGCCTCGAACAGCAGGAAATAGCCCCAGCCGACGAGGAAGAAGAGGAGCACCGTGACGGCGGCGTACCAGCCTCGCCACCGGTCGCCCGCGCTGCCCTCGCTGGGTCCCGCAACCAGGACGGACACGAGCGCCAGGGCCACATACAGGAGCACGAGGATCAAGGCGTCGCACACGGCGGCTGCGACCCGCGACCCCAGTCCCGCGAGCTCGAGCTCGAGGACCAGGTGCTCCGGCGTCTCGATCGCCAGGCGGCGCGCGAACTGTGGCAGGGTCGGAGCGGGGGCTCGCGGGCTCGACGTCACCCACGCATCTTATCGCCCGGGAGGGCCCATGGCCACTTATGAGCTGCGTCCGATGTCGGTAGGCGAGATCCTCGATGGGGCGTTTGCGATCTTGCGGCGGCACTTCGGCGTGCTGAGCGGCGTCGGGGTGGTATGCCAGGGTGCGCCCCAAGCCCTTGGCCTGTACGTCCAGCTGGGCGGAGGGGTGACCGCTCGACCCGGCCTCTACCTTCTGTCCACGTGCCTGAGCATCGTCGGCTATCTCCTGGTGACCGGCGCCGCCATCCGGGTGGTATCGGAAGCGTACCTGGGACGCGAGCCCCAGCTGCGGGAGGCGCTCGAGTACGCCTTGAGCAAGATCGGGCGGACGCTGAGCGCGGGCTTCGCGTCGGGCATCCTGGTCGTGCTCGCGACGCTGCTGTTGGTGATCCCCGGCATTGTCGTGGCCTGCGGATTGTCGGTGGCGGTGCAGGCCGCCGTGCTGGAGCCGCTCCCGGCGGGCAGCGACGGCGTGGGGCGCTCCTGGGCGCTCACCAAGGGGTTCAAGGGCCGGGCCCTGGTCCTGTACCTCGTCGTCTCCGCCCTGTTCTTTCTCTTCGTTGTCGGGGCCGGCGTCGTTACGCTCGTGGCCACGCTCATCTCGCCGCTCGTGCTGGTACCGTCGCTGATTCTCTGGGTCTTGCTCTCCCTCCTAATCTATCCGTTCACGAGCTGCGTGTTCACGCTCTTCTACTACGACCTCCGGGTGCGCAAGGAGGCGTTTGACCTTGAGCTCCTGAGCCGTCACATCGGGATCGAACCCGCGACCGCGTGAACCCTGCCTTTCAGCAGCCGGCGCCCGACTCGCTGCGCGCGGTGCTGCGCGAGGTGTTCGCGGCGCGCGACTACGCGTGGCAAGCCCCTCGCCGCCCGCTGGGCTGGCTGGAGGATCTCTTTGAGGGCGTGCTGGACTGGCTGGACGCCCTGCACGTGGCGCATCCCGTCGCGTACTACCTCGTCCTCGGCGCGATGACGACCGTGCTCGTCGCCATCTTCGCGCATCTGGCGTACGTGATCGGGCGGGCGCTCCGATCGAAGCGCCGGCCGGACAGCACCGGCGCGGCGGCTCCGGTTCCGAACCGGGACGCCGCCTGGCATCTGGACGAGGCCCGCCGGTTGGGCTCCGCGGCACGCTACGCGGAGGCGCTGGCGCACCGCTTCATCGCCCTGGTGCTGGAGCTGGACGGCCGGCGCGCCGTGCAGTTCCGCGCTTCGAAGACGCCCGCCGAATACGTCGCGGAGGCGCGGTTCGACGACGCGGGCCGATCCGAGTTCGCCGACCTGGTCGGGCGTCTGTACCATCACGTCTTCGGCGGCGCCCCGTGCGGGCCGGACGACTGGGGCCTGTTCGACCGCCGGGCGAGCGCCGTGGCGGCATACCACGTTGCGACGCGGTGAGCTGACGCTCGTGGCGGGATCCGCGGCGGCGCTGGTCGTGGCCGCCGTGGTCGGTCTGCGCGAGGGGGCCGGGGGGCCCGGGACGCCCGTCGAAGACCTGCGGCTTTCGACCTACTCGACGGGCCCAAACGGCGCCAAGGGATTGGCGGAGGCGCTGCGTCGGCTCGGGGTGGCGGTGCGGCCGCGCCGCTATGCTCTGTTCGCCCTCGCGGAGGACACCGCCCGGCCCGACCCGCGGCGGCTGCTCGCCTTTCTCGACATCAACGTCCCTACGGCGCAGGAGATCGCGGCGGTGCGCGGCTACGTGGCGCGCGGCGGCCGGATCTTCGTCGCGGGCTACACCGGCATCGAGCGGTGTTTCGCCTACCGCAGCCGCCCGGTCGGGTGGCCGCGGTCCGGCGTCGACTCGATCCCGATCGAGCTGCCGGAGCCGGGCTGGCGCGCGCCGCGGACACGGCGCGTGCTCTGGCGGGTGCCGCCGGAGTCGTTGCGCGCGGGGGGCGGGGGCGCGTCGGCTGACGAGGAAGGCGCGGAGGCGTGCGCCACACTCGCGCCCGCGGCGCTCGATACGCTGCTCCGGGCGCGGGATGGCCGCCCCGTCGCGTTGCGGCTCCAGTTCCGCGGCGGGGGCGGGGCGATCCTGCTCGCCGATGCACGCTACCTTCGCAACCGTGCGCTCAAGGAGACCGACGCCGGCCTCGTGGTGGTCCCGTGGTTCCTCGCGGGGGGGACGCGCTCGGTGACGGTGGACGAGTACCACCACGGGTACGGTGACAAGAGCTGGCTGTTCTCCGCCGCGTGGCACTGGCTCACCTCCACGCCCGCCGGCTGGGCGATGCTGCAGCTCCTGGGCGTGGGTGTCGTCGCCGTGGCGGTGGCGGCGGTGCGGTTCGGCCCGCCGCGCCGGGTGATCGAGACGCGCCGGCGCTCGCCGCTCGAACACCTGGAAGCGCTCGCGGCCGGGCTCGAGGGCGCGGCCGGCGTGGACACCGCCGTCGCGCTCACGGTCTCGGGGCTCCGGCGGCGGCTCGGCCGCGCCGGCATCCTGCGCCCCGACGAGCAGCGGTCGTGGCTCGCGGGGCTCGAGCTCGCGCTGCCGACGCCCGCGGGCCGCGACGCGGCGCGACGGCTGCAGGGGCTCGTGTCGCAACCTGGCGGTCCCGAGCGCGCGCTCGCGGCCGCCCAAGCTGCGGAGGACGTGTGGGAGGAGCTTCGCTCGCGGACGCGCGCGGCATCCTAGAGGCGGTGCAGCGGGTCGTGCTGGGGCAGGAGGCCGCCGCCCGCGACGTCCTCGTGTGCCTGCTCGCGCGCGGCCACGTGCTGCTCGAGGGGGTGCCCGGCACCGCGAAGACCCTGCTCGTGCGCACCCTGGCGCTGGCGCTCGACGTGAAGTTCCGGCGGATCCAGTTCACCCCGGACCTGATGCCCGCCGACATCACCGGCGTCTCGATCCTCACCGGGTCGCACGAGTTCACCTTCAAGGCGGGACCCATCTTCGCCGACCTGGTCCTCGCGGACGAGATCAACCGCGCGCCGGCCAAGACTCAGGCCGCGCTGCTCGAGGCGATGCAGGAGCGCACCGTCACGGTGGACGGCGTCGGGCATCCGCTCTCCGCGGTCTTCACCGTATTCGCCACGCAGAACCCGATCGAGTTCGAGGGGACGTACCCGCTGCCGGAGGCGGAGCTCGACCGCTTCATGGCCAAGGTGCTGATCGGCTACCCCGACGCCGCGCACGAGCAGGGCATTCTCACGCGCTACGTCGAGGGGTTCGAGGCCGACCGGCCGGCGACGTACGGCGTGGCGTCCGTGACGGATGGGGAGGGGCTCGAGCGGTTGCGCCGCGCGGTCGAGGCGGTGCGGGCGGAGCCGCAAATCACGGCGTACATCACCGCGATCGTGCGCGCCAGCCGCGAGGCCGCCTCCCTCACGCTCGGCGCGAGCCCGCGCGCGGGCGTGTCGCTCCTCAAGGCGGCGCGCGCCGCCGCCCTGTTGGACGGGCGCGACTACGTGATCCCGGACGATGTGAAGCACCTCGCGACCGCCGTGCTGCGCCATCGGATCAGCGTCGCCCCCGAGCTCGAGCTGGAGGGCGTGACGGCCGACGCGGCGCTCCAGGCGATCCTCGACAAGACGGACGTGCCGACGGCATGATCCTCTGCACCCGGCGCGCGCTCAGGCTGGGCGCGGCCCTCTGCGTTCTGGGGGTCCTGGGGTACCGGGTCTCCTGGGCCCTGGACGCGCTGCTCGGCGCCGACGCCCTGCTGCTGCTTGCCGTCTGGCTCGACGCGCTCCGGGCGGTCCCCGTGGGAGAGGGCCACTTGACCGTGGAGCGGGAGGCGCCGCCCGCCTTTTCGGTCGGACACACCGGGCGGGTGAGCTACCGTTGGGTCAATGCCTCGCGCCGGGGCGCACGGCTGCGGGCGCGCGAGGTGCGGCCCGATCTCCTGGGCGGCACGCAGCCGCCCCGCGAGCTCGTGGTTCCGCGGCGGGGCGAAACGCGCGAGACGCTCGCCGTCCGGCCGCGGCGGCGCGGGCGCGAGCGCGCGGGGGCGTTCGTCGTAGACTCGATCGGCCCGCTCGGCCTGGGGCTCAAGCGCGCGACGCTGCCCCTGCCCTGGGACGCGGGCGTATATCCGCCGCTCGTGACGATCCGGCTGCGGGCCTCGCTGACCCAGGCGCTGCGGCGTCGCGAGCAAGGCGTGAAGCCGATCCGCGAGCTGGGCGAGGGGCGGCTGTTCGAGAGCCTGCGGGAGTGGGTGCCGGGCGACGACCTGCGGCACATCGACTGGAAGGCCACCGCCAAGCGCACCAAGGTGATCACGCGGCAGTACGAGGCCGAGCGGCGCCAGCACGTGCTGCTCGTGCTCGACACCGGCCGGCTGCTCACCGCCGAGATCGCGGGCGTGTCCCGGCTCGACTACGTCGTGCAGGCCGCGCTCGAGCTCGCTTACGCCGCGGCGCAGCACGACGACAACGTGGGCGTGATGGCGTTCGCCGACGGCGTGCAGCACTTCGTCGCGCCGCAACGCGGCCGCCTCGGCCTGAAGCGCGTGCTCGACGTCCTCGCGGTGGTGGAGCCGAAGCTCGTCGAACCTGACTACCCGGGCGCCTTCCGCTACCTCGCCGCCCGCAATCGCAAGCGCGCGCTCACCGTGCTCTTCACCGACGTGATCGACCGCTTCGCTTCCGACGCGCTCGTGGCGCACGTGGCTTCCTTGCGCCCGCGGCACCTGCCGCTCGCCGTCACGCTGCGGAACCCCGAGCTGGACGCAGTGGCCGCGCTGCGCCCGGGTGCGGTGCACGATGCGTTCCGGAAAGCGGCGGCCGAGGAGCTGCTGCACGCGCGCGAGGAGGCCCTCGGCCACATGCGCCGTGCGGGGGTGCTGGTGCTGGACGTGCCGCCCGAGCGGGCGGCGCAGGCGGTGGTGGCCAAGTACCTAGATCTCAAACGCCGGGGCCGGCTGTAATGCGCGCTGCGGTGGCCCGGGGCAGGGCGGGGGAGGCACGCTGGTTTGCGCGCGCGTTACCTCATGCCGCCTGACACACTCTTCACCACGTCCATTCAGAGACGCTTTATGACCGCCCCCGCCCCCGCCCCCGACGCCCTACTCCTGCGGCAAATCGCGCAGGAAGACCTCGCGGCCCATCGGGAGCTGTGCGCCCGCTACCGCTTGTTTGTCTATGCCGAGGCCTACGCGATCCTGTGGGACGCGGCGCTGGCCGAGTTGGCGGCCGCGGAGGCGTTCCAGGAAGTGTGGCGCTCCGCCGGCCACTTCGACCCCGGTGCGGGCACTGCCGTCGCCTGGCTCTCGAGAATCACGCGCTCCTTGGCATTGCGTCGTCGGGCCTCCGTTTGTGGCATGCCGATCCAATCTCCAGAGCCCTCCGAGTCTGGCCGGGGCGAACGAGGAGCCGGCCCCCTCTAGAACAACGGCCTTCTGTCGCATTCACGCCCTATCCTTGCAGCGACAACGCGACAAATCCACTGGTTGGTTGCGCCTCGACGGGGCGACTGCGCTCGACTAGACGGCACGCTTCGTGCGCCTCCGGCCATGCCAGCACGCAGACTTGTTGACGCAGCACCACACAGTCCGACTTCCAAGGAGGAAGACCACCGATGCGTCTCCGCCTTCTCGTCGCCGCCCTGCTTGCGGTGGCGGCCGCCTGCACTCCCGAGCGCGGGACCTCGCCCGCTCCCACCGAGCCGTCGTTCAGCGTGACGCCCGCTGCGGCGCGGTACATCGTGGTCTTCCGGGACAACGTCGGTTCGGCCGACGTGCCCGGCCTGGCCCGCGCGATGTCCCAGGCGCACGGCAGCGTGCCGGACTTCGTCTATCAGCACGCCCTGCGCGGCTTCGCGGCGGTACTTTCCCACCGCGCCGCCGCCGCGCTGGAGGCCGATCCGCGCGTGCGCTACGTCGAGCCGGACCAGGTGATGGAGGCGGTCGCGCAGTCCCTGCCCTGGGGCATCGACCGCATCGATGCCGACGTCTCCTCCACGCTCGCCGGCAACGGCTCGGGCGCGGTGACCAACGTAAACGTGTACATCATCGACACGGGGATCGACCGGAACCATCCCGACCTGAACGTGGTGGAGCACGTGAACTTCGCGGGCGGACCCAACAAGGACTGCAACGGGCACGGCACGCATGTGTCGGGCACCGTGGCGGCAAAGGACGACGCGCAGGGCGTGGTCGGCGTGGTTCCGGGCGCCCCGCTGCACGGGGTGAAGGTGCTGGGCTGCGGTGGCAGCGGCAGCACCAGCGGCGTGATCGCGGGCGTGGACTGGGTGACGCAGCATGCGACCAAGCCCGCCGTCGCGAACATGAGCCTGGGCGGCGGCGCGAGCACGGCGCTGGACGACGCGGTGCGAAACTCGGCGGTGAGTGGCGTGGTGTACGCGCTCGCCGCCGGCAACAGCGGCGCGGACGCCTGCAACTCCTCGCCGGCGCGCGCCGGCGCGGGCACGAACAACGGCATCATCACGCTCAGCGCCATCGACCAGGGCGACAACGAGGCGTCCTTCTCGAACTACGGAACCTGCGTCGACATGGCGGCGCCCGGGGTGAGCATCCTCTCGACCTACAAGGGCGGCGCGTACGCGACGCTCAGCGGGACGTCGATGGCTTCACCACACGCCGCCGGCACGGCGGCGCTGTACCTCTCGAGTCATCCCACCGCCTCGCCTGGCTCGGTGGAAGCGCAGATGAAGCTCGACAACGGCGGGCTGTCGAAGAACAGCAAGGACGGCTCGGGAGACCCGATCGTGTCTGCGGGGAAATACTAGACGCACAGCGGCACAGCGGCACGGGGGCACGGGGGCGCAGGGGCACCCCGTCGCCCCACCGTGTCATTTAGCGCGGCCTGCGTCGCGGCGAGCCGGACGGCGGCGCGACAGCCGTTCCGGCGTCGCGGCCCGGTCGAGCAGGCGACCGCGGCGCCGCATGCTCGCCGCATCGATCAGCATGCGCCCCGCCCAGCGGTACACGTTGAACTCCTGAATCAGCCCGCGCATCAGCCGGACGCGGGCTCGCTGACCCCCGGCGGGCATCGACAGCGCCATGTGGAGCGCCGCGGCGCACTGATCCGTGTCGTAGGGGTTGACGATGACCGCTTCGGGCAGCTCTCGTGCGGCGCCCGTGAACTGGCTCAGGATCAACACGCCGCGCTCATCGTCGCGCGACGACACGAACTCCTTCGCCACGAGGTTCATGCCGTCGTGCAGGCTCGTGACCATGCACACCTCCGCGGCGCGATAGTACTCGTAGATGTCCTGCGGCTGGTGGTGCTCCACGAGGAGGACGATCGGCGGATGCGCGGCGGCGGCGAAGCGCTCATTGATCCGCGCCGCCATGGCCCGCACGCGCGTGTCGTATTCCTGGTACTGCTCGATGCGGCTGCGCGTGGGCGCGGCGATCTGGATGAACGTGAACCTGCCGACCCATTCCGGCTCCATCTCCAGCAGCCGTTCCACCGCACGCAGCCGCTCCTCGATGCCCTTCGTATAGTCGAGGCGGTCGACCCCGACGCCGATGGCCTGATCCGCCGGCAAACCGTGGCGTTGCCGCACCTCAGCGCGACATTGCTCGACCGGCTTGCCGACCAGGGCCGGCGAAGGCGGCCACTCGATCGAAATCGGATAGCGCTTGACCGCCGTCAACTGGCCCCGGTACGAGACGGTGAACATCTCCCGGTCGACCCTCGCTTCCAGCAGGCGGTCGACGGTGTCGACGAAGTTGTTGCAGTGAAACTGCGTGTGGAACCCGAGAATGCTGGAGCCCAACAATCCGTCGAGCAGCTCCTCCCGCCAGGGACAGATCGCGAACGCCTCCGGATTCGGCCACGGAATGTGCCAGAAGGAAACGATGGTCGCAGCCGGCAGCGACTCCTGGATCATTCTGGGCAAGAGCGCAAAGTGGTAGTCCTGGACCAGCACGATGGGGTCGGGCGACTTCGCCTCCTCGACCACGGCGCGGGCGAACGTCCGGTTGACCGTGGCGTATTGCTCCCAATCGGACGTGCGGAAGATCGGACGCACGTGCGCGATATGGCACAGCGGCCACAGCCCCTCGTTCGCAAACCCATAGTAGTAGCCTGCCTCCTGCTCGGGCGTCAGCCAGACGCGGCGGAGCTGATAAGCCGGCTGCTCCGGCGGGACCGCTACGTGTGCGTGCGCATCCACCACCTCGCGGTCGGCGGAGCCGCTTCCGTGCGCAATCCACGTGCCCGAGCAGGCTCGCATGATCGGTTCCATGGCGGTCACCAGCCCGCTCGCGGGCCGCCACAGCGCGACGCTGTCGCCCCGGCGGACGTGGATGTAGGGCTCCCGGTTGGACACGACCAGCACCTCTTGCTCGGGCAGGTCGGTCCGGAGGATCGCGCGCAGGGTCTGGGGCGTCCAGGCGAGCTGGTCCTCGTCGCGCGATCGGTGATCCGCCTCGAGGTCTCGGATCAGGGCGCGCAGGTCGCTGGCGATGGGCCGCAGCTCCGGCAGCTCACGCACTCGGCGCTCGTCGGACCGACGCACCAGCCCCTCGCCCCGCAGCAGCGCGCGGAGACCCTGGACCCAGCCGCGCCAGCTCAGCTGGGCGATGACGACCGTGATGAGCGAGACCGTCGCCACCAGGCCGACGAAGAACAGGTACAGGTACTTGCGTGTCTCCGCGCTGCGGCGCGCGATGAAGCTCATGTCATGCACGACGATCAGGCGCCCGACCGGCACGCCCGCGGCTTCCAGGGGCCTCACCGAGACGAGGAGCGGTCCGTTCGCGCTGCGAAACAGGTGGCCTGAGCTGCCCGAAAACGATCGCAGCTCCGTGCACCGGATCTGGGGCGGCAGCGTCGGCGTGATCACCGGCTGGCCCGGGGCCGAGGGGCAGAACCCCATGGCGAAGAGGCGCTCATCCTCCGAGATCCGGCTGAAGAACCGCAGCATCCGGGTCCGGTTGCCCGTCTGGATCAGATCCTGGAGGGGCTCCTGGATGGTGTTGGCGATCAGGCTGGCGCGGATGTCGAGATCCCTCATGAACCACTGCAGGGTCAGCTTATCGACGAGCGGCACGGCCGCGTAGGCGAAGGCGCCGAGTGCGAGGAAGAGGGGAATGATGAACCGGAGAGACAGCCGCATGAAGAGTTCCCTTCGACCGCTTACCCCAACATAGCGCGCGACGATCCAATCGGAAGGCGCGAAACCCAACGGCGCATCGCCTTCCAGTCGGCGCGCACCAACGACTCGGCGGCCGTGGGCCACGGTATCTTCATCCTCACGCTAAAGTGAAGAATGGACACGGCACCCTCCATGATGCGCTCTGTCAAATTGGGATTGATGGTGTTATCGCCCTCTCGGGAGCCCGGGGACCGGGAGCGTCGCGGTCGCCGGCGGGTTCCGCGCCATGAGCAGCAGAGCCAACCCCTACTGCCACGCGCTCGGAATCCAGGTGCCGCGCCTGGAGGTGGCCAAGAGCAGCCCGGACGCGAACTACTATTCGCTGCTCATCGCTCTACGCGCTCTACCAGTACGGGCGTCTCCACGGAGCCGTTCGACTCCGGTGGGGGTTCCTCGACGAAAGGCTCCCTGCACCGTGGGTCCATCGCGATGAGCACACTCTCTACCACCTCATGAAGCGCGCCTACGAGATC
>DASPXO010000056.1:0-21810 GCA_035637235.1 Gemmatimonadales bacterium | reverse complement strand
CCCGCAGGCCGACGCCCGGATGGACTGGTCGGAGAGCCTGGCGTTCACCGGCGCGCGGCTCGAGCCGAACCCGTCGATCGCGAGCTTCTCCGACATCGACGGGCACCAGGTGAACGCCGGGCCGCGCCGCCAGCCGCTCGGCGCCTTCACGCTGTTCAACTTCAGCGCCAAGATCGACCCGGTGCCGACGATGCTGGTCCAGGACCACCGGCAGGTGATCCCCGACTTCTACGGGCTCACGACGTCGTTCACGCGCACCCGCCTCAAGCCGAGCGTGGTCGTGCTGGGCGAAGAGGAGGGGGCCCCGTGGGTCAAGTACATTCATGGGGACCACGGCAAGGGGACCTGGACGTTTTTCGGGGGGCACGACCCCGAGGACCAGCAGCACCAGATCGGCGACCCGCCGACCGACCTGTCGCTCCACCCGCACTCGCCCGGCTATCGCCTCATCCTCAACAACGTGCTGTTCCCGGCGGCGAAGAAGCGCGAGCTGAAGACGTGAGCGTGGAGCGCCTCGCGCCCGCGGTCCGCGAGCTGTTGCGCGCGGAGATCGCCGCGGCTCACGGGCGGGAGGTGTCGTTCGTGGCGCGCCCCGACGCCGACGGGCTGATCGTCGAGGCGCGCGTGGTGGCGCGCGGCACCGTAGACGCCGTGCTCGCGCTGCCGGGCATCGCCGGGCGGGGTGAGCTGTTCCTCCACAACCACCCGAGCGGCGTGCTCGACCCGTCGGGCGCCGATCTCTCGGTCGCCGCCCGCCTGCACGACGGCGGGGTCGGGTTCGCGATCGTCGACAACGCGGTCACCGACTGCTACGTGGTGGTCGAGTGCCGCCGCCCGCGCGCCACGACGCGGCTCGACCCGTTCGATGTCGCGAGCCTGCTCGCCCCGCGCGGCCCGGTCGCCCGCGCCTTCGGCAGCTTCGAGGACCGGCCGAGCCAGCGCGACATGGCGGCCTACATCGCGGACGTCTACAACGACGGCGGCGTGGCGTTGCTCGAGGCGGGCACCGGGGTGGGGAAGTCGTTCGCGTATCTCGTCCCGGCGCTGGTCTGGGCGCGCGAGAACGACGAGCGCACCATCGTGTCCACCAACACGATCAACCTGCAGGAGCAGCTCGTCGGGAAGGACCTGCCGATCCTCGCGCGCGCGCTCGGCACGGGCGACCATTCGCCCACGTTCGCGCTCTTGAAGGGCTGGCGGAACTACCTCTGCCTGGCGCGGCTGGAGCAGGCGCGCGCGGCGGAGCACTCGCTGTTCGACGAGACGCGGGGCGCCGAGCTCGGATCCCTCGCGGCCTGGGCCGCGCGGACGAGCGACGGCAGCCTCGCGGACCTGCCGGACGAGCCGAGCGCCGACGTGTGGGACGCGGTGGCCGCCGAGTCCGACCTCTGCACCCGCCTCAAGTGCCCCCATTTCGAGCGCTGCTTCCTGTTCCAGGCGCGACGCCTCGCGGCGGAAGCGGATGTCGTCGTCGTGAACCACCACCTGCTCGCGAGCGATCTCGCGGTGCGGATGGCGTCCGACAACTGGCAGGAGGCGGCGGTCCTGCCGCCCTACCGCCGACTGGTGCTGGACGAGGCGCACCACCTCGAGGACGTGGCCGCGATGCACCTGGGCGCACAGGTGAGCCGGCTCGGCGTCGACCGGCTCCTGTCGCGGCTCGACAAGAACGGCCGGGGGCTCTTGTCGACCCTGCGCCTGGCGCTCCACCACCGCGCCGACCTGCTCTCGGCGGCGAGCCGCGACCTCGTGCAGCAAAGCCTGTCCGACGCCCTCGCGGCGGCGCGGCGGGCGGCGGACGACGTCTTCACCCTGCTCGCGCAGCGGCTCGAGGCGGAACCGGGGCCGGCCCCCGTGCTGCGGCTGCGAGACGAGTTCGCCGCGGACGGGGTGTGGGCCGGGGGGTTGGGTGTGGGGCTCGAGAACCTGCTGCTCGCGTTCTCGCGACTGCGCGACGGCGTGGAGACCATCGCCGATCGGCTGTCGCTCGATGACCCCGCGGAGCGGCCCGCCCAACTCGTCGGCGAGCTGCGCGGCGTGGTGCGCCGGCTCGACAGCGTGGCGGCCGGGCTGACCGCCGCGCTGCGGCCCCCATCCGGCGGACCGGCCGCGGTCCGCTGGCTCGAGCGCCGGGGCGGGGGCCGCAAGACCGTGAACCTCTCGCTCGCCGCGGTGCCGCTCGACCTCGCGCCGATCCTCAAGGAGAACCTGTTCGACCGGGTGGAGACGGTGGTGCTCACGTCGGCCACGCTCGCGGCGGGCGGTGAGTTCACCTACCTGGAGGAGCGGCTCGGCCTCGACCTGCCGCCCTCTCGCGTCAAGGCGCGCGAGATCCACGCCTCACCGTTCGATTACCCGTCGCAGTGCCTGTTCGGCATCCCGACCGACCTGCCCGAGCCGCGCGACGACGAGCCGGGGCACGACGCCGCAGTCGCCCGCGTGCTGGTGGAGCTGGCGCATGCGTGCGACGGCGGCTTGTTCGCGCTGTTCACGAGCCACGGGGCCCTGCGGCGCACGGCGGAGGCGGTGCGCGGCGGGGTCGGCAGCCGCTGGCCGCTGCTGGTGCAGGGGGAAGGCCAGCGGGACCAGCTGTTGCGCCGCTTCCGCGAGGCGGGAAACGCGATCCTGCTCGGCACCGATTCGTTCTGGGAGGGTGTGGACGTCCCGGGCCGGGCGCTGTGCGCGCTGATCCTCGCGAAGCTGCCCTTCAAGGTGCCGACCGAGCCGCTCACCGCGGCGCGCCTCGAGCGCCTCGAGGCGCGAGGGCTGAACGGCTTCACGCACTACCTCGTGCCCAACGCGGCGCTCAAGCTGAAACAGGGATTCGGGCGGCTGATCCGCAGCAAGACCGACGTGGGAGCGGTCGTGCTGCTCGACCGGCGCGTCGTCACGAAGCGGTACGGCCAGCTGATTCTCGAAGGCCTGCCGCCGGCGTCGCGCGTCGCGGGGCCCTGGGAGGAGGTGCGGCGGGCGTGTGAAGACTTCTTCGCGCGGCAGGGGATCGGGGCGGAAGAAAGGGCGGTAGAGGGCGGCGCGGGGTAGATTCCAGGTTGTTAACGAAGCGGGACTTAGTGCGTACCAACATGCAGGTGCGCGCGTGACTCGATTCAGCAAGCGCTTGTCCTTACTGCCCGTCTACCCCATGGCCGAGATCCCCGCCATCAAGCGGCGGCTGGTCCAGCAGGGGGTGGACGTGATCGACGTCGGGGCGGGGGACGCGGACCTGGCGCCGCCCGCGGCGGCCGTCGAGGCGCTGGCGCGGGCGGCGCGCGATCCGGCGATGAGCCGCTATGCGTTCCAGCTCGGGCTGCCGGCGTTCCGGGAGGCGGCCGCCGCGTACCTGCAGCGTCGTTTCGGCGTGCAGGTCGATCCCTTCACCGAGCTGCACCCGCTGCTCGGCTCGAAAGAGGGAATCGCGCACCTCGCGATGGCCCTGCTGGATGAGGGAGACGTGGCGATCGTGCCCGAGCCGGGCTACGCGGTGTACGAGGGGGGCACGGTGCTCGCGGGCGGAGCGCCGTACCGCGCCGGGCTCACCGCGCGCACGGGGTTTCTGCTCGAGCTCGACGACCTTCCGGCCGACGTGCTGCGGCGCGCGAAGCTCGTGTATCTCAACTACCCGAACAACCCGACCGCCGCCGTCGCGTCGCGCGAGTACCTCGAGCGCGCGGTCGCGTGCTGTCGCCGGCACGACATCGTGATCGCCTACGACAATCCGTACTGCGAGATCACGTTCGACGACTACGTCGCGCCGAGCATCTTCGAGATCCCGGGCGCGCGCGAGCAGGCGGTCGAGTTCCACTCGCTCTCGAAGACGTTCTGCATGACCGGGTGGCGGCTCGGCTGGGCGGTGGGACGCGCCGAGCTCATCGCCGCGCTGGCGCGCGTGAAGACCTACGTGGATACCGGGGCGTTCCTCGCGATCCAGTCCGCCGGCGCCGCGGTGCTCCCCCAGGCGGAGGCGCTCGCCCGCGAGTACGTCGCGCGGTTCAGGGAGCGGCGCGACGCGATGCTTCCCGCGCTCCGGGCCCAGGGGTTCGAGCCCGAGACGCCGCAGGCGACGATGTACGTCTGGGTGCCGCTCCCCGAGGGCGTGCCCTCGGCAGCGTTCCAGCGCCGCGCGCTCGAGGACGCGGGCGTGGTGACGCTGCCCGGGAGCGGGTTCGGTGCGGGCGGGGGCGGCGAGGGGTTCTTCCGCATCGCACTCACGGTCGCGGCGCCGCGGCTCGTCCAGGCGGCGGAGCGGCTCGGAAAGGTGCTCGCAACTGTTTAGGCCATGGAAGGTCCCGCTCGCGCGGTCGCGGCTCGCGCTCCTCACCTGGGCCGCGAGCGCCGTGCTGCACGCGGGCGTCATCGTGCTCGTAGTGACGGGGTCGTGGCGCATAGACCGCGGGCAGTCGCTCATCACCATCATCCCGCCCGCGCTGCCGCAGCGGGCGCCGCTGCCGCCGTTCGGCGGCACCCGGCGCGGGCCGGGTCCGAGCGGCGGCCTCGGGCGCGCGGTTCCCGTCGCGCCCTCGCGGGACACGGTGGTCCCCGCGGCGGCTCCGACGGTGGGCCAGCCGGACACCGCGCTCGCCGCGAGCGCCGCCGCCGTCGGTCCGCACCTCGTGCGCCCGCCGGAGGTGGGCGACGGGCGCCTGTGGGTGTTGCCGCGGCCCGCGCTCCCCGGCGAAGTGGCCGACGCTCTCTACGGTCACGAGGAGCACAGGGACTCAGTCGCGGTGCACCGGCTGCGCGCCATGGTGGACTCGCTCAACGTCATCATCGACTACGAGCAGCGCGCCCGGCAGAAGCCCACGTGGACCACGGACGTCGCGGGGAAGACCCTCGGCATCGATTCGCAGTACATCCACGTCGCCGGGATCAAGATCCCCACGGCGGTGCTCGCGCTCCTGCCGATCACCCTCCCGCAGGGCAACTACGACGAGCAGCGGCGGGCGCGGCAGCTCGAGGACATGCGTAACGACTTGATGCAGGCCGCGCGCCGCACGGAGACGCTACAGCTGTTCCGGCAGTACGTGCGCGAGCTGCGGGCGCGGAACCAGGCGCAGCGGGACGCGGAGAAGCGAGCGCGGGATACCACGAGAGTGAAGGTGGATACGGTGAAGGCGGTGCCGTGATTTGGTGACCCCGGGCCACCGGCCCGGCGTCAGCCGCGCGCCTGCAACCGCTTCAAAGCCGCCTCTTTCCCGATCACATACAACAGCTCGTTCACCGGCTCCGACACCGTCCCGCCCGTCAGCGCGATGCGGATCGGCTGGAAGATCTTGCCGGCCGGGACACCCTTCTGCTCGGCGAGGGCACGCAGCTCCTTCTCCAGCGTCTCCGGCGTCCACTCGGCGTCCTGGAGCACTGCGAGGCTCGCTTTCAGAGAAGCCTGGTAGCCGGCGGGGTCCTTCGCGATCTCTTTCTTCGCCTTCTCGTCCAGCTCGACGAATCGGGGGTCCAGGCGCACGGCCACCTGCTTCGCCACGTCGAGAGTAGTGCGTGAGCGCGTCTTGACGGCGGCGATCGCCTTGAGCACGGCGTCCTGGTTGCCGTTCAGGCCGAGCTTCTCGAGCTGGGGTGAGACGAGCGGGTACAGCTGATCCGCCGGCGTCATCGAGAGGTACTGCCCGTTCATCCACTCGAGCTTGGCCATGTCGAAGATGGCGCTCTTCTGCTGGATCCCCTCGAACGAGAAGAGCCCGATCATTTCGTCCAGCGTCATGATCTCGCGGTCGCCGCCCGGGCTCCAGCCGAGCAGGGCGAGAAAGTTGCGCATCGCGGCCGGGAGGATCCCCATGTGCTGGTAGTCGCCGACGGCGGTGGCGCCGTGGCGCTTGGAGAGCTTCTTCCCGTCCGGGCCGTTGATCATCGGCACGTGGCCGAAGACCGGAAGGGCGGCTTCGATGGCTCGGTAGAGCGCGATCTGCTTCGGTGTGTTCGAGATGTGGTCGTCACCGCGCAAGACGTGGGTGATCGCCATGTCCACGTCGTCCACCACCACCGCGAAATTGTAGATGGGCGTGCGGTCGGTGCGCAGAATGACGAAGTCTTTGATGTCTTCGCCCTGGAAGCTGATCCGCCCGTGGACCGCGTCTTCCCAGGCGAGCTCGCCGCGCGGGAGGCGGAACCGGATCGCCCCCTCCTCCACGTAGGCCTTTCCTTCGGCGAGCAGCCGGTCCGCGATTTCCTGGTGGCGTTGGAGACGCGCGCCCTGGAACACCGGCTCCTCGTCCCAGTCGAGCCCGAGCCAGGTGAGGCCGTCGAGGATCACACGCGTGTGCTCGTCGGTCGAGCGCTGCTTGTCG
Organism: Gemmatimonadales bacterium; assembly: GCA_035637235.1. Classification (GTDB taxonomy): domain Bacteria; phylum Gemmatimonadota; class Gemmatimonadetes; order Gemmatimonadales; family GWC2-71-9; genus DASUAL01. The sequence goes on along the minus strand of DASPXO010000056.1, from coordinate 15,514 downwards.
GTGTCCTCGATGCGCAGCAGGAACGTACCGCCGGTGCGGCGGGCGTACAGCCAGTTGAACAAGGCGGTGCGCGCGCCGCCGACGTGGAGGTAGCCCGTTGGGGAAGGAGCGAAGCGGACGCGGGTGGTCATGCAAAGGTGCCAGGTGTGGGGTGTCAGGTGTCAGGGGGTCGTCGGGGCGGGCCCTGACACCCAACACCGGACACCCGACACCTGCCCTACGGAGAGGGGGGGATTCGAACCCCCGATAGAGCTTTTAGGCCCTATAACGGTTTAGCAAACCGCCGCCTTCAGCCACTCGGCCACCTCTCCAGCAAGAGCACAACGTCGCCAGTCACGTAGGCTTATGCAACCCCCTGTGAACGACCGAACACACCGGCGGCGAGTCGACTGGTGGTAAAAATGGTGGCACACCGTGCGCTACCTTCCCTTAAGCCCCGGCCGGGTCAGGTCTGCCTGAGCACCCGCCTTTCGGTCGGCGATGCCGGACAGACTCGCAGCCACTCGCGCGGCGTCTGCCGCGAAGTAGTTCTCCGGTGCGTGCTTCATGTCGCGCAATGCCATCACGGGAGTCGAATGCCCAAGCAGCCGCTGAATGCGGACGATCGGAATGCCTGCCTGCGCGCAATGCACGCCGAAGGTATGCTGGAGGTCGTGGATCCGGATGTCGTGCAGGTCGGTCTCGCGGCAGGCGCGCTGGAAAACGCGTTGCGCCAGCTGATAAGAGCCGAACGGATGAGGAAACATGGGTTCCGCGGGTCCGCCTGGGTAGCGCGTCCGATGTTCGGCTAACAGGCGCGGCCGCGCCACTGCGATGGGTACCACGCGCGCGCTCGCCGACGTCTTGAGCCGACGCCCTCGGTCGTGCACCGTGATCACCTGATCTGACAGGCTCCTTGAGCGCCCGCTAGGGCGCGAATGGGCGGCCTGGGGAGATATCGCTGTGCACGCGCACCAATTGCGCGCGCACCGGTATCTCCCCACTCGCTTGCATAACCAGAAGCACGGCGCTAGTCAGTGCAGGTGTGCGGAAGTGTCGCAAGCCCGCACGGCTTGGCGATCCCGTACGCGCGACACCGGACCTGATTGCTCGCCGCTCACGGTGGAGTGCGGCCGGGCCACCAGTTCCACCGACCTGCGAGCGTGAGCAGCGCGGGGCCCACGGCGCTACGGACGAACGTGGCGTCCGCGAACACAGCGACGGCGAGCGCAAGCCCGAGCATCTTGATGAGGAGGAAATCACCGAGCATGAACGCGCCGAACACGGCCACCATTATCGCGGCGGCGCTCGTGATGACGGGCCCCGTGTTCGCAAGTCCTTCGACCACCGCCGTCGAATCGTTTGTTGCATTCCTCGCGGCTTCCGCCACCCGGGTGACGAGGAACACTTCGTAATCCATGCTGAGCCCGAATACCGTGCAAAAAACGATCGTCGGCAGCACCAGGAACACACGGTCCACGGGCTCGCGCAGACCGAAGACACCGAGCCCCCAGCCATCCTGGAAGGCGAGGACGACGGCCCCGAAGCCAGAGCCTACCGCAAGAAGGTTCAGCGCGATGGCTTTGACCGGCACTAACACCGACCGGAGGCCGACGAACAGCGCTGCGAACGTCCCCAGCAGAACCAGCGTCACGACCAATCCGAAACGGCCCTGCACCGCCTTTACGTAATCCGCCCGCGACGCGGGCAGGCCGCCCACAAGGATTCGCGTGCCGACCAACCCCGTGAACCGCTCAGCGTCAAGCGCGCGCAGCCGTTCTACGAACGCGACTAGGGCCACCGCGTCTACCGATTCCTCAGGGACCGCATGGAGCAGCACGGAACGCCGGTCTTCGGCGAGGAACGGCCGCCACGTCGACCGGGGAGTCGTGAAGAACGCGAGGCGGGAGAGCGGCCGTACCGCGGCAAAGGACGTGAACGAGTGCACGGCGGCGATTCTTTGGTCCGCGACCAGCCACCGGCGCATCCGGCGAACTGCGGCCCATCCGTCCCGAGTCAGGACATCGTGCCCCGCCGGGAGCTGCATGAGGACGTGGATCGTCTGGACCACGCCACTGCGCCCCATCGCCTCCAGTTCCCGAAGCGCCGTGGCCGACTCGATACCCGAGGGCAGCCACTCGCCGCCGCGTGGCAGGCCAGGCCGCAGCCGATGCCCCTGCCAGGCCAGGACGACCACGGGCACGCCGGCCGCGGCCAGCACCTGGATCGGACGGCGAACGATCCACCGGCCCCAGCGGTGCCAGGCCGACCTAGTGCGGAGCGCCCAGCGCGCGGGCCACAGCCGTCCGCGATCGATCCCGGACCCGATCCATGAGAGCAGCGCGGGCACGAGGGAAATGGAGAGGAGTACGGCTGTTGCAGCGGACAAGAGCCCACCCACCGCAGCGGCCTTGAGCTCGGAGTGCGGAATCGCGAGGAGCGCAGCGAACCCGACTGCGACGGCGGCCCCAGACAGCATGATCGTCCGGCCGGCGGTGCGGGCGGCGTCGCAGGCGGCGGCATCCGGCGACAGGCCCGCTCCCAGCGACTCGCGAAACCGGCTCACCATCAGCAGCGCGTAATCGATGCCGAGCCCGAGGCCGATCATCGCGATGAAGCTCTGGGCGAGCGTGGCGAGCGGCCAGCGCGCGCCGACGAGCGTGGCGAGGCCCAGGGCGATGGTGATGACCAGCGCACCCGACGCGACGGGCAAGAGCGTGGCGACGAGGGTCCCGAAGGCGGCCACAAGCACAAGCAGGGTCAGCGGCAGCGCGCGTCTCTCAGCGGCGCTCACGTCGGCGCTGCTCGCCTGCCGCAAGTCGGCATTGAGCGCCGCGCGTCCCGTCCACCTCAGCGTCAGACTCGGGAATCGCTCGGACAGGGCGGGGAGCAGGGCCGACGTCGCCCGGCGGAGCTCCAGTACGACGTCCTCCGGCGTGTGCCGCAGGCCGTCGAGACCCACGACGACGAACGTGGCCTCATGGCCCGGTACGAAGAACAGGGTGTCCCGCGGAGTCTCGTACGAGCGGACGCGGAGCACCCCCGGAACCCGCCCGACGCAAGCGAGGATCGAGTCGAGGAGTGCGCGGCCTCGTGGCTCGACGGGCTGTGGGCCGCCGCCCACGATAAGGATGACATAGTTGACAAACGGGCTGACGAATCGGGCGGCGAGCTCCGCATCGACGACCACCGCCTCGCCCCCTATGGGCGGCGCGACGGCCAAGAACCGGTCAACTCGGGCCGCGCGGGGGGCCAGTGCGAGAACCGTGAGCGCCCAACCCGCGACCACCCAGACGCGGTATCGGACGACCCAGGCGGTCGGGCGGCTTCGGGACTTCGATTCTTGCATGGAACTCCCAGTAAAGGGAAGGTCAGTGCCTGCCGCGCGACTGTAGGATCACCTTTAAACCGTGGCGCGGCGCGACGGAGAACAGGGGTTCGGGCTCGATCCTCTGGCCGGGCACGAGACTCAGCCGCTAGTGCGAGACGACAGCGGCTACCGTGAGGAGCGACTCCACGATCGCGTGGTCGCCGCCGAGGCACTGCCGCGGGCCCTCCCCGAGCGGCAAATACGAAAACGTGTGGAGCGCTGGGGCGCCGTCCGCGATACGACGCGGAAAAGCGTCTGCTTCACGTAGTTGTCCCGGTGGGCCTTCAACAGGACTTGGATGTGATCCGGATGGCGGAGGAACACAGCCGGCCGCAGTCCCAGCCGCAGGCCCACGATGTCGCCTGACGTGCCCGAGGAGCGGGTGCGGCCGAGGGCCTGGTGCGAGGCGCGGTTCGGCGACCACGGCTTAGTCGCGCCCGGACAGGAGCCGCACCCGGAGCGGCAGGCCGCCGCGGGGCGGCAGAGACACCACCGGGAGCGGGTCCACCACCTGGCCCGGCCCGAGCTCCAGGCGGTAGCGCTGGGCGACCGCCGCGAGGACGAGCCGTAGCTCGCCCGCCGCGAATCCGCTCCCGACGCATTTCCGCGGACCCCCGCCGAACGGGAGGTAGGCGAACCGGTGCCGCGCCGCCGAGCGCCCCTCCTCGAATCGCCCCGGGTCGAACACCTCGGGATCGGGCCAGTGCTCGGGGTGCCGGTGCGTGAGATAGGGACTGATCAGGACGATCGCGCCCCGCGTAATCGCGAACCCACCGATCTCGTCCGGTTCCTCAGCACGCCGCAGCATGAGCCACGACGGGGGATAGAGCCGCAGGGCTTCTTCGGTGACCATCCGCGTGTACGGCAACGCCGGGAGGTCAGCCCACTCGGGCGGGCGGCCGGCCAAGACGCGGTCGAGCTCCTCCCCAACGCGACACGCGACCTGCGGGTGCCGGGCGACGAGGTACCACATCCACGAGAGCGCGTTGCCGGTGTTCTCGTGCCCGGCGAGGAGCGAGGTGACGATCTCGTCGCGCAGCTGCCGCTGCTCCATCGGCCCGCCCATGCCCTCGTCGCGCGCGGCCATGAGGGCCGCGAGTAGGTCCGCGCGGCCGGCGCCGTTGCCCGCCGCACGACGCGCCGCGATCACGTCCCCCACAACCCGATCGAGAGTGGCGAGCGCTTGGCGGAAGGCGCGATTCCGCGCCGTGGGGACCCACAGGGGCACCGGGACGAGCGTGTCGAGCCGCTCATCGGTCTGCCGCTGGATCACGGCAAGCGCCCCGCGCACGCAGTCGGTCGCCCCGCGCAGATCCGCGCCGAAGAGCGTCTCCCCCACGACACAGAACGTGAGCCGCATCATCTCGCGGTGGACGTCCACCACCATGCCCTGCTGCGCGAGCGGACGCCAGCGGTCCACCAGCTCGCCGATCGCCCGCGCCATCGCCCGGCCCACCGCGGCCAGCGCCTCGGGATGGAACGCCGGCTGCACGAGCCGGCGCTGGCGCCGCCACAGGTCCCCCGTGCTCGTGACCAGCCCTCGACCCAGGACCAGGCTGAGCCGCTCGAGGGGGCCGACCTGCTTGGAATAGATCCGCTGGTTGGTCTGGAGCACCTGCTGCACGTGTTCCGGGCGCCACACGAGGTAGGCGGGCCGGCGGCCGATGCGCAGGGCGACCACGTCGCCCCACTCCTGCACGGCGCGGAGGAGGAAGCCCAGCGGTTCCCTGCGAAACGCCGGCACGTGGCCGAGGAAGGGGTGGCCCGATGGCCCGGGCGCAGTCCGCGACGCGGACCGCCGGAGGAACCGCCGCTCCCGCGCGATCTTCCACGGATTCACCGCCGCCGCGCCAGCCACGAGCAACAGCGACGGGAGATTCTGCAGCACCGCGAGTTGGGCGACCGCCGCCGCTGTCGTCCCCAAGTAGATCGGGTGCCCGACGACACCGTAGATCCCGGCGCGGACCGGTGCGTCGAGGTCGGGGCGCGGGCGCGTGCCGATCCCCCAAGCTCGGCCGAGCCACAGGCGACCGAGCGTCGCCAGGGCGTGGCCCGTGAAGAACAGCGCCACCCACGCCGCCATCAGGCCATCGGCGAGCGGGAACCGGCTGCCAGCGGGGGCGACCAAGGCCCACACGACGAGCGCCGCGACGCCCGCCCGCACCGCGAGCTCGGGCGCCCACTCGCGACGCGTCGCCGCCAGGCGCCCGACCCGCGCGAGCGCCCACACCCACGTGGTCACCTGACCGGCCCATCCCACGGCGAGCAAGAGGTCGAGCGACGCGCGTGACATCAGACCTTCGGGAAGGGCACCAGCTTCATGCGCTCCTCGTCCCAGAGCTTCAGGCGCACGCAGCGGAAGCCGTCGCGTAAGGTGAGGCGGGCCGCCGGCGGCAGCTCGGGGTTCTCGTCGAGACAGGCTTGAAGCCGGTAGTTCGGGATGCGGGTGTTGAGGTGGTGGATGTGGTGCAACCCGATGTGCCCCGTGAACCAGTGCAGCCAGGCGGGGAGCGCGTAGTAGGAGGACCCGGCGAGCGAGGCGCGCGTGAAGTCCCAGCGCGCGGCGGGCTCCCAGTACGTGTCCTCGAACTGGTGTTGAACGTAGAACAGCCACATCCCCGCCGCGGACGCGATCACGGTCACCGGCGCCTGGACGAGCAGGAACGGGCTGAGGCTGGTCGTCGCCACCAAAACGCCCACGACCGCCGCGAGCGCGAGGTCGGTCCCTAAGATGCTCCGCCGCTCGGCGCTCCACGCGCGGGGCGCCAGGAACGGGATGCGATTTAGCACGACGAAGAGCACCGTTGGCGCGACGGCGAAGAGGAACACGGGGTTGCGGTACACGCGGTAGGCCACGCGCCTCCACGCGGGCAGCGCGACGTACTCGCGCACGGTGAGCGTCACGATGTCGTAGAAGCCCCGCCGCTCGAGCTTGCCCGAATTGGCATGATGCAAGGCGTGGAACCGGCGCCAGTAGCGGTAAGGCGTCAGCGTGACCACGCCGAGCGCCCGCCCGGCCGCGTCGTTCCACTTGGGGCTCGGGAAGAACGAGCCGTGCCCGCAGTCATGCTGAATGATGAAAAGCCGCACCAGGACACCGGCCGCCGGGAGCGCGAGGGCGAGCGTCAGCCAATACGAGACTTCGAGGCTCCGGTACGCGAGGTACCAGGCCAGGACGTAGAGCGCGCCCGTCGTGGCGAGCTGGCGGGTGCTGACGCGCCAGTCGCCGCCCTGATAGCGCGCGAGAGTCGGCCGCAGGCTGCTCATGACGCTCGGTGCACCCGCCGCGCGGGCGGGCAGGCGACGGGGAACAGCGCCGGGGCCACCGCTCGGAGTAATGCGTGGCTCAAGGGGCGTCGGCACTTGACGAAAATGTCGCGCCCGCTCGTCACGGCGCCGAAGCGGAGCTTGAGATCGTACGATGTCTGGCCCATCTCCAGGGCCGCCGCGCGGCGCCGGATCGCCTCGCCCACGACTTCGGTGACGAGGTTCGGGTACGCGTGGCACGCGCGGTTCTGAGCGTAGTCGATTCCCACGAGGAGGAAGGTGACGAGGCGCGGACCGTAGAGCAGCACGGCCGCGGCTGCCACAGCGCCGCGCCGCTCGAGCAGGACCGCGCCCGACTGCGATCCCAGCCGCGCGTTCAGCTCGTCGAAGAAGGCGAGGTTCAAGCGCTCGAGCTGAAACTCCGCCCGGTCCATCACCTGCTCGTAGAGGCCGAAGATAGGCGGGCAGTCCGGACCGAAATCCTCCACGACGCGGACTTCGAGCCCCAGCGCGGCCCGCGCCCGCAGACTGGCCCGCACCTGGCGGCGGTAGCCCGCGCGCATCGCCGCGAGGTACTCGTCGAACGAGCTCCAGCGGATTGTGAGGCGGCAGGAGGGGAGGCTCGGCGCGCGGAAGTAGCCCGCAGCCGCGAGCGGCGCGAGCGCCACGCTCTCCGCGGGCGCGTACTCCTTGAAGCAGAGGATCCGCGCCTCCGTCTCCGCGCCGAACGCGTCGAGCTCGCGGCTCAGGATCGGGAGCAGAACCGCCCGATCCGCCCCGGGCGCGAAGCGCAGGCAGGACTGCCCGAAGGACACCGGCAGGCCGCAGAAGGCGACCGGCACCACGAGAAACGAAGGCCGGTGCCGCCGCACCCACCGGATGCCCGCGCGCGCAAAGCCCGTGGCGAGGAGGTCGACCTTCACGTCCATCCGCGAGAAGCTCGCGATGGCGGCGAGCCGTTCGCCTCGATACACCATGACGTGCCGGTACGCCGCCCCCTCGACCCCGGAGCGCTGGCACACGCTCACGAACCGGTGGGTCGCCTGGAGATCGTCGGGATCGAGGATCGCGTCCCACTCCGTGGAATCCACGTCCGCGATGTCGGCGAACGCACGGACCGCGTACGTCCGCGCTCCGGGTGGCGCCCGCGTGGCGCCCGCCACCGTCATCCCCGCGCGCCCTCGAAGGCCGCGAGGGCCTCGTCAAGGTGGGTCTGGGACTGCGCCGCGGTGGCGCAGAGCCTGAGCCGGGCGGCGTCCGGCGGCACCGCCGGGTACACGACCGCGGGCGCCATCACGCCCCGGTCGAAAAGCCGCCGGGCGAGCCGCCAGGCGGCCTCGTTCGTCCCCACGATCACCGGGATGATCGGTCCGGCGGAGGCGCCGGTGTCGTAGCCGCGGCTGCGGAGTCCGTCGCGCAGCAGCGCGGCGTTGCGGCGGAGTCGGCCGAGGCGCGTGGGCTCGCGCCGGAGCACCCGCAGGGCCTCGAGCGCGGCGCCAACCGCAGCGGGGCACAGCGCGGCCGAGAACCAGAACGGCGCCGTCATGTGCTGGAGGTAGATCACCAGTTCGCGGGACCCGGCGAGGAAGCCGCCGTTCGCCGGGATCGCCTTGGAGAGCGAGCCCGTCCAGATGTCCACGGCGTCGGCTGGGAGGCCAAAGTGCTCGTGTACGCCGCGGCCGCTCTCGCCGAGCACGCCGAGTGAGTGAGCCTCGTCCACGAGCAGCAACGCGCCGAACTCCCGCTTGACGGCAACGATCTCCGGAAGCGGGCAGATGTCGCCGTCCATAGAATAGAGTCCGTCCACCACGATCAGCGTGCGCCGCCCTGCGGCCTCCCGCTCGAGCTCCTGCCGCAACGTGGCCGGGTCGTTGTGACGGAAGGTCTGGACCGGCACCCGAGCGAGCAAGCAAGCGTCGTGGAGGCTCCGGTGGGCGCGGGCGTCTATGATCACGCGGTCCCGGGGGCCGACAAGCGCGCCGATGACGGCGAGGTTCGCCAGGTAGCCCGAGCCGAACGTGAGCGCAGCCTCCACGCCCTTGAACGCCGCGAGTTCGCGCTCGAGCTCGTGATGCAGCACCATCGTTCCTGTGAGCATGCGGACGCCGCCGGTCCCCGTGCCGTAGGCCCGCACCGCGGCCACCGCGGCCTCTTCCACGGCCGGACACCCGAGCAGGCCGAGGTAGTCGTAGCTCGCGAGCATGAGGATGGGGCGACCGGCGACCGAAACGCGCGGGCCCGAACGCCCCTCGAGCGGTTGCTGGTAGGTGTAGAGGTCCTCCTCGTAGCCCCAGCGCAGGAGATCGAACCACCGGCGCGCGGCGGGGAGGTCGAGCAGGCTGCCGGGCGCGGCGGCCGGGTGGCCGTCGCGGGCGAAGTAGCCTTCGAACGCGTCGTACGGCGGGCAGCCAGCGTCGCTCGGCCTGAGAACCGGTGCGCGGAAGGGGAGCGCGGCCATACGTGCCTCAGTCCGCCGCGACGGCGGGGCCCGTCGCCGCCGCCGGGTCAGTACGCCGCGCCTTCCACCGGGGGATGAGGCCGGGCACCTCGGGTCCCCTGTCCACCGCCCGGGCGACCTCCGAAGGCATGTGGTGCCGGTGTGCAGTGAGGAACTGGCGCGCGATCTTGAGAGCCCCATACCACAACCGCAGGAATTTCCACGACCAGATCGGCGGCGCGGTGCGGAGCGACAGGTTGCCGGCGCGGCGCGGGTTGGAGCAGGCGTGGGCGTACACGCCCAGGAGCGAGCGGTAGTACCGCTTTAGGGGTAATCGCGTGGGCAGGAGCATGTGCGACAGATCCCAGAGCCCGTGCGCCTCACGGCTCACCGTGGTCTGGTCCTTGTACCGCTCCCAGATGAGGGTGCCGGGCATCGGGGTGAGCGGCGAGATGTTGAGGTAGTAGAGCTTGGTCTCGTCGATGAACCGCTTGAGTCGTTCCCAGTCGGCTTCGACGTAGTCGGGCTGGGTGATGAGCGAGCCGTACGTGTCCACCCGGTGCTTCCGCAGCACGGCGATCGCCCGGCGGTTGTAGTCAACGGTACACTCTTTGTCCATGGAGCCCAGCTCGGCGTCGGTCGCGGCCTCGAGTCCCACGAACACGGCCTTGAGCCCGAGGCCGGCCCACTCCGCGATCGCGTCCTCGTTCTCGGCGATGAAATCGGCGCGCGCGTAGACGAGATAGCTCTTGTGGATGTTCCGCTGCCGCAGGAGATCGGCGATGCGCGCGAGCCGGTTCCGGTTGATGAGGAAGATGTCGTCCACGATGTAAACGTCGTTGGCTTCGATCTGCTCGAGCTCGTCCACAATGGACTCCGGACTCCGGGAGTACGGTAGCCCGTCGGTGATGCGCCAGGTGTAACAGAAGTTGCACTTGTACCAGCAGCCCCACGTGGTCTTCATCGTGGCAACCGGCTGGTGAAACAGGTAGTAGTACCGGTGCCGGAGATGACGGACGAGGTCGCGCCGCGGGAACGGGAGCTCGTCGGGCTTCGGCATGTAGGGGCGGTCGGCCGTCAGGACCACGCGGTCCCCGTCGGGGAGCGCGAGGTTGGGGATCTCCTCCAGCGAGCGTCCAGTCTCGAGGGCCTCGAGCAGCGCGGGGAGCGCCGTCGTCCCATCGCCGCGCACGACGACGTCGATCGCGGTGTCGGCGAAGTCCTCGGGCACCCGCGAGGCTTGCACCCCGCCCACGACCGTCCAACAGTCCGGGTTCCAGCGCTTCACCGTGCGGCAGATCTTCTTGACCTCGTTCACGCCGGTGATGTAGCAGCTCGTCCCCACGACGTCCGGCGCGAACCGCCGGAGGCGCCGCTCGAGGTGTCCTTCGACGATCATGTCCATGATCTCGACGTCGTGGTCGCGCAGCCCGGCCGCCACGTACTCGAGCTCCAGAGGCTCGCAGATCATGATGTGCTTCAGCCCAATCGTGTGCGGCGGAACGGGGGGGCGTATCAACAGGACGCGCATGAAGCCTCCTGCTAGGGACCTAAACGATCCCTGGGCAGATGCGGTGGTGGACGTGGCGCCGGTAGTGCAGGTTCACGCCGAGTACGACGGCCCGCATGTAGCCCCGGAGCGACGCCGCATTCGGAGCGACGCGCCGCAGGATGGCGGGCCAGGAGAACAGCTGGTTGTACAGCTTCCAGTAGCCGGCCTCAAGCTCGGCGGAGTCGAGGTGCTTCGGGCGGAAGACCACGTGCCCACCGGTGTAGCGGTCGAAGTCCTCGCTCAGGATCCGGCCCTCGTGCTTGAGCTGGTCGAACAGCGGCGTGCCCGGGATCGGCGTCAGGATGTGGACCCGCGGCACCGAGATCGCGTTGTCCATGATGAAATCGTAGGTCCGCTGGAACACCGAGTGGTCGTCGCCGTCCAAGCCGATGATCATCTCCGTGGACACGTCGATGCCGTGCGCGCGGATCCGGCGGACCGCCTCGCCATAGCGGCCGGGACGGTTCCACGCCTTGTCGATGCCGGCCAGGCTGTCGGCGTTCGTGGACTCGATGCCGAACGACAACATCCGGCACCCGCTCCGGGAAGCGAGCTCCAGCATGTCTGGTCGGTCAGCGATGTGGAGGCTGCACTGGCTCATCCAGACGATCCGCTCGGGGATCAACGCTTCCCACAGCCGGGCGCAGTAATCCCAATCGACGCCGATGTTGTCGTCGATGAAGGCGATGTAGCGCGTGCCCCAGCGCTTCGCTTCGCGCACGTCGCGGACCACCTGATCGACCGGCCGCTTGCGATAGTGTTGCTGGAAGAAGGCCGTGATCGAGCAGAAGGTGCATGTAAAAGGGCACCCGCGCGTCGCTTGCACCGGCCGCCACGCGCCGTAGACGGCAGGGTTCAACAGATCGTAGCGGGGCAGGGGCAGCTGCTCGATCGGCGGCTCGCGCTGCATCCGATACTCGGATCGCAGTCGGCCGGCGGCGGCGTCCCGCAGGATCTCGGGCCAGAGTTCCTCTGCCTCGCCGAGCACGACCGCGTCCGCGTGGGCCAGCGACCACGCCGGGTCGCCCAGGGTCGCCGCGATCCCCCCGATCACCACCATACGGCCCCGCCGCTTGAACTCATCCGCGATCTGCCACGCCCGCACGATCCCGGACCCCATCCCCGTGAGGCCCACGAGGTCCCACGGCTCGTCGAAGGGAATCTCCTCGGCCGTTTCGCAGCAGAGACGGAGGTCGACGTCGGGCGGGGTGACCGCTGCCAGCATGGGGAGCGTAAGGGCGGGCAGGTGCACCCTGCGCTGCTTGATGGGTCGGCCCCGGCTGTCCAAGGCCGTGGGGCTGACGAGCAGAATCTTCACGAGCGCTCCCGGATTCGGTCAATAGACACTTTCCCTGCGACGTGTCAAGAGAGCGTCAAGCCGGACGTTTGACGCTTCGCCGCCGAGTCAGCATCGTGGTGTCATATGGAGCGGGAAACGATCGAGATCGTCCCGGTTGCGTCGCGCGCCGAGCAGCGCGCGTTCTGGACGCTGCCGTACGCGCTTTATCGCCGCGACCCGTACTGGGTCGCCCCACCGCGCTCCATGGAGCGGCGTCGGTGGTCGCCCCGGCACAACGCCTCGCTGGACGGGCGCCGCGTGCGGCGGTTCCTGGCGCGGCGGGACGGCCACGACGTGGGGCGCGTCGCGAGCGTCGTGGATCCGGCCTTCGCGGCGCGGTGGGCGAGCGAGGCGGGGTTCTTCGGGTTCTTCGAGTGCATGGATGACGCCGGCGTGGCGCGCGCCCTGCTCGGAGCGGCGGAGGCGGACCTGCGCGCCCAGGGGGTGCGGCACGTCCTGGGACCGGTCAACCTCACCACCAACGACGAGGTCGGCCTCCTGGTCGATGGGTTCGAGTCGCGGCCGATGGTGCTCTCACCGTACAATGCGCCCTACTATGCGCGGCTGGTCGAGGCCGCCGGGTATGCGCCCCGGCTCGACTACTACGCGCACGCCTGGACGCCGGACACGGGTCTCGCGCCCGTCGTGGCCCGCCTCCGGCGGCTGGCGGCACGGGACGGGGTGACCGTCCGGCCCGTCGATCCGCGTCGTTGGGACGCCGAGAATCGCCTGCTGTTCGAGTTGTACAATGCGTCGTTCGCCGACCTGTGGGGATTCGTCCCGCTCACGTGGGACGAGTATCGGGAGCGGGCGGGGGACTTCCGCGCGTTTTATCGCCCCGAGCTCGTGCTATTCGCGGAGCGCGGCGGGCGCGCCGTGGGGTTCGGGCTCTCCCTGCCCGACATCAACGAGCTGCTCGCGCCGCTCGGCGGGCGCCTGTGGCCGTTCGGCTGGTTACAGCTGGCGCGGGGAATCCACCGGATCCGCAGCGCGCGGTTCATCCTCCTCGGCGTGCTGCCCGAATATCGCGCTCGGGGCGTGGCGGTCGTGATCGCGGCCGAGATGGCCGACGCTGCGCACCGGCTGGGGATTGATCGCGCCGAGCTCTCGCTGGTGCAGGCGGACAACCGGAAGATCCAGGCGGTGATCGCGGCGTGCGGCGGCGCGCGCATCAAGACCTACCGGCTTTACGAGCGGCGGCTCGCCGGCTGACGGTGGAGGCCCTGGAGTTCCGCCACGAGGTGGCCCGCTACCTGGCGACGCGCGTGACGCACCGGTGGGCGCGGCCGCTCTGGTTCGCCGGGCTCGCGCCCCTGCATCGCGTGCACCGCCCGCCGCCCCTGCCGGCGCGATCGGGTTGGCTGCCGCTGCGCGTCCGGCTCTCCGGGATCTGCGGCACCGATGTCAACCTCGTCACGGGGCGCGACTCGCTGTACCTCGAGCCCGAGGCATCGTACCCGTTCGTCCCGGGGCACGAACTCGTCGCAGAGGTCGAGGCCGATGGCCTCCGGGCTGACGTCGCCGACTCGCCGCTCCAGCCAGGGACGCGCTGCGCCGTCTGGCCCGTGCTTGGCTGCCGGGCGCGGGGCGTCGCCGAGCCATGCCGGCCATGCCGCGAGGGGTGGGAGGGGCTGTGCGAGCGCCGCGGGGACGACTGGCCGGGCCGCGGGATCGGGATCGGCTTCAACTGCGAAACCGGCGGTGGCTGGTCCCACGCGTGCCTCGCGCACCGCTCGCAGCTCTGGCCCCTGCCCCCGCGCGTTGCGGACGAGGACGCGCTGCTTCTCGACCCCGCCGCGACGGCGCTGGCGGCGCTGCTCCGCAGCGAGGCGGCCGAGATGGAGCGCACGCTCGTCATCGGCGGCGGCACCATCGGCCTGTTGATCGCCTACCTCCACCGCGTGCTCGGTCGTCCCGGCTCGTGCGAGCTCCTCGTCCGGCACGAGTCGCAGCGCGCCTGGGCGGAGCACCATGGTGTGGCGGCAACCGTTGTCCGAGGAGCGTCCGAGTTCCGTGACTGGGCCTCCGCACGGGGGATGCGCGCCGTGCGGGTCATCGGTTACGGCTACGTCTTCCGCGGTGTGTACGACCGCGTGATCGACGCTGCGGGGACGCGTTCCTCCGTCACGCAGGCGCTGCAGGCGGTCCGCCCGCGCGGCCTGCTCGTGATCGTGGCGGCGCCGCCCACACTCGCCGGCGTGGACCCTACCCCGCTCTGGTACCGGGAGATCACCTTGCGTGGGGTCTACGTCTACGGACCTGTGCCTTGGGAGGGGGAGTGGGTGCATCCGTACACGGTGCTGTTGCCGCGCCAGGAGGCCGGGACGCTAGTGTTGCGCGACCTGATCACGCACACATTTCCGCTCGACGCCTATTCCGCTGCCTTCGCCGCGCTGGTACACCGCCGGGGAAGTGGCGCCATCAAGGTCGCATTCCGTCCGGGTACGGCCGAGGCGTGAGCGCCGAGCGACGGGTCGTCTTTCTCGTGAACCCGGGCGCGGGCAGCGGGCGGGTTCTCGCCCGCCTGCACGCCGCGCTGGCCCCGGCGCCGAAGCTCGTCGCGCGTGCGCGGACCGCCGTCGTCCGCTCGCTCGAGGAGGCTGGTGAGGTCGTGCAGGGCCTCGCCCCAGACGAAGTCCCGGTAGCGGCGGGCGGCGACGGCACCGTGAACCTGCTGGCGCGAGCTCTCCGGGCGGCGGGAATGGCTGACCGCCCGCTGGCCACGCTCCCGCTCGGCACCGGCAACGCATTCGGCCACCCATTCGGCCTCGGGACTGTACGCGGCGCATTGCGTGCCATCGAGGCCGGCACGCCACGGCTGATCGATGTCATGACGACCACCCATTCCGAGCTTCCCCTAGCGCTCGTCTCGATCAGCGCCGGGTTCGAGTCGCGCATGCTCGCCGCTGTTGAACGCCGGCCGGCATGGCGCCGATGGCTCGGTCTCGTGCCCGGATTGCTCCGCGTCGCGACGCGATCCTGGACCGGCATTGGGGTGACTGTTGACGGCGAGCCCCTGGTCGGGCCCGCGGAGCAGGTGTACAACGCAGGCCTCTACAACCTGCCGTGCTACGGGTTCGGGTGGCTCATGTGGCCCGAGGCGGACGCCACGGACGGCGAGGCGGAGGCCGTCGCGTGCCTCTCGGCGCGGGCCTACTGGCGAACGTTGCACCGGGGCCTGCGGACCGCGCGGCCCAACCCGGACGGCGATCCCCGCTGGCGACGCTGGCGCCGCGCGCGCTTCGACGCCGACGGCCCCGTGCAGATCGACGGCGAAGTCGTGTCGGGAGGCGAGTTCGAGGTGACTATTGAGTCGAGAGGACTGTCCGTGTTGGTGGTGGCCGGGGGGCATCCTCACGTGATGTGTGCTTCGATCAAGGGCTGAGTATGCCGTCGATCCGCTGGTGGCGAAACTGGTGGCAGACAGAACCGGAAGAGACGGATCTACCTGGACTCGGACGGGAAAACCATGGTTCGACAAACTCGAGCAGCGGCACTGACTAAGGCTCTGTAAGGACTAGAAGGGACATAGCGAGTGGGCGCCCCGGGCGGGAGCCCCGTGACGCCGCC
>DASPXO010000055.1:0-5110 GCA_035637235.1 Gemmatimonadales bacterium | reverse complement strand
GCCTGTTGCCGAGGGGTCGCCGTGCGTGGGATGCAGTGGGCCCGCTTGCAAGCTGATCTGAACGTCCGCCTGCGTCGGGGAGCGTGGTACCGGATCCGGGAGTTGGGTCCCCTGCAAAGCCTGGTCGAAGTAAGGGGGCAGCCCGTTTCCGTGCCTTCCGCCTTCCTGGAGATCGTCGACGCCCCGCCGCGTCGCTGGACGATCGTGCCGCGCCCGACCGACGCCGTGCGCCTTCCCCTGAGCTGGGGCGAACGCTACGCCGTCTGTCCCAGTTGCCGCGATCGCCAGCCGATCGACGGCCGTCCCACGAACCTGCGGTGCCGCCGTTGTAAGGGGATCTTCGAGGTGGGCTGGAACGAGCGCTACGCGCCCGCGCTGTAAGCGGGTCCTCCCTGTCGGTCAACCCCAGGTTTCACCATGCTACCCGCCTTCCCCAATCGTGGCGTCCGTGCAACCATTCCGGGAGTCAGCACGTCTTACCACCGTCAGACGTAAGCAGCACAGGAACGCCCGAGGAGCCACGCAGGGCGCCTGCAACGAGGGCCGTCGGGAGGTTGGGACGATGCGAGCATATGCGATGCTGCTGGGGCTGGCACTCACGGGTACCTACGCCTATGCGGCCCACGTGGCCGTTGCGTCGGTCGGCAGCCGCCGCGCGGAGACCGCGGCTCCCGCCACCTTCGTCGAGACTCCGGTTTGGTACGGCGGCGTCCTCGAGCCGGTGACCGTCCGGGCGCGGGGCGACAGCCCGGAGAAGACGGCGGCCGCGAGGCGGCTATTGCTTGATCAAGTGCCGGCGCGCTGTTCGCACGCGAGTCCGGCACACCGCGCGGCGGTCTGAACGCGAGTCTGGGGGGCGCCCAGCCCCCCGGCCGCACGGTCCCTCGACTGCTTCTCCCCCTGCCTCAGCCCGGAAACATCGCCTCGCAAATCCCCGTAGGACCTGCCAGTATGTAGTCCGGCCTGCAGGGGGTGCTTTCCATGAGTTCGTTCTGGCAGACGTGGCGGCGCGAGATCATCCGCGGCGCGGTGCTGTTCTGCGGCGTCATCGCGATCGGCCTGTTCGTCCGCCACATGGTCGGCCACGTGCGCCAGCGCGTGGCCATGAGCCTGCCCGCGGCGCTGAAGGACCTCAGGAACCTGAGGAGCCTGGAAAATCTGAAAGGCGACTTCGACTTCGACGTGAACGCGGGCCCCCGCGACACGGCGAACACCTGGACCTACGGCTTGAAGCTCAAGGCCCGCCAATGGGTGTGGATCCACAATACCAACGGGTCGGTGAAGGTCGAGTCCGCCACCGGGGATTCGCTCGTGGTCACGGCGGTGAAGACCTACCACCGGTCCGACCCCGCCGCGGTGAGTTTCGTGACCGTGCCGTCCGCGGACGGCGTGACGATCTGCGCGGTGTGGGCGTCGCGCGGCGGGCGCTGCGAGCCGGGCGGGGATTTCAAGCCGTCATTGCTGCACGGCAACGACGTCGCGGTCGACTTCAGCGTGCGGCTGCCGAGGGGGGTGCGGCTGGGCGCCACCACGGTGAACGGCGGTGTCCGCATCGCGGGCGCGACGGCGCCGCTCGTGGCCGTGACGGTGAACGGCGCGGTAGACGCCGAGACGGCTGCGGGGCCCGTGCAGGCGGTCTCGGTGAACGGCGGGGTGCGCGCGCGGATGCTCGCGTTCGGTGATACGGGTGACGTATCGCTCTTCACGGTGAACGGATCCGCCACCGCGGAGCTGCCCGCGCACCTCGATGCGGACGTGGAGGCGCGGACGGTGAACGGCAGCATCCAGACCGACTATCCGCTCGAGGTGACGGGGAAGGTCGGCAAGCACGTGCACGGCATGGTCGGCGTCGGCGGCCGCAAGGTGCAGGTGACGACCGTGAACGGCTCGATCAATCTCCGGAAGGCGACGGGCCCGCGCTGAGGTAGCGCGCGACCTCATCGGGGAACGTGCGGACGTCGATCGGCTTGGCGATGTAGCCGTCGAACCCTGCCGCGAGGGCCCGCTCGCGGTCTTCGGCCATCGCGTGCGCCGTGAGGGCGACGACCTTCCAGGGCCGGTGGCCCTCCATCTTCTTCACGTCTTCGAGGATGCTGAAGCCGTCGCGGCCGGGCAGCTGGATGTCCAGCAGCACGAGGGCCGGGGACGGCCGCTCGGCGGCGAGCGTCGCCACCAGCGGCTCGCCCGAGACCAGCCCCACGACACGATATCCCTTGAGCGTCAGCAGCGCCGTAATGAGCTTCAGGTTGTCGGGCTGGTCCTCCACCACCACGATCGTCGCCATGCTAGTCTCTCAGGGCTCGCCTCGGGGCAGGGTGAACCAGAAGGTGCTGCCCTTGCCGAGCTCGCTTTCGACGCCGATGGCGCCGCCGTGCAGCTCGACGAGCCGCTTCGAGAGCGCGAGCCCGAGTCCGGTCCCCTCGTAGCGGCGGCTCGGGCCCGCCTCGAGTTGCACGAATTCCTGAAACAGCTTCACCTGGTCGTGCGGTGCGATGCCGATCCCCGTGTCGCTCACCGCCACCCGCACGCGCCGCCCGCCGTCTTCGAGGTGCGCGGCCAGCGCAATGCTGCCGCCGTCGGCCGTGAACTTGATCGCGTTCGAGAGCAGGTTGAGCAGTACCTGGTGCAGCCGCCCGCGGTCCCCGGTCACGATCACCGGCTCGGTGGGGCAGTCGATCCGGAGCGTTTGCTTCCGCCCCGCGACCTGGGCGTGCACGCTGTCCGCTGCCTCGCGGCACAGCGCGTCGAGCGCGACCGGCTCGGGGCGGAGATCCATGCGCCCGGCCGCGATCTTCGAGAGATCGAGCAGCTCGTTGATCAGCCGCAGCAGATGGCGGCCGTTGCGGGCGATCGTCCCGATGTAATCGCGCTGCGTGTCGCTGAGCGGCGGCCCGCCGACGTCGTGCGTCAGGAGCAGGTCGCTGAATCCGATGACGCTGTTGAGCGGGGTCCGAAGCTCGTGGGACACGTTCGCGAGGAACTGGTCCTTGAGCCTGTTCGCCTGGTCGAGCTCGGCGTTGAGGCGCGACAGCTCGAGGTGCGACTCCTCGAGCTTGTCGTTGAGCGTCGTGAGCTCGGCGTTCTGGGACTCGAGCCGCTGGGCGGCGTGCCGTACCTCGACGGCCAGCCGGCGGGTGTGCTGGTGGGCGGACTCCCGTTCGCAGGCGGTCGCGAGGTTGGGCGCGGCCTGCTGCAGCAGCATGCCGGCGTCCGGGGTGAGCTCGCCCGGCAGCAGCACCGCCAGGAGCCCCACCAACCGGTTGCGCGAGCGCAGCGGCAGGAGGGCCACGCCGCCGGTGCCGCCAGGCGAGGCCCCGTCCGACAGGCGGAGTTGCTCGCGCACCGCGTGCGCCGCGGCCCCCGCGTACTGGATGACGTCCGGCGCGTTGCCGACCAACCGGCGGACCACGTCGCGGGCCAGGGCGTGCGCGGTCGCGCGCCGCACCGCCGTCGCCCCCCACTCGTTGGTGTCGTAATGCGGCTGGTACAGCGCCAGTGCGCTCGCGCCCGTCGCCGCCGCCAGCACTTCGAGCGTCGGACCGAAGCCGCCCGCCCCCTTTTCCGTCGGCGGGGAGTTGATCGCAGTGAGGAGCTGCGCCAGCTGCTCCTGCATCCGCTCGCGCCAGGTCAGCGCGGCGGCCATGCGGTTCACGCTCTGGGCGATCAGCCCGAACTCCGCCGATTGGTCTTCGGCGAGCCGCTCGGCGTAGTGGCCGGCGGCGACGCGCTCGAGCGCCGCCGCCACGTGGTGGAACGGCGCCGCGAACCGCCGGCGGTTGTACCACAGCCCGACCGCAACCGCCACGAGCATCAGCCCAAACATGACGCTCGTTCGGGTCGCCGACTGGATCGCTTCCTCGCCGACGCCCGTCGCAATGTCGCGCAGCTCCGCGATCTGCTGCGCGAGCGCCGGGGAGGAGCGCAGCCGCTGCAGCTCCGCCATGCGCCGGCTGAGCTCCGTCATCTGGCTCCTGGTATTGCGGGCGCTCTGCCAGGTGGCGAACCGCCCTGCGAGCGCGCCCACTGCGATGGCGAGGAAGGCGGCGGTGAACACGCGCGTGATGCTGGGCATCCGGCGGATACGCCCCGGCGGGATCGGAGGCGCCGGTGGGAGGGGCGCCGGGGAGGGCTGCGGGGCTGCGGGGGCCTGCGGGGCGGGGGCAGGGGCGGGGGCCGGAGCCGGTGGTTGCGCGACCATGGGGTGTTGTATAACTAGGTCGCGCCGCGCCGAAAACAAGAGTTCGACCACGGCTGGTGGCACGTGGCAGGTAGGTTCCCGCCCGAACAGACGACCAGGTTGGGAGTCACGACCATGTCACTTGACTACCAGTTCGCCGAAGCGGGCCGCCTTGTGACCTCGCAGGTTGTACACGACGCCAAGCTTACCCAGGTAGTCACGGACGCCTTCCAGCGTTGCGGCAGAGCGGTACCCGCCGGCGGGCGTGTCCATGGCGACCGTCGGCTGCGGCTCCCTCTATGCTCGAGGTGATGGCGCTGCCGGCCGCGTGCTCCGCCTGCATCATCTTCATCGCTGCCTGCGGGTCTTTCATCATGAAGGCTTGCATGCGCTGCGCCTTCTCGTTGATGTCCATCGCCTCGAAGCGCTCCGTCAGTTCGGTGCCGTACGCCAATACCTGCGGGTCCTCTTTGGTCGTGAACTGGCGGGCCTGGGAGGCGGGGGGGCCGCGGGGCCTGCCGCCTGCGGGGCCGGGAGTCATGGGTGCGCGACCATGAAGTGCCGTATGAGTAGGTCGCGCCGCGCCGAAAACAAGAGTTCGAGCGCGGCTGGTGGCACGTTTCGGGGCACGAATGTATCCTAAACCTCCATGCTGACTTAGGCGCGCACCGTGACCACGGCAGGGCTGCTGGAGACTCTGGGGAGCGCGCTCGCCGGTCAATACGCCGTCGAGCGCGAGGTCGGGCGCGGCGGCATGGCGACCGTGTTCCTCGCGCAGGATCTGAAGCATCATCGCCAGGTCGCCATCAAGGTCCTGCACGCCGAGCTCGCCTCCGCGCTCGGCGCCGAGCGGTTCCTCAAGGAGATCGAGACCGCCGCCCGGCTGCAGCATCCCCACATCTTGCCGCTCTACGACTCCGGCTCCGCGGCCGG
>DASPXO010000054.1:0-39393 GCA_035637235.1 Gemmatimonadales bacterium | reverse complement strand
TTCACCGGCGCGGTCTACAAGATCCGCAGCACGGCGAGCGGGCAGCTCCCCACCGACGCCGACCTGATGCGCGCGATCGACGAGGGGTTGCCGGGGAGCGCGATGCCCGCGTGGAAGAGCCGGCTGTCCGACGCCGAGCGGCGCGACGTGATGGCCTACCTCAAGTCCTTTTCGGCGTTTTTCGCGGACACGAGCCAGCACGTGGAGCCCCTGACGTTCGGGAGGGCGCCCAGGGGCGGGACCGCGCCCGAGGCGCTCAAGATCGGGCGGCAGTTCTACGACTCGATCGGCTGCCGCAAGTGTCACGGCGATCAGGGCCGCGGCGACGGGCCGTCGGCGCCGACGCTCAAGGACGACGCCGGGTTTCCGATCTTCGCGGCCGATCTCCACGAACATTGGCGCTTCCGCGGCGGCGGAACGGTGGACGACATCTACCGGCGGCTGCGCACCGGGCTCGACGGCACGCCGATGCCGTCGTTCTCCGACCTGATCGACCAGAAGTTCCTGACCGACGAGGAGCTGTGGCGGCTGGCCCAATACGTACGGAGTCTCTCGCCCGCGCGGGCCCCCGAGGTGCGCGATGTGGTTCACGCGCCGCGGGTGGTGGGGCCGCTGCCGTCGGCGCCGGAGGATTCGGGGTGGGCGCGGGTGGACCGCTACTGGTTCCCGCTCGTCGGCCAGGTGATCCGGAAGCCGCGCTGGTTCACGCCCGCGGTCTCCGGCGTGTGGGTGCAGGCCGTGCACGACGGCGCGGCGCTCGCCATGCGCCTCAGCTGGGACGACCGGTCCCAGAGGGCGGACACCGCGTGGCTAGTCTTCCAACGGAGGGTGCTCGCGACGGCGGCGAGCGACGACTCGGGCGCTGCGGCCGCTCCCTGGCCCGACCAGATCGCGGTGCAGTTCCCGCGCCGGATGCCGGAGGGGATGGAGCGGCCTTACTTCCTCATGGGGACGGCAACCGACCCGGTGTACCAGTGGCGCTGGACCAGCGAGGGGGCGGGGGCAGGGCGGGCCGTGGCTGGGCTGGCGCGCGGGCTCGAGCGACTGGACACCCTGTCCGGGGAGCCCGCCGCCCATGCGGTCTACGATCACGGGGAGTGGCGCGTGGTGTTCACGCGCTCCCTTGCGACGCCCGACACCGCCAACGAACTTCAGTTTGAGGCCGGTCGCGCCATACCGGTTGCCTTCTTCGCCTGGGACGGCTCCGGCGGGGAACACGGCTCCCGGATGGCCGTGAGCACGTGGTACTTCCTCTCCCTCGACCAACCCACGCCGCCGCGGGTGCTGCTCTCCCCGGTGATCGCGATGGCGCTGACGTTGGGATTGGGCTTCATGGTGGCGTGGCGGGCGCAGCGCCGGCGCGCCGGCGCGTCGCGGGGGACGGGGGTATAACGGTGTTAGACCCTGGACAGGAGGGAAGATGCGCAAGCTCGGTTCCGTAGCGGCGGTCGGGTTGGGCGTCGTGATGCTGGGGCTCGGGGCCGCAGCCCGCCGGCCCGCGACGCAGGGCGGAGCGACCGTCACCGGGAAGGTCAAGTTCACCGGGACCAAGCCGGTCATGCCGAAGATCGACATGAGCGAGGAGCCGAAGTGCAAGGCGAAATACACGACCGCGCCGCCGACCGAGGAAACGGTGGTGGTGAACCAGAACGGCACGCTCGCGAACGTGTTCGTGTACGTGAAGTCCGGGCTGCCGGCGAGTGCCAAGTATCCGACTCCCGCCCCGCCGGTAGAGATCGACCAAGACGGCTGTCATTATCGTCCGCACGTGCTCGGCGTCATGGTCGGCCAAACGCTGGCGATCAAGAACTCTGACGGCATCCTCCACAACATCAAGGCGAAGGGCCTGAAGAACCGCCCCTTCAACATCAGCCAGCCCACCACCATGACGTCGAACCGCACGTTCACCGCGCCCGAGGTGATGGTGCCGCTCGAATGCAACGTGCACGGGTGGATGCAGGCCTGGCTCGGCGTCCTGCCGCATCCCTTCTACGGCGTGAGCGGCGGGGACGGGAGCTTCAGCATCAAGGGGCTGCCGCCGGGGACGTACACGATCGAGGCGTGGCACGAGAAGTACGGCACCCAGACGGCGACGGTGACGGTGGCGGGTACGGAGACGAAGACGGCCGACTTTACTTTCGCCGCCAAGTAGGGAGGGCCCTATGAGCTGGTGGCTGCCTCCAGCCGCGTCCACGTTCGCGGGGGACATCGATTTCCTGTTCACCCTGATCCTCGTGATCACGGGGATCGCGCTCGTGGTCGTCGAGGCCGGGGTGATCGTGTTCGCCATCCGGTATCGCGCGCGTCCGGGCCGGCGGGCCTTCTACACGCACGGCAGCGCGAAAGCCGAGGTGGTGTGGTCGGCCGTGCCCGCGGTGACGGTGGTGATTCTCGGCATCATGAGCAACGGGCTGTGGACAAAGATCAAGGGCCGCGACAGCGTGCCGGCCGGCGCGTATCCGATCGGCGTGCGCGCGAAGCAGTTCGAATGGCGGTTCACCTATCCGGGGCCGGACGGCCAGTTCGGGACGGCGGACGACTTCACCGTGCGCAACCAGCTGCACGTGCCGGTCGGCAGGCCGGTCGTCGTGCACCTCACCGCGGAGGACGTGATCCATTCGTTCTTCGTTCCCGAGTTCCGGCTGAAGCAGGACGCGGTGCCGGGGATGGACATCCAGGCGTGGTTCCAGGCGACCAAAGTGGATTCGCTCGAACTGGGTTGCGCCGAGCTGTGCGGGATGGGTCACTACAAGATGCGGGCGCGGGTGTGGGTGTGGCCCGCCGAGCAGTACGCCGCCTGCGCGCAAAAGACTTCACAGGAGTTCATTGACTGCCTGCGGCCGTCACCGGCTCTGGGGATGACAGGGGGGACCGGCTCATGACCAGCGTCGCCGCGACCGCGCCGGCTCATGGGGCGCATCACGCGCCGCAGAGCTTCTGGCGCAAGTACATCTTCTCGACCGATCACAAGATCATCGGCATCCAGTTCCTGTTCGTGAGCCTGTTTTTCCTGCTCGTGGGCGGCGTGCTGGCGATGCAGATGCGTTGGGCGCTCGGGTTCCCGGGCAAGCCGATGCCGGGCGCCGGGCTGCTCCCGGAGACGATGGCCACGAACGGGGTGATCCTCCCCGAGTACTACGTCCAGCTCGTCTCGATGCACGGCACGTTCATGGTGTTTTTCGCCATCATGCCGCTGCTCGTGGGCGTGTACGCCAACTTCCTGATTCCGCTGAAGATCGGGGCGCACGACATGGCGTTCCCACGGATCAACATGGCGTCCTTCTGGACGGCGTTGCTCGCGGGACTGCTCATGTTCACGAGCTTCTTCGTCCCGGAGGGCGCGATCCGGTCCGGGTGGACGAACTACGCGCCCCTGTCCGCCCGACCCGACCTCTCGGGGGTGACCATCGGGCAGCAGCTGTGGTGCATCTCGATCGTCGTGCTCGGCCTGTCCTCGGTGATGGGCTCGCTCAATTACATCACCACGATCATCAATCACCGCGCGCCCGGGATGACGTGGTTCCGCATGCCGCTCTCGGTCTGGGCGCTGTTCATCACGGCGATCCTGGGCGTGCTGGCGCTCCCGGTGCTGCAGGGCGCCGCGATCCTGCTGCTGTTCGATCAGACGATCGGCACGCATTTCTTCGATCCGGTCGCGGGCGGCCAGGCGCTCCTGTGGCAGCATCTCTTCTGGTTCTTCGGGCATCCCGAGGTGTACATCCTCATCCTGCCCGCGATGGGGATGGTGTCGGACATGATCGCGAACGGCAGCCGCAAGCCGATCTTCGGGTACCACTCGATGGTGTTCGCCATCATCGCGATCGGGTTCCTGGGCTGGATCGTGTGGGGCCACCACATGTTCATGAGCGGTATGAACCCGACGCTCGGGTCGTCGTTCATGATCTCGACGCTGGTGATCGCGGTGCCTTCTGCGGTGAAGGTGTTCAACTGGCTGGGGACGATGTGGCGGGGCAACCTCCGGTTCCACGTGCCGATGCTCAATGCGGTCGCGTTCGTCGCGATGTTCACGATCGGCGGCCTGTCGGGTGTCTTCATGGCGGCGACGCCGGTGGACATGTACATCCACGACACCCAGTTCATCGTCGCCCACATCCACTACGTGCTGTTCGGCGGCAGCCTGTTCGCCCTGTTCGGCGCGATCCCGTACTGGTATCCCAAGATGTTCGGCCGCATGATGGACGAGCGGGTGGGGAAGATCCACTTCTGGCTGACGTTCGTCTTCTACAACCTGACCTTCTTCCCGATGCACATCCTCGGGATGGGCGGGCAGATGCGCCGGCTGTACGATCCGACGCAGTACGACTTCCTCAAGCCGCAGCAGCCGTTGAACCAGTTCATCACGATCAGCGCGTTCCTCCTGTTCGCGTCGCAGCTCTTGTTCGCCGTCAACTTCCTCTGGAGCCTGAAGCGCGGGAAGAAGGCCCCGCTGAATCCGTGGGAGGACAACGGGCTGGAGTGGTCGCTGCCGTCGCCGGCGCCGCACGGCAACTGGGACCGGGCCCCGACGGTGTACCGCGGGCCGTACGAGTTCAGCGCGCCGGAGGCCGGCAACCGCGACTACCTGCCCCAGCATGAGAAGCTGCCCACCGACCGCGAGCCGGCCTCGGCGACCGCGCCGGCGGCGGGTCACTGACCGGGAGAGGGAGACCGAGGCGATGCCCCACGCGACGGCGACCGCCGACCTGATGCGCCCCCCGTTCCCGGCCGAGCCGGGGGCGGGCGTCTACTCGAGCAAGCTCGGCATGTGGGTGTTCCTGGCCAGCGACGTAATGTTCTTCACGGCGCTGATCGGGACCTACATCATCCTGCGCTTCGGCGTGACCGAGCCGTGGGCGCAGCCGGGCGCGGTGTTGAACGTGCCCCTGACCGCGTTCAACACGTTCCTCCTCATCTGCTCGTCGGTCTCGATGGTGAAGGCGTACGCCGCCATCGCCGACGGGAAGAAGTACTTCCTCCGGGCCGTCCCGGGGAAGACGTTGCGGGACGGCGGGCTCAAGTTCTGGCTGCTCGTGACGATGATCTGCGGCGCGGCGTTCGTCGGCGTCCAGGTGGTCGAGTACATCAAGCTGGTCGGCCACGGCTTCACGCCGACGGGCTACCGCGAAGGGTCGCTGCTCGCCGAGCACGCGGCGGCCAACGCGGTCCGATACGGCGCGGCGACGGGGGGGCTGTACGGCTCCACCTTCTTCTCGATGACGGGGTTCCACGGCTTCCACGTGACCTGCGGCGTCATCTCCATGACCTACCTCTACGTCACGAAGGTCCTGCCGGAGAAGTACTCGGCGCAGGACTACCGCGGGATCGAGGTCATCGGCCTGTACTGGCACTTCGTGGACCTCGTCTGGATCATCCTCTTCACGATCGTCTACCTGATCTGAGGGTTGAGATGGAAACCGTAGCGCACAAGCGCCCGAATTACGTCGCGATCTGGGGCTACCTGTTCGTCCTCACGGTGATCGAGGTTGCGGCTGCGCTAATGTCGCACATCCCGAAGCACTGGCTGATCCTGATTCTGCTGTTTCTGGCGATCTGGAAGGCCCTTCTCGTGGCGATGTACTTCATGCACCTGAGGTTCGAGCGCTGGCGGCTGCGGGTGGTCTTCATGGTTCCGCTGCCGCTCGCCGCGATTCTCGTACTCGCGACCATCACGGAGAAGATCTGGTAGCGCTCCTCGAGCTCACGAAGCCGCGCATCACGCAGCTGGTGCTGATCACCGCCGCCGCGGGGTTCTACCTCGGCTCGCGCGCGGGGGTGGATCTCCGGCTACTCGTGCATACGCTGCTCGGCACCGCGCTCGTCGCCGCGGGAACCAACGCGTTCAACCAGCTGCGCGAGCGCGACGTCGACGCGCGGATGCAGCGCACGCGCGGCCGCCCGCTGCCGTCGGGGCGCCTTTCCCCGCGGGCGGCCGGCGCTTTTGCAGGGGTCATTTCCATGGCCGGCGTCGCGTATCTCGCGGTCGCAGTCAACCTGCTCACGGCCGGGCTCGCCGCCGTCACGCTCGCGAGCTACGTGCTGCTGTATACGCCCGCGAAACGCAAGACGTCGCTCAACACCCTCATCGGCGCCGTGCCGGGGGCCCTGCCGATCGTCGGCGGGTGGACCGCGGCGGGCGGCGAGCTCGGGCCTGCCGTGGCGGCCCTATTCTGGATCCTCTTCCTCTGGCAGCTGCCGCACTTCCTGGCGCTCGCCTGGATCTACCGCGAGGACTACCGCCAGAGCGGGCTCGCCATGCTCTCCGTCCAGGACCCCGACGGACGCCGGACCGGCCTGATGGCCCTGCTGTACGCGACCGCGCTGCTCCCGATCAGCCTGGTGCCGACGCTCCTGGGCGTCACCGGGCCGCTGTACTTCCTCGGGGCGCTGGCGCTCGGGCTCGTGTACGCCGGTGTCTCAGGTGTCATGACCCACGCGGCCACCACCCCGCGGGCGTGGCGTGTGTTCCTCGTGTCGATCGTCTACCTGCCGGCCCTGCTCACGCTGATGGTGCTGGACAAGGTGGCGGCCCGGTGATCCCCTTCCATCGCCTGCTGATCGCGACCGCGATCGCGTTCTGCGCGGGGTTCGCCGCCTGGGCGGGCGTTAGCTACTGGCAGTCGCGCAGTGCCGCCGCGTTCGCGCTGGCCCTGGCGTTCCTGGTGTTCGCAGTGGGACTCTCGTACTACCTCCGCCACCTGAACCGCTTCCTGGGTCGATGACCCTCGCCACGCTGCACTTGGTGCACGGGGATGACCCCCGGATGGAGTTCGTGTATTTCGCGGCGTCGGTGCTGCTCGCGCTGACTCCGGTGGTCGTCTTCGGGACGATCGGGGTGTGGGTCGCGCGGAAGTACCTGCGGGAGCGCAAACAGAGCCATTAGATTCCGTCCATGAGCTCGAAGCCTTCGGAGCAGCGCCAGGTCGTGCGGTTCGCCTTCTACAGGCTCGACAACGCGTGGCGCAGACTCTCGGCGGAGCGGCAGGCGAGCTCGAAGATCGAGTTCGCCGAGACGATCGAGAGCTTCCACGGCCGTCTGCTGCTCAGGCCCTACGGTCTGGTCGGCATCCGGGGCGACTGCGACTTCCTGCTGTGGCAGGTGGCGGAGGACCTGGACTCCCTCGTGGCGCTGCAGACGGCGCTCAACCGCACGGACCTGGGCGCGTACCTGAGCGTCGTCTACAGCTATCTCGCGATGACGCGGCGCTCGATCTACGAGTTCCCGGAGCAGCCGGACCAGCCTTCCCGGCTCGTGATCCGGCCGAGCAACGCACGCTATCTGTTCGTCTACCCGTTCATCAAGACGCGCGCCTGGTACGGCCTGCCGCTGGCGGAGCGGCAGGCGATGATGGACGAGCACGTGCGGACCGGCCGCAAGTATCCCTCGATCCGCCTGAACACCACGTATTCCTTCGGGCTCGACGACCAGGAGTTCGTTGTCGCGTTCGAGGGGGACAACCCCGCGGACTTCCTCGACCTGGTGATGGAGCTGCGCGAGAGCAAGGCGTCGTCCTACACGCTGCGCGACACGCCCACGCTCACCTGCGTGCAGATGTCGCTGTGGGACATGCTGGACACGCTGGGCGGCGCGGGCTCGGTGCAGGCGGTGGCGCGCCGCCCGGTGCGCGCCGACGGCTACACGCCGGTGGCCACCGTCGCCGACCTGCCGGCCGGCTCGACAAGGCGCGTGTACGCCGCCGGCGAGGCGGTGGCGCTGTTCCACGTGAACGGCACGGTGTACGCGATCGCGAACCGCTGCACCCACGCCCGCGCGAGCCTCTCAGAGGGCACCGTGGACCCCGCGCGCTGCGCGGTGACCTGCCCGTGGCACGAGGGCACGTTCTCGCTCGAGACGGGACAGGTGCTCTCAGGCCCGCCTTCGCTGCCGGTGGCCACCTACCGCGTGAAGCTCGAGGGGGACACGGTCCTCATCGCTCCGGCCGAGGCGCGCGAGCCCACGGTTGCCCCCCGTTCCCCGTGACTGCCGCTTCCTGAAGGCCTGCCGCTCGGAGCCAACCGACGTCACCCCGGTGTGGTTCATGCGGCAGGCGGGGCGTTACCTGCCCGAGTATCGGGCCCTGCGGCAGAAGCATTCTCTCCTCGAGCTGTGCCGGCAACCCGACCTCGCGGCCGAGGTGACGCTGCTGCCGGTCGAGCGGCTGGGCGTGGATGCGGCGATCCTGTTCGCCGACATCCTGCTCCCGTTCGAGCCGCTCGGGCTCGGGCTCACGTTCGCGGCCGGCGAGGGGCCGCAGATCACGCGTCCCATCCGCCGGGCGGCGCAGGCGTTCGAGCTGCCGCCGGTGGACCCCGTCGTCGATCTCGGGTACGTGATGCAGGCGGCCCGGCTTGCGGCGCAGGCGCTGCCGCCCGACGTGCCGCTGATCGGGTTCGCGGGCGCCCCGTTCACGCTCGCGAGCTACGCCATCGAGGGCGGTTCGACCCGCAATTTCGTGCTCACCAAGCGCTTCATGTACTCGGAGCCCCAGGCCTGGCACGAGCTGATGCGCCGTCTGGCGGAGCTGGTCGGCGGCTATCTCGCGGCTCAGGCCCGCGCGGGCGCGCGGGCGCTGCAGCTGTTCGACAGCTGGGTCGGCTGCCTCTCACCCGCGGACTACGCGGCGTACGTGCTCCCGCACAGCCGCCGGGCGCTCGCGCTGGCGCGGCAGGCGGCCGTTCCCGTGATCCATTTCGGCACCGACACCGCGACGTTGCTCGCCGACTTCGTCGGGGCGGGTGGAGACGTGATCGGTGTGGACTGGCGCGTCCCCCTCGACGTCGCGTGGGAGCGGATCGGCCCGGGACGGGGAATCCAGGGAAACCTCGATCCCGTGGCGCTGCTCGCGCCGCGCGCGGAGCTCGAGCGGCGCGTACGCGACGTCCTGGACCGCGCGGCCGGCCGCCCCGGTCACATCTTCAACCTGGGCCACGGGGTGCTCCCCGAGACCGCCGTGGAGGCGCTGCAGGCCGTCGTGGAGTGGGTGCATGGAGGCTGAAGGCGTCGGCGTTCTGCTGATGGCATACGGCGGTCCCGGCAGCCTCGACGACGTCGAGCCCTACCTGCTCGACGTGCGCGGCGGCCGGCCCACGGCGCCCGAGTTCGTCGCGGAGATCAGGGCGCGCTACGCGCAGATCGGCGGCCGCTCGCCCATCCGGGAGCGCACCGAGGCGCAGGCGCGGGCGCTCGCCCGCGCGCTCGGACCCGACTGGCCGGTCTACGTCGGGATGCGCCACTGGCATCCCTACATCAGGGAGGCGGTCGAGCGCATCCTCGCGGACGGCGGCCGGCGGGTGGTGGCGATCGTGCTCGCCCCGCACTACTCGGCGATGTCCGTCGGCGCGTACGAGCAGAAGCTGCTCGATGCGGCGGAGGGGCGGCTGGAGCTCGCGCTGGTGCGCAGCTGGGGGGACCATCCGCAGTTTCTCGAGGCGGTCACTGACCGGGTGACGCAGGCGCTGCAGCGGTTCCCTGCGCCCAAGCGGGTGCAGGTTCTGTTCACGGCCCACAGCCTCCCCGAGCGGATCCTCGCCACCGGCGACCCGTATCCGGACCAGCTGCGGGCGAGCGCCGCGGCGGTGGCGAAGCTCGCGAACCTCGCGCTGTGGCACTTCGCCTACCAGAGCGCGGGCCAGAGCCCCGAGCCGTGGCTGGGGCCCGAGGCCGGCGCGGTGATGACCGAGCTCGCCGGGCAGGGCCATCGGGACTTCCTCATCACCCCCATAGGGTTCGTGTGCGACCATGTCGAGGTGCTGTACGACGTGGACGTCGTGTACCGCGCGCTCGCCACGCGGCTCGGCGTCCACCTGGAGCGCACGGGCTCGTTGAACGACGACCCGCTCTTCGTGGCCGCGCTCGCCGACATCGCACGGACGGCCGCCGCGGAGCGCGGGTGGATGTGACGGTGGTCGTCGTGGGAGCGGGTCTGGCGGGCCTCTCGGCCGCGTGGGAGTTGCGGCAGGCCGCGCCGGGCGGGGAAGTCGTCGTCCTCGAGAGCGAGCGGCGCGCGGGCGGCGTGGTCCTCACCGAGCGGCGCGATGGCTTCATCGTCGAAGGCGGCCCGGACGGTTTTCTCGCCGCCGAGTCCGACATCCAGGAGCTCGCCCGGGATCTGGGGATCGGCGACCGGCTGGTGGATCAGCTCGCGCACGGGTCGATGCTGTGGAACGGCACGGCGCTGACGCCCCTCGCGGAGGGACAGGCGGCCGCGCTGCTCGGGATCGAAGGCCACGCGGACGTAGGGGCAGGGCATGCCCTGCCCCTACGCCATGTCGGATTCCGGAGCTTCGCCGGCGGCATGGCGGACATCGTCGAAGCCCTGCTCGCCAGGCTCGGCCCGGCGGTGCGCACGGCGATGGGCGTGACCGGGATCGCGCCCTCGCGTCGCGGCTATCGGCTCACCCTCACGGGCGGCTCGGTGGTCGAAGCGGAGGGCGTGATCCTGGCACTGTCGGCGTGGGCGGCCGCGCGCTACATCGCCGCTCTCGGCGTCATGGCGGCCCGCGGCCTCGACGCCGTGATCTATTCCCCGAGCGTCACGGTCTCACTGGCGTACCAGCGGGACCGGATTCGCGAGCGACTCGACGGCACGGGCTTCGTTGCGGCGGGGGAGTCGGCCACGCCGGTCCGCGCCTGCACGTACGCGTGGCTCAAGTATCCGCACCGGGCGCCCGAGGGGTTCGCGCTGCTGCGCGCGTTCGTCGGGCCCGTGGACGGAGACCCGGCTGCACTGGCCCACGCGGAGCTCGCGCAGATCCTCGGAGTGACGGGCTCGCCGCTCTGGACCCGGGCCTTCCACTGGGCCCGCGGCCTGCCGCGCTACAAGCCGGGCCACGCCGAGCGAGTGGCGGCAGTGCGCGACAGCCTCACCCGGCTGGCGCCGCTCGAGGTCGCGGGGGCGGGATTCGACGGAGCGGGGGTGTCGGCGTGCGTGAAGTCGGGGAGAGAGGCGGCGCGGCGGGTGCTGGAACGGGTGGGAATTAACCCCGGGGCACGGCCCCGGGGTCAGCCGAGCCGGCGGGAATCTCTGCGCGGCTGACCCCGGGCCGATGGCCCGGGGTTCACTCCAGCAGCTCTTTCGCTCTCCGTACCACGTTCTCCACCGTGAGTCCCAGCTCCTGGTAGAGGCGCTGGTACGGTGCGGACGCTCCGAAACGCTCCAGTCCCAGCACGGCGCCGCGATCGCCGACCCAACGATACCACGGCTGCGGGGAGGCGGCCTCGACGGCGAGCCGTGCGGGGACCGTCGGCGGGAGGACCGCTTCCCGATACTCTCGCGGCTGCCCCGCGAAGAACTCCATGCACGGGACGCTCACGACGCGCGCCGCGATCCCGCTGGCGGCGAGCTGTGTGCCGGCGTCCAGCACCAGCTCCACCTCGGAGCCACTGGCCATCAGGATGACCTCGGGCCTCCCATCGGGCGGGTCGGCGAGCACGTACGCCCCGAGTCGCAGGCCGTTCGCGGGCGCGTAGCGCGTGCGGTCGATGACGGCGACCTTCTGGCGGGTGAGCACCAGGGCCACCGGGCCGTGCCGGTGCAGGATCGCCGCGCGCCACGCCTCGACGACCTCGGTCGGATCGGCCGGACGAATGACGCTGACGTTGGGGATCGCGCGCAGCGATGCCAGCTGCTCGATCGGCTGGTGCGTGGGGCCGTCCTCGCCCAGCCCGATCGAGTCGTGGCTGAAGACGTAGATCACCGGGAGCTGGCACAGCGCGGCGAGCCGGATCGGCGGCCGCATGTATTCCGAAAAGATCAGGAACGTCGAGCCGACGGGCCGCACGCCTCCGTGCAGGGCGAGCCCGTTGAGGATCGTCCCCATGCCGTGCTCGCGCACGCCGTAATGGATGTTGCGCGCCCCCCAGCTCCCCGCCGCGACGTCGCTCCCGCTCCGGAACACGATGTGGGTCGAGCCCGCGAGGTCCGCCGAGCCGCCGACTAGCTCGGGGAGCTGCGCGGCGATGGCGTTGAGGACCTTGCCGGAGGTCGCGCGCGTGGGCTGCGCGTCCGGCGGCAGGAACCGGGGCAGACCGGCGTCCCAGCCGTCGGGGAGCCGGCCCGCGAGTCGGCGTTCGAGCTCCGCCGCCAGGGCGGGGTGGGTCGTGCGGTACGCGTCGTACGTCTTCTGCCACTCGGCCTCGAGCCGCGCGCCCCGCTCCCGCGCCCGCCGCCAATGCGCGAGCGACGCTTCCGGGAGGAGGAACGGCTCGAGGCTCGGCCAGCCGAGGTTCTGCTTCGCGAGCTTCACCTCTTCCTTCCCGAGCGGTGCGCCGTGCGCCTCGGCGGTGTCCTGCTTGTGCGGGCTGCCGTACGCGATGTGGGTCCGCACGATGATGAGCGACGGTTGATCGGCGACCCGGCGCGCCGCCGCGAGCGCGGCGTCGAGCGCCGCGAGGTCGTTGCCGTCCGCCACCCGCTGCACGTGCCAGCCGTAGCTTTCGAACCGGCGCGCCGTGTCGTCCGAGAACGTGAGATCGGTCTTGCCGTCGATGGTGATGCGGTTGTCGTCGTACATCCCGATCAGCTTGCCGAGCCGCAGGTGGCCGGCGAGCGAGCAGGCCTCGTGCGAGACCCCCTCCATGAGATCGCCGTCGGAGCAGATGAAGTACGTGTGGTGGTCCACGATCGCATGGCCGGGGCGGTTGAAGAGCGCGGCGAGGTGCGCTTCCGCGAGCGCCATCCCTACGGCGTTCCCGACTCCCTGGCCGAGCGGACCCGTGGTGGCCTCGACGCCCGGCGTGAGCCCGTGCTCGGAGTGGCCGGGCGTGCGGCTCCCCCACTGGCGAAACTGCTTGATGTCGTCGAGCGACAGGTCGTACCCGGTGAGGTAGAGCACCGCGTACAGCAGCATGCACGCGTGCCCGCACGACAGCACGAAGCGATCGCGCCCGAACCACTCGGGGTTCGCCGGATTGTAGCGCAGGTGCCGCTGCCACAGCACGTAGGCGAGGGGTGCCAGCGCCATCGCCGTCCCCGGGTGTCCCGAGTCGGCCTGTTGCACCGCGTCCATCGCGAGGACGCGGATGGAGTTGATACAGAGCTGGTCGAGGGACGCGTCGCGGGTCGTGGGGGTGGGGACGGCGGCGCCGGTCAGGCGCGAGGTCACAGGAGGCCGGACTTGGCCGCCTGCCACAGGTTCATCAGCCGGTGGAACCCATTCACGAGCACGTCCACCTGCTGGGAGCTCGGGCTCGC
This sequence comes from Gemmatimonadales bacterium, assembly GCA_035637235.1. Classification (GTDB taxonomy): domain Bacteria; phylum Gemmatimonadota; class Gemmatimonadetes; order Gemmatimonadales; family GWC2-71-9; genus DASUAL01. Next base: position 26,203 of record DASPXO010000054.1, on the reverse strand, counting down.
CTTCGCCGCTGTCCGCAGCTCGTCGCAGATGCGCAGCATCTCCCTGCGCCCCTGCTTCTTGCCCTCGGCGGCGACCTGGTCGATGACGCCGAGAATCTGCGCGCGGACCGCGACGTCGCTCGGGACCTGCCAGAGGTACTCGGCCAACTGCCTCCCCTGGACGCACAGCTTGCCGAGGTTGTCCATGAGAGGCGGGACGCGGCGGCGTGGCGCGGGGGAGTCGCTCATGCGGGCCTCAATTATACCCAGAAGCGCACGAAAACGGGCGGTTGCCGGAACTCACGAGGCCACCTAGCTTGCGCTTTCCATGTTCCCCCTGCCCCTCCTGCCCGGCGTCGCTCGGGCGGCGGTAGCGCCGGCCCGGACCGGCGACCGGCCCGAGCAGCCGTAGATGCGCGAGCGACTTCGGGCGCTCCACCGGTGGGCCAAGGGGTGGGACACCTCGATCGTCGTCGCGGTGCTGCTCTGGATCGGGCTGCGCTCGTACCTGATCGAGGCCTTCCGGATCCCGTCGGCGAGCATGGAGAACACGCTGCTGGTCGGGGACTTCCTGTTTGTCAACAAGGCGATCTATGGCGGCGAGCTCGAGGTTCCGTTCACCGGCATCCGCTTCTTGCGGCTGCCCGGCTACAGCGATCCGCGGCCGGGCGGGATCGTGGTGTTTCGGTCGGTCGAGGACTCGACGCCCAACCTGAACATCGTCAAGCGGGTGATCGGCGCCTCGGGGGACACGCTCCAGATGGTCCGCGACACCGTGTACCGCAACGGGCGGCGCCTGGACGAGCCGTATGCCCTGCACTTGGGAAGCGGACAGGACGCGGCGTTCGACCTCCAGAAGTTCCGGAGCTGGCAGGTCAGCTACCTGATCGGGCGGGACACGGCGTCGTACCGTCCCACCAAGCGCGACTGGGGGCCGGTCGTCGTGCCGGCCGGACACTACTTCGTGATGGGCGACAATCGCGACGAGTCCTACGACAGCCGCTACTGGGGTTTCCTGCCCCGTTCGCACATCGTTGGGAAGCCGCTCCTCATTTATCTCAGCGTCGCAACCGATCCGCTCCGCATCCGGTGGAACCGGTTGTTCCGGGGGCCGTCCTAAAGACTAGAGGCACCTAATCCACGACGCGTTGCCCGCCGTATGGGATCGGGGGCGCGTTGCACACGTGCCAACGCGGCGCCAACTTCGACGCTCATGGAAGAGACGCCGGAACGCGTCCTCGTGGCGGCGATAGCGGCGGGCGATGAACGGGCCTTGGGCGAGTTGTACGACCGCCACGGGCGCGCGGCGTACGCCCTCGCGCTGGCCATCGTGGGCGAGCGGGCCGACGCCGAGGAGACCGTGGCGGACGCGTTCGGGCAGGCGTGGCGGACGGCGGGACAGTTCGACCCCGCCCGCGGCAGCGTGGCGGCGTGGCTCGTCACCATCACCCGCACGCGCGCGCTGGATCTGGTGCGGGCCCGGGGCCGGCGGGCCCGCGTCCTGATGCGTGCCGCGTGGGAGAACACGGAGGGGCTCGCGGCGCCGCTCGGCCAGGCGAGCGAGGCCCCGGACCGCGGGGTCGAGCGCGCGGAGGCGCGGCGGCTCGTCGAGCGGTCGCTCGCCGAGCTGCCGGAGCCGCAGCGCCGCGTGATCGAGCTGGCTTATTTCGGCGGGCTCACGCAGAGCGAGATCGCCGCCGAGCTGCGGGAGCCGTTGGGGACAGTCAAGACGCGCACCCGGGCCGGGATGGAGAGGCTGCGCCGCTTGCTTGCGCCGCTGCTCTCGAGGGGTGCGTCATGACCGACCACCAGTGGTCCGAGCTCACGGCGCCGTACGCACTGGGCGTCCTCGACCCCCAGGAGCGCACCGGGTTCGAGGCGCACCTGGCCGAGTGCGCGGCGTGCCGGAGCGAAGTGCAGTCGTTCCGCGACGTCGCGGTGCTGCTCGCGGACTCCGCCCCGCCGGCGGCTCCCGCCCCCGCGCTGCGCGAGCGCATCCTGCGCGAGGCGCGGCAGGTGCGGCCGATCGCCAGCCCCCGGCCCCCGCTCGTGCTGTGGATTGCCGCCGCCGCGTCGGTCGCGCTCGCCCTGCTCGCCGGAAACGCCTACCGCACCGAGCGGGCCGCGCGGCGCGAGCTGGAACAGGCGGTCGCCCGGACGCGCGACTCGCTCGCGGCCGAGCAGCAGCTCGTCCAGATCCTGCTCGCGCCCGACGTGAACACGGCGGTCCTCACCGCGAAGGGCCGCCCGCCCGCGGCGCGGCTGTTCTGGAACCCGTCCCGGCGCCGGGTGGTCATAGCAGTGTTCGACCTGCCGCCCGCGCCGGCGGGACGCATCTACCAGCTGTGGGCGATCGCGGCCGGCAAGCCGGTCAGTCTCGGCGTCTTCAACACGAGGCCCGACGGCCGCGTCACCGCGGCCATGGACGTGCCGCCGGATCTCGCCGCCTTCCAGGTCACCGCCGTGACCGAGGAGCCGGCCGGTGGGTCCCCGCAGCCCACCCAGCAACCCTTCCTCATCGGGAAACTGTCGGGCGGCGAGTAGCCGCCGCCCTCCGCAATCCGCTCTCGCCGCTCCGGCGTAGATGTCCTGAAGTCAAGCCACATTCGCTCATTCCCTGGCCGGAGGAGGCTATGAGGCCGTTCCAGTTCTCTCGCTGGACCAAGTTCGCCGCGGTCGCGGCGGCCGTCGCGTGCATCAGCACGGCGGGCGTGATCCGCCTGGCGCGCGGCTCGGATCACCAGGACACCCCCGACGTGGAGCTGAACCCGGCGTCGGACATGACCGACGTCTACGCCTTCCCGGGCTCGTCGCCGGACCGGATCGTGCTCGTGCTCAACAGCTGGGCGTTCATCACCCCCGCGCAGACGACCAACAGCTACTTCGACCCGGACCTCCTGACCAGTTCAAGATCGACAACGACACCGACGGCCGCGAAGACAGAGTCATCCAGGTCACCTTCAAGGGAAGCGGCGCCAATCAGACGGTCGAGGTACGAGGACCGGTTGCCCCTCCGGTCGCGGGCGCGATGGGGAACACGGTGGCGCAGGTAGCGCCTGCGGTAACCGGCGCGATCAACGGCGTGCTCGGCAGTGCCGGCGGCATGCAGGTGTTCGCCGGCTGGCGCGACGATCCGTTCTTCATCGACTTGGAGCAGTTCTTCCGGATCATCCCCGACCGCAAGCCGGTCACCGGCCCGCTCGCGCAGCTGCCGGATGCGCCCACCGCGAGTGCGTTTCGCAACCCGGGCGTGGACTATACGTCGGGCTTCAACGTGCTGTCGATCGTGATCGAGCTGCCCGTGGCCTCGCTCACCGCCGGCGGCAACCCCAGGATCGGCGTCTGGGGCACGATCAGCCGCTAGCACGGCCAACCCCGGCCATGGAATTGGACGACAAGGAGCCAACGATGACACCGACCAAGTGGCTGGCGCCCGCCCTGCTGGGCCTCGCGCTCTGCGCCAGCGCCTGCAACGCGTGCACGGCAGCATCGGGCCGGACCAGGACGTGGCCCTGAGCTCGGCCGAGCTCAAGGGCTTCGTGGCGAACGTGGCCGGCCGCAACGCCACGGTGCAGAACACGCTCGCGACGGTGCTCTTGCCGGACGAGCTGATCATCCAGACCGACAAAGCCCCCGGGACAGCCGGGTGGCTCTCCTGGGCGCTCGCAGATGGCTGGGGCGGCCGCACGCTGTCGGATGACGTGGTGGACGCCGGGCTCCTGGCCATCTTCGGGCCGCTGCTCGACCCGTGGACTGGCGGCGCTCTACCTGCAGCGGGCGCGTGAGACGGGGGCCTTCGAGGACTACCGGCGCGCCGAGCGGCTGGCACGCCGCTCCCTCGCGCTGCGGGTCGCCCACAACGGCAAGACGTACGCGCTGCTCGCTGCGACGCTGCTCGCGCAGCACAGGTTCACGGAAGCCCGGGACGTCGCCCGGACGCTCAACGCGCGCGGGCCCGCCCATGAGCGAGCTCCAGACGTTCATCACGCTCGGGTTCCGTCACATCACGGACCTTGCAGCGATGGACCACATTCTCTTTCTGTGCGCGCTAGCGGCGATCTACCGGCTGCGGGATTGGCGGGAGAGCCTGTGGGTGATCACCGCGTTCACCGCCGGGCACTCGGTGACGCTCGCCCTCGCCGCGAGCGGCGCGCTCGCCCTCCCGACCCGGCTGATCGAATTCCTCATCCCGGTGACCATCGTCGCGACGTGCGTCGAGAACCTGGCGGTGCGGGACCGGGCGCGCGCGCCGTGGCGCGGCCGCTACCGCTCGGTGTTCGCCGGGGTGTTCGGACTCGTGCACGGGGCGGGGTTCGCGAACTACCTGCGCGACCTGTTCGTCGCCCCGATCACGGTCCCGCTGTTCGGGTTCAACGTGGGGATCGAGCTGGGCCAGCTCGTGGTGCTGGCGCTCGCCGCCGTGGCGCTGGCGCTCATCGACCGGCTGATCGCCGCCATGCGTCTGCGGGCCGGCAGCCCGTTGCGGCTCCGCGTGGTCGCCGTGTCCGCCCTCGTGGCGCTCGTCGCGGCCCGCTGGGCGGTGCAACGGAGCCCGTGGTAGGATGCGTGCGCTCTGGGGGCTCGGCGCGGCGGGCGCGCTCGCGCTGCATCCCCTCCACACCACGCTGACCCGGCTCGACTACAGCGCCGCCGACGGCACGGTGGCGGTGTCGGTTCGGGCCTTCGCTGATGACTTCCGCGTGGCAGTCGGCTCGAACGCGTCCGACTCGGCGGCCTTCGCCTATGTTGGGAAGGCTCTCGCCCTCACGGATCCTGCGGGCCGGATCTTACCCCTGTCGTGGTGCGGGCTGAGCCGCACCGGAGATCTCGTTTGGCTGTGCCTGCGGGCTCGCGCTCCCGGGGGGCTCGCCGGGGTCCGGGTGCAGGCCCGGATGCTGCTCGATCGCTATGAAGACCAGATCAACATCGTCCAGGCGAGCTTTGACGGCCGCAGGGTGTCGCTCCTGTTCTCGCGGGGCGACCCTCCCAAACCGCTTCCCTGAGGCGCCCGCCCTTCCGCCGGTCAGCGGGTTGGCTATAGCTTCGAGCCCCATGCCAGCGACCTTCTTGCTCGCGATCGCGCTCATGCAGGGTTCCCCCCCGCCCCCCGCGCCGGCTCCGCTCGCGCCCGACTCGGGCGAAGCTCACCTCCGCAACATCCGCCAGCTGACCTTCGGCGGCCAGAACGCCGAAGCGTATTTCTCGCGGTCGGGCCGGCAGCTCATCTTCCAGCGCCAGGAAGCCGACTCGGGATGCGATCAGCAGTTCACCGTCAACGTGGACGGCACTGGTTTGCAGCGGGTCTCGAGCGGTCGCGGGCGCACGACCTGCGGCTACTTCTTCGCGCATGACCGGCGCATCTTCTACTTCAGCACGGAGCACGCCGGCCCCGCCTGCCCGCCCCGGCCCGATTACTCGCAAGGCTACGTGTGGGCGCTGTACGACTACGACCTCTACACCGCCGACGCCGATGGCTCGCACCCGCGTCGCATCACCGACAACCCGGGCTACGACGCCGAGGGCACGCTCTCGCCGGACGGCAAGACGATCGTGTTCACCTCGCTGCGGCACGGCGACCTCGACATCTACACGATGCGCGTGGACGGGTCCCACGTCCGCCGGCTCACCCACACCCTGGGCTACGACGGCGGGCCGTTCTTCTCGCCGGACGGCAAGCTCATCGTGTATCGCGCGTTCCACCCTGAGGCCGCGCAGGACTCGGCCGAGTACCGCGCGCTGCTCGCGCAGAACCTGGTGCGGCCCACGCGGATGGAGATCTGGGTGATGCAGGCGGACGGCACGCACCAGCGCCAAGTCACCCGCCTGGGCGGCGCGAGCTTCGCGCCGTATTTCCATCCAGACGGCCGGCGCATCATCTTCGCCTCGAACTACCTGAGCCCCCGCTCCCGCAACTTCGACCTGTTCCTCGTGAACCTGGACGGCACGGGGCTCGAGCCGGTGACGACGAACCCGGAGTTCGACGCGTTTCCGATGTTTTCGCCGGACGGGAAGCTGCTGGTGTGGGCCTCGAACCGGAAGGGCCGAGTCCGCGGCGAGACGAACATCTTCATCGCCGACTGGGTGGAGCAGCCTTGACACGTCTTCGGCCGGCGACCACTCTTAGGATGACCCGGTACCGGAGGTAACACGCCATGTCAGTCGTGCGAGTCTCGCTCGCGTTCGTCCTGCTGAGCACCATAGGATGCGCTACGCTGCAGCAGGTGCGCCAACCCGCTGAATTCATCCCCAAAAACAACCCGCCGGTCGTGTACGTGACCTATACCGACAACTCCATCGTCCCGGTCGCCCAGCCGCAGATCAAGGGAGACAGCTTGTTGGGGACGTGGCAGGGTCTGTCGGAGCCGGTGGCGGTGCCGCTGGCTCAAGTGCAGTCCGTCCAGGCGGTGCAGCACAACAAGAAACGGACCACGCTGCTGATCGTCGGGCTCACCGCGTTTACCGCCGCCGGCGCGTGGGCGGTCTCCCAGGCCACCGGGAACGGCTCGGGTGACCATTGCATTGAGTCCAGCGGTCAGACTCCGGAGATTCGTTGCTGAACGTCTGATCGCCGGTACCGGGTCCGGATGGGAGCGGGTGCAGCGACGAGAGCGGCGCTGCGCCCGCTCTCGCTTTCGATGAGTCGGTCTAGCGGCTCGAGCCCGCCGCGCGGCGGGCTCCTTCTAGCATGGCGCGCACCCGGGCGGTGTTCGCGTCCGCCGGCGCGACCTGGAGGTAGCGCTCCCAGGCCTGCGTCGCCCCCGCCATGTCGCGCTTCCCGGCGAACAGGACGATCCCTTTGAAGAGGAGAGCTTCGGGGAAGTCCGGGTGCAGCTCGAGCGCCTTGTCCAGCGATTGAAGCCCGGCGTCCGTCTCCCCCGCGTTCCACAGGATCATCCCCAGGTGCGCGAAGGCCTCGGCCGATTCCCGCGCGTCCGGCTTCAGGCGGACCGCCCGCATGTTCACCTGCGCGGACCGGTTGAGCCGTTGCTGCGACAGGTACAGGTGCCCCAGCTCGACCAGCGCCGCGTGGTCGTTCGAGTCGCGCGCCACGCGGGCCTCGAGGACGTGCAGCCGGGCGGTGTCCACCGGCGCGATCGCGCCCCCGCCCTCCGCCCCGTCCGCCCCGCCGTCCGGCGCCGCGCCGCCGCTCAGGTCGATTCCGGTGATGGTGCCGCCGGCCGCGCGCGGTGCGACCGACCTGGTCAGCGTCAGTGCGACCACGGCGCCGAACGCGACGACGCCAAGACTCCAAGCGACTACGGGGTTGATCGAGCGGCGGACGGCGGCGGGCGCGGGCCGTGCGGCGGCGCGCTTGGGACGTTCCTTCAAGGCCGCCTTCACGGCGCGGAGCTCCGCCTCGTCGCGCTGCCTCAGCAGATCGTAGTCGCCGGCGGTGACTTTCGTGTCCGCGAAGTCCGCTTCCAGCTCCTCGAGCGCGCTGACCAGGCGTGCGCGGCGGGCGAGCAGCTCGCCCGGGTCGGCGACTGGCGGCGGCGCCGGCGCGCCCGCGGCGGCAGGAGCGGGTTGCACCCACCGCCGGACCGCGGCCCACACGAGCACCGCGCCGCCTACGAGCACCAGCGCCGGCAGCGCCCACACCGTGAGGTTGACGCCCCGCGCGGGCGGCTCGAGCAGCACCCACTCGCCGTAACGGGCCACGAAGTATTGGCGCACCTGGTCCGGCGTCGCCCCTCGGACGAGCTGCTCCCGGACGATGCGCTTCATGTCCTGGGCGAGCTCGGACGGGGAGTCCTGGATGGACAGATTCTGACACACCGGGCACCGCAGCGAAGCGGCGACCTCGCCCACCCGCGCTTCCAGCAGGGAGTCACGTGCGCTGTCGGGGCGCGAGGGCGGAGAGGCCGGCGCCGTCGCCTGCTGCGCGAGCCAGAAGACGACGAGCGGAGTGGCGAGGAGCAGCCTCACGGCTTACGCGGGGTCGTGCCCTGGGTCGCGGGAAAGTCGGGTGACGTGCGGAGGTAGCCGGGGCTGCGTCCCACCTGGAGCTCGGCGGGCGAGACCACCGCGGGCCCCGAGTCGGCGAGCAGCCGGGGAATCCAGGTGTCCAGCACCTGCTCGGACACCGGCCCGATTTGCTTGTACACGATCCGGCCGCGGCGATCGATGAAGAACGTCTCCGGGACGCCGAACAGGCCGTACTCGATGGCCGTGCGGCTCCCTTCGTCGAGCACGTTCGGCCAGTCCCCACCCCGCTCCCGCACCCACTGCGCCGCGTTGCCGCGCGTGTCCTGATACACGACGCCGACCATCCGCAGCCCCTGGTCCCGCCACCGCCGATCGGCGGCGACGAGCAGCGGGTGCTCCCCGATGCACGCGAGGCACCACGAAGCCCAGAAGTTGAGCAGCACGACCTGCCCGCGCAGGTCGCTCAGCCGGAGGCTGTCGCCGGCCAAGGTCGAGAGCGCGAAGGCGGGCGCACTCTTTCCCGGGAGCGGCGAGGGGACCAAGCGGGCGTCGCGCGTGAGCCCGAACCCGAGCAGCGCGATGACCGGCATGGCCGCGAGCGGAATCAGGGCGCGCTTCCAGGTCATCCGGCGTCTGCTCCCGCCCGAGCTACCTCACCCCCTTGCCCCATCTCCGCGTTGCGGAGAGGGGGAACGGGGGTGAGGGTGCGGCGTCCGCGCGACAGGCCGAAGATGACGCCCAGGCCCATCACGATGCCGCCGCCCCAGATCCAGGTGACCATCGGGCTCACGATCGCCTTGATGGTCGCGTTGCTTCCGTCGTTGGCATAGGCCATGAGGACGAGGTAGAGGTCCTCGCGCGGTCCCGGCCGCACGGCCGGGGTGCCGACGGCCTCGGTCGAAATCCGATAGTAGTTGAGGCGCGGGTACATCCGGTCGATCACGTTCCCCGTCCGGAACACGGTGACCCCGGCGATCACGCCGTCGCGATTCGGCTCCTGGACCGCCCACACCGAGTCGAGTTGGAGCGCGTAGCCCGAGAAGATCTGGGCCTGCCCGCGACGCAGCGTCCACTCCCCTTCGCGCCGGAACGTGGCGGACGCCGCGATCCCCACGGCGATGAGCAGGACACCCGCATGGACGATGTAGCCGCCGTAGCGCCGGCGATTGCTCGCGGCCACGAGGGCGACGGCGCGGACAAGCGACCCGCCGCTCGCCCGCTGGCGCACCCGCGCGGGCTCCACGAACTCCACCACGAGCAGCCCGAGTGCGAACACGGCGAGCACGAACGTGAGCCAGGCGAGCGGCGACCGGACGCCCGCCAGCGCGAGCACCACACCGGCGATCAGCGCGAGAAGGGCGGGCCAGCGGAGCTTGCCGGCGAGCAGCGTCCACGAGCCCTTGCGCCACGGCAGGGCGGGGCCGACGCCCAGGAGGAACACGAGCGCCAGGGCAATGGGGACGTTCATCTGATTGAAATACGGGGCGCCGACGCTCACCTTCACGCCGCGGACCGCCTCGGCGATGAGCGGGAACATCGTCCCCAGAAGCACGACGAAGGCGAACGCCGTGAAGAACAAATTGTTCAGGAGGAACGCGGTCTCGCGCGAGAGCGGGCTGTCGAGCCGTCCGTCGCCCTTGAGCCGCTCGGCGCGCGCCGCGAGCAGGCCGAGGGAGCCGAGCAGCACGAGGCCGAAGAACACCAGGAAGAAGGGGCCGATCAGGCTCTGCGAGAACGCGTGCACGCTGGCGAGCACGCCGCTGCGCGTGATGAACGTGCCGAGCAGGGTCAACAGGAACGTCGCGACGATGAGGGTCAGCGTCCACGTCTTCAACATCCCGCGCCGCTCGCTCACCATCACCGAGTGGAGGAAGGCCGTCGCCGTCAGCCACGGCATGAACGACGCGTTCTCCACCGGGTCCCACGCCCAGTAGCCGCCCCATCCGAGCACCTCGTACGACCACCACGCCCCGGCCACGATCCCGAGCGACAGGAACGCCCAGGGCACGAGGATCCAGCGGCGGATCGCGCGCGGCCACTCCGGGCGCAGCCGGCCAGCGAGCAGCGCGCCCATGGCGAAGCTGAAGGGGACCGCCATACCGACGTAGCCCGTGTAGAGCAGGGGAGGATGCACGCCCATGAACGGGTTGTTCTGGAGCAGCGGATTCGGCCCCGGCCCGTCCGGCGGCACCGGACTCACGAGCCCGAACGGATTCGCCGGCCACGCGATGAGCAACAGGAAGAACACGTTGACGACCAACAGCGAGCCGAGCGTCAGGGGGCCGGACGTCTGCTCGGACCGGTCGGGGTGCCGGCCCAGCCAGCGAGCGAGGAGCGCGGTGTAGGCCGACAGGATCAGCGCCCAGAGGAGGATCGAGCCTTCGAGCGCGCTCCAGAGCGAGATGACGGTATAGAACGGCGGCGTCGCGCGGCTACCGACCTGCGCCACGTACCGCACGCTGAAGTCGTGCGTCACCAGCGCGTACTCCATCGCGCCCGCGGCGATGAGGACGAACACGAAGATGGCCGCCGCGGCGCGCCGGGCGGCGATGAAGAAGGGCGCGCGGCCCGGCCGGGCGCCCGCGAACGCGAGGGCCGCGCCGACGCCGGCGAGGACCAGCGCGAGGAGCACCGCGAACTGCCCGAGGGAGCGGCTCACGACTGCTGACGCTTGAACAGCTGCCGGTAGTACTCGGCGGGGTGCTCGCCGGCCTTGGGCGGGCGATACTCGTTGGAGTGCTTGACCATCAGGTTATGGGAGTGGAACACGCCGTCCGGCGTGTACACGCCCTCCACCACGGCGCCGATTCCTTCCGCGAACATCTGGGGCGGGGCGCCGGTACTGACCACGTCGATCGCATGGCCGTCGTCCCTCAGCCGGAAGCGCAGCTCGCGACGCTCGGCGTCCCAGTGCACGGAGCCCGGCTCCACCATCCCGCCCAACCGGAGGTTCGCGCCCTGCGCCGCCGTGCCCTTGGCGAGCAGCTCGGTCGGCGTGAGGAAGTACACGAGGTTCTCCCCGATCCCCCCCCACAGCAGATACGCGAACACCAGCAGCACCACCGCGCCGCCGGCCAGCACTCCCGCCGTCCGCTTCTTCATGGCCATGACCTGCCCCGCCGCGCGCGCCGCACGCGACGCGCCAGACTCCACGTGTATGCCCCGATCAGCGTGAAGGTCGCCACGTACGCGGCGACTGTAAAGCCCAGGTTATCCATGCGGCGCGGCCTCGGCCCGTTCCGCCTCGCCCTCGAGGCGGGCCAGCTCGTAGCGCCGCGTCATCAGATAGCACGCCAGCAGCGCGAACGTCACCATCATGACCCGCAGGGCCACCACCATGTCGGGATGGACGGTGGACGGGCTCGACTGCACCTGGTGCAGCGTGCGCCACCAGCGGACCGACATGTACACGATCGGCACGTTGACGAAGCCGACGATCCCCACCAGCGCGGCGACCCGCGCGCGCGCGTCGGGATCCTCGATGAACGCCCGCACGATGAGGTAGCCCGCGAACATCACGAGCATGATCGCGGTCGTCGTCAGCCGGGGGTCCCACGTCCACCACACGCCCCAGGTGGGGCGGCCCCAGATCGAGCCCGTGATCAGGCCGGTGGCATTGAACAACACCCCGACTTCCACGCCGGCGTGGGCCAGATAATCCAACCGCGGCGTGCGGCGCACGAGGTAGAGCAGGCTGCACACGAAGGCGGTGAGGTAGGCGAGCCCGGTCGCGATCCAGCTGGGGAAATGCACGTACATGATGCGCTGCACGTCGCCCATCATCGCGTCGGGCGGCGCCCACACCAGGCCGAGATAGAGCCCCCCGGCCAGCGCCGGCAGCGCCACCAGTCCCGCGAGCTTCCCCAGCCGTTCGATGGCCATCGGATCACTCTTCGATCACGTATTCGAACGCAAGCGTGCACACCGTCAGGAACAGCACGTCCGCCGCTCCCAGCAACTTAACCCAGGAAGCCAACTCGTCCATCGGATCGCCGTGCAGCACGAGCCCAGTCGCCTTGACCGCCGCCAGGATCACCGGGATCAGCACGGGGAACATGAGCAGCGGGAGCAGCACCTGGCGGGCGCGCAGGTTGGCGGTGAGCGCGGCGTAGAAGGTGCCCATGGCAGCGAACCCGAGCGTGGCCAGGGCCGCCACCACCGCCAGCCCGGGCAGCCGCGTCCACAGGTCGAGGCTGTACAGCACGCCGGCGAACGGCAGGACCAGCACCTCCATCAGCAGCATGACGCTCACATTCGCGATCAGCTTGCCGAGGTACACCGCCTTGCGGTCGCCCGGATAGAGCCGCAGGCCCTCCATGCCGCCTCGCTCCAGCTCGACTTGAAACGATCGGTCGACGGCCAGCACGCCGGCGAACAGGATCGTCACCCACAAGAGCCCCGGGGCCAGCTCCTGGAGCAGCGTGCCCCGGCCGGCGTCGCCGGCCGGCGCGTCGGGTCCCAGCGCGACGCCGAAGGTGAGCAGCACGAGACCGGCGAAGAACGCCATCGCGTTGAACGCGGCCTTCGCGCGCCGCTCGGTGAGGAGATCCTTCCCCGCCACCGCCCAGGCGCGCCGCCACTCGGCGGGCATGCTTACGCCCACGCCCCGGCCGCGTCGGAGGCTTGCGCCGCGAAGCGCGCCGTCGGTCCGTCGAATCCGATGCGGCCGGCTCCGAGCGCGATCACCCGGTCGCACCACGCCAGCCCTTTCGCGATGTGGTGCGTCGCGAGAATCACCGTCCGGCCGGCGGCCTTGAGACCCGCGAGAAACTCGTCCACCAGCCTGAGCCCGGCGGCGTCGAGCGCGTTGTAAGGTTCGTCGAGCAGCACGAGATCGGGGCCCTGGAGCATCGCCCGCGCGAGCGACAGACGTTGTGTCATGCCCTGCGAAAACGTGCGCACCCGGGCTTCGGCGGCCTGCGCGAGCCCGACCCTCGCCAGCACGGCCCGGAGGGCTTCGTCGGACACGGTGAGCGCGTACATGGCCCCGGCAAACCGGAGATTCTCGAGGGCGGTCAGCTCGTCGTACAGGGGAGGACGGTCGGACAAGAGGCCCACGCGGCGGCGAATGGCGTCTCCGTCCGTGCGGGAGGGGAAGCCGAACACCCGCACGTCGCCCAGCGTCGGCCGGGCGGCGGTCGCGAGGATCCGCAGGAGCGTGCTCTTGCCCGACCCGTTGGGCCCGAGCAGCGCGACCGCCTCCCCGGCGGGGATCTCGAGGTCGATCCCGCGGAGCGCCCACGTGCGCCCGAATCGCTTGCCGAGACCGGTCGTCTCGACCGCGGCAACGCCGCTCGGTGCGGGCGCCCTGCGGAGTTCTGCCGGCGAGCTGCTCAAGGCGTGGCCAAGCTACGGGAGCCCGGCGGGGCGGGCAAGCGGCGGTCGCGCGCCGTCAGAAGCCGGGCGCGAATCCGAACTGCGTGAACCAGCGACCTCGCTGGACCGCGCGCACGACGTCGAACTCGAGCACCGCCGCGCCGAACAGATTCACGCGCAGCGCCGCCCCGTAGCTCGTGAGCAGGGTGCGGTCGCCGCCGAACAGGCGGGGTTGCTCGGACGCGAGCCACGCCACGCCGGCGTCGAAGAAGGGCGCGACCTCGAGGTACGGCAGCCCGGCCCCCGGGTCGAGACCGAGGGCTCCGAACAGCGGAAACCGGAGCTCGAGGTTCGCCACGGCCACCCTGCTGCCCAACAGCTGCTCGAAGATCGCGACCGGGCAGTCGCTCGGCTGCCGGATAATGGCCGGGCAGTCGGACAGATCGAACGACCCGAAGCCGTACCCGCGCATCAGGGTCTGGTAGCCGAGGAACAGGGGGACGAGCCGGCGGTCGTCCGAGTCCTTGCCGTAGCGTCCGTAGTGGAACAGGCGGGCCGCGATCGTGTAGGGCCGCACCGGCATGACGTAGCGGCGGTAGTCCACCAGCACGCCGTAGTAGGTCAACGCGCCGACCGAGGGCGAGACCTCGAAGCGGTAGCGCTGCCCGAGCGCCGGGCTCGCGCCGCCCAGCAGGGCGTTACTGTGCACCAGCGCGACGCTCGCTTCGGCCTGGCCGATCGATCCCGGTGCCGCCAGGTCCACCGGATCGTGGACCTTGACCTGCGTCGGGGGCGGGCGGGTGACGAGCTCCCGCGTCGCCACCTCTTCGTGGAAGCTCGACGCGCGGTAGCCGGCGCTGAATTCGACCCGCTGCACGCGACTGATCGGATAGGCAACGACCGCCGCGACCTGACGGTCGATCTGCCGGAACCGATACAGCGAGTCCACGACCACGCTGTCCGAGGCCAAGCTGCCGGTGCGACGGAAGCCGAGGCTGATCAAGGGCGTTTGCCCCCCGACGAACCCCCAGGTCCAGCGCGACCGCAGGTTCTGGTACGCGGCGACCGCCGCGATGTTCTCGAAGCCTCCGAACACCTGCACGGCGGTGGTGAGGTGGTGTTGGCCCAACATGTCGCCCCAGAACAGCGCCGAGCCACCCCCGACGGTGGTGCCGAAGGCCCCGCCGCTCCCCACGCCCACGCTGACCGGGTTGGCGAAGTCGAGCGACAGGCGCGCGTGATACTTCTCCTGCGTGACGCCTGAGTCGGGCGGCAGGCTGAAGAGGGGGTCGGCGAGCAGCGAGTCGACGTCGTTCGACTGGCGGTGAAGGGGCGGCAGCAGCGCCGCGCTCTCCGTCGCGGGCGCGGTCGGCGGCGTCCCGGCCAGGACGGCAGCGGAGTCGACGGCATAGAGGTCGTACTGCCCGTCCTCGTAGGCGCTGAACACCAGTCGCGGGGCGCGCTGCGCGACCGACAGCGCCGGGGAGAGGGCAGTGATCCCGCTGACGCCGGTGAGCAGGTTGGTCACCTGCGACACGTCGCCGGTGGCGAGGGTGAGGCGGTAGATGTTGGTGATGCCGCTCCGGTCGGAGAGGAAATACAGACTCGCTCCGTCCGGAGCCCACTGCGGATTGATGTGCTTGGCGCTCTCGAAGCCGTGCAGCTGCCGGATCGCGCCGGAGGCCGGATCGATGAGCGCGAGGCGATAGTCGCCGTGCGCCAGGGTGGCGAGATCGCTCGTAAACCGGTCGGTGACGAAGGCGATACTCGTGCCGTCGGGGGACCACGCCGGTTGCAGGTCCGCGAACGGATCGTGCGTGAGATGCGTGATCGCGCCGCTCTGCAGGTCGAGCACGAACAGGTCCAGGAACCCCCCCGTGAGCCCGGAGAAGACGAGCCGCGCGCCGTCGGGCGACCAGCTGGGGCTGAAGACCTCCTGGGCCTCCCGGATCACGAACTCCCGCTCGATCGCGCCGCGCTCCACGTCGAGCACGGAGACCACCGGACGCCCCTTGCTCACGCCGGCGAACGCGAACCGCCGCCCGTCGGGATGCCACGCCCCCGCCGAATTGATGAACTCCAGGCTCTCGAAATGCGGGTCGAGCGCCGTCCGCACGATCTTGCGCTTGATCGCGCCCGTCTCTGCGTCGGCGAGGAACATCTCGATGGACGCTCGATCCCGCTCGGACAGAAACACGAGCGACTTGCCGTCGGGGCTGAGCGCGGGAGCGAGCATGAGCCGGCCGCGGCGCGGCTCACCCGGCTCGCGGGCGACGAGCGACCGCCCGTAGTCGCCCGGGGCGCGCGTGCGGCCGGCGATCACCGCGTACGTGCTCTCGGTCGCCTGCTTCCAGTCGGCCACGAGCGAATCCGGCGAGCGTCCCAGCACCGAGGCCAGGGCGGGAACGGCGGCGCCGGTCTGCGCGCCCCGTCGCAGGATCTCTCCCACGATCTGGTCGCCCCAGCGGCCGGTGATGTAGGCCCACAGGGCCTGGCCGTAGCGGTACGGAAAGAACCGGGGATCGCCCAACTGGCGAATGCTCGGCAGCCGCTTCTGGCGCGCCGCATCCCGCATCCACATCGCCGTGTGGGGATCGGTGGGCCCGAGGGACAGGTACTCCGCCATCCCTTCGATGAACCACAGCGGCATTTCGACCGCCGTGGGAGGTGTGAACCCGGCGCCGCTCCTGGCGGTGATCTCGAACTGAAAGGCGTGCACCAGCTCGTGGCCCAGCACGTGGTCGGTCTCGGCTAGCGGGCCGGCCAGCGGCAGGACGACGCGCCGCTTGAACGGCTCCGTCACGCCCCCCACGCCTTCACCGACGCCTCCGAACAGCGCCGTCGTCTGCTGGAAGTGGGGGTGGCTCGCGTACAAGATGATCGGCTGCCGCCGGCTCAGCTCGCGGCCGAGCAGGCGCGACAGCCGGCCGTACCAGCGCTCGGCCATCCGCGCGGCCAACCCCGCGGCCGCAGCCTCTTCGGGATAATAGTAGAGGTCGAAGTGCTCCGTCTTGAGCAGACGGAAATCGAAGGTCTGGTAGCGGACCTGGTTGCGTCCGAAGTACTGAGCCTCCGCCCGGCGTGCCACCGCCCAGGTGCACAGGACCAACAGCCCCAGTGACACGAGGATCGGAGTGCGGGATCGGAGGGCGGGGCGCATCGCGGGGTACCTGCTTCTACCGCCGGGGGGCTCGCAGGGTCCTCGGCGCGTGGTGCCGGAGTGCCGCTATGGAGCCGCGCGTCGGAGGTAGAGGTCGACGCCCATGTGGAGGGTGTTCCAACGTCGCAGCCCCACGCCCATCCCCAGCGCGAAGCGCGACATGCCGTACGCTTCGGTCATCCGGCGCGCCGCCACTCCGAATTGCGCCTGCACGCGCAGGCCGTCGCCGTCGCGCCACGCGACGACGGGCGTGGCGACGGCGTCCTGCGCTCCGTGCACCGCGAACGTGCCCACGGCGACCGCGCGAATCGTATCACCGGGGACCACCCGCATCAGGCTGTCCAGCGTGAAGCCCAGCTCCGGATAGCGCGTGGTCTGAAGCACCGCCTTGTGCATGTACGCGTCGCGCATGTGGGCGCCCATGGTGATCGAATCCGCGATCACCCGCACTGTCGCGCGGACCCCCCGCCAGGCCTGCGAGTCCGCGCTCGTCACCTCGCCCCGCACCGCCTGCCGGCACACCGGCCGGACCGAGTCGCGCGGCCACATGGGGATCGTCGCGCTGTGCGTCTCGCTCTGGGAGACCTTGGGATCCTTCACGTACCGGAACTCGGAGCTGCGGCCTTCGCCCGCCTGCCATGAAGGATCGTCCGGGCAGGTGCTGGCCCACAGATGCCCGTAATTCGGATCCACCTGCCACCACGCGAGACTCCGTGCCGGATCGATCACCCAGCGGAGCGGCGCGGGTCCGGGGCGCGCGGTTTGGGCGGCGAGCTCGAGCGATGCCAACCGGCCGAGCAGGAGAAGCAGCGGCGTGAGCGTGCACGTTCGCATGAGGATCCAAGATAATCGTGCTTCACGAGACGCTCGGCAAGCGGCGCTTGACAGGCAGGTCGCCGGGGTGCTCCTTTTGAGCCCTCTATGCGCGGCGCCGCCGGCACGCTCGTCTCGCTGTACGCGCTCTCGGCACTGCTCGTTGGCCCGGCGGCGCTCCGCGCTCAAGAGGTCGCCGCGGAGGACGGAGCCGTCGGGCTGCATGTGGACGCCTCGCTCGCGAAGCGCGGCAAAGCCCTTTGGCACAAGCGGCATTGCGCGGACTGTCACACGTTCGGAGCCGGGCCGATGATCGGCCCCGATCTCCGCGGGGTGCTGCTGCGACGCAGCGCGGTGTGGCTGCGCCGCTGGCTCAAGGATACGGATCGGATGCTGCAGAGCGATTCCGTCGCGATCAGTCTCCTCGTGGCGTACGGAGGAGTGAGAATGCCCAACCACGCGCTATCCGACGACGAGGTCGAAGCTCTGCTGCACTTCGTCGCGCGCGCCAGCGCCATCGCGGAGCCCTAGTGCCGCTGCAATCGCTTCCCCAAGGAGCTGCGACCGGACGTGCGCCTAAGCCACGTCGGCCCAACATGCTAGGTCCCGTGTCCCGGCGCGGCCAACCGGGTAGGGTGACCCGCCCAAACGGGTGGTTGACAGGTCGTCCGGCGAGCCCAAGACTAGACTGTAGTCGCTCCGGAGAGAGACGACCGTGGGCCCGAAGTGTCGTGCGGGGGCCGCCGCAAGGCCGCGGAATACTCACAAGCGGTCTCGTTGCAGCTCAGAGTCCCACTTCTCTCTCGAGGTTTAGCATCCATGACTCGCTCTTCGAAATTCGTGGTGTTCGGTCTCGTGGTCGGAGCATTGGCGTGGTGCGACTCCGCCGCCCAGGCGCAGGCGATGGCGACCGGCGGCCTCACCGTCGATGCCAATCTCGCCAAGCGTGGGAAAACGGTGTGGAACAATCGCGGATGCGCCGCCTGTCACACCATCGGCAAGGGTCGGGTGGCCGGTCCCGACCTGGCGGGCGTGACCGAGCGCCGCTCGATCGAGTGGCTGAAGCGCTGGCTCAAGGCGCCGGAGCAGATGTACGAGAGCGACTCCATTGCCAAGCAGCTGCTCGACGAGGCGAAGGGCATCAAGATGCCGAATTTGAAGTTGAGTGACGCCGACATCGATGCGGTCATTCACTACGTCGTGCAGGAGGGTCAGAAGAAGAAGGGGTAGTCCGATTGGTTCGCGAGGTTGCGCTTCCCCGAAGTACCCTGGAAGGAAGGAGGCAGAGATGCGGTGGTTTAGAGCGGCAGTAGCGTTGGCAGCGCTCGGGGTCTTCGTGGCCGAGGTTGCGTCAGCCGGAACCGGGGTGCCGTCGTTTACGCGGCAGACCGGGCTGGCCTGCAACCAGTGCCACATGACCTGGACTCCCACCCCGGACTTGACGTTCACGGGCATCAAGTTCCGCCTGAACGGGTACCGCACGCCCTTCGTCGCCGAGAAAGTTGAAGCCGGCGAAGAGGGCGCGCTGAACGGGCGGCGCCTGGTGTTGGGACTCCAGAATTACTGGACGCTGCACTATCGGAGCAACCTGCTCCAGCAGTCCAAGCCGGCCAGCGACCCGACCGTGGCGGAGCCGGATGCCAATCCCGTCAGCACCAATCCGTTCAACAGCGTCGGTCTCGACTACGCCGGCCCGATCGGCGAGCACTTCGGCATCTGGACCGAGTACTACTTCGCGGCGAACAACGGCAACGAGAACGTCTATAACCTCGTTTCCAACGACGAGTACGACGTGAAGTACGTGTTCAATCCCGGCGGCAACATCGTCGCGATGTTCATGAGCACGCAGAGCCTGGGCGCCCCGTTGTTCGCGGCGTTCGGCTCGGGCGTCGCGAACAACCAGCAGCGCTCGGGCGCCGGCGGGAACGGCCATGCGCCGTATGCCAACGTCGGGGCCTACGGGATGTGGAACGACCGGGTGATCACCATGTTCGCGGTGCAGCCGGGCGAGGACAACCTCGACTACAGGCGGCTGAACTACGAGGGCATCCTCGGCTTCATGCCGTGGAACTCGGATGCCAAGTATCTGTTGCTCACCGCCAATTTCAAGGCGGGCAACGACATGGTGCCGCAGGTGAGCAGCCTCTCGCTGAACCAGCAGAACAACCAGATCGTCACGCGTGAAGCGATTCGCGGCGTCTCGGCGACGCGCACCGGGTCGTTCGCGGGGCAGCCGTATGCCTCGATCAACACCGGCGACGCAACCCGGTGGATGTTCGACGTCCGTTACGGGTGGCTGGATAAAGGCCCCCACAGCTTCACGTCGGCCTGGGGCGCGTCGGTCGAGGACGAGACTTACGACGACGGTGCCAAGGTCAAGCTGCGGGCGGTTGGTGCCACGTTGCGGTATATGTATGATCGGACCTACGGCATCAACTTCGGGCTGAACAAGCGCCTGACCTACGAGTTCACCGACGCGGGCAGCGCCGTGCACAAGATCCCGACCGACCTCGGGTACAACGTGCTGTTCATCTACCGCGCGGCGATGAACTTCGCCTGGGAGTTCGGCGTCTCGAACTCGCAGTCGCTGGTGTTGGACCAGAACTGGCGCAACGGCTGGAACTGGAACCTCCAGTGGCACTTCCTGTACTAGTCGTGGTCTGACGCCGCTGGCCGGGTAGTGGTGAGACACGAAACGCACAGTGGAACTTCACTGTGCGTTTCGTGTCTCAGGTTGAGCACCACACACGCGGGACCACCTCGGAGATGTCGGGCGTGAGAAGATCGTTCGTGAGCCTGGCGGTGGCGCTCGCTTCCATCGCTCCCCCTCAGGTTGCCGCGCAGCTCGAGATCTCCCCGGCGCTCGGCATTTACATGCCCCTCGGAGCCCTCATCAAGGACGATCTCGCGAGCGGCGGCGAGGTGCGCAAGCAGCTCGGCGCGCCGCTCATCGCGTTCCGCCTGACGGCGTGGCCGCGGGCCCGGGTCAGACTCGAGGGGAGCGTGGCGTTCTCGCCCAGCCAGGTGGCCGTGAGCCGGTCGGGCAGCACCGCCGACTTCGCGTCCGGGGTGATGCTCGCCAGCGCCCGGGCGGTCGTCGCCATCGGCTCGCGGACGGCGACCTGGGCGTTTCATGCGGGGGCGGGGCTCGGCGTGGTCAGCCGCGGCGGCAGCGCGTGGGCGAACACCCGCGGGACCACGACGCCGGCCGCCCTGCTCGCCGCCGGTGCGCGCACGGGAGTCAGCCGGACACCCGTCGCCATCCGCCTGGAGCTCGAGGACTACGTGGCATCCGCCCAATTCGATCGCGGACTTCCCACCGAGACCCGGGCGCGCATCCATCACGATCTCCTGTGCTCGCTCGGCGTCTCCGTGCCCGTCTTTTGAGCATGGGCTTCCGCCGCGCGGTCACCTCCCCCCCGTCGCGCCAGTACACGGTCCGGCTCGGCGTCGCCGGGCTGCTCTGGCTCGCGGGCTGCAAGATCGGCCAGGGTCGGCCGGTGCTGGAGCAGGTGAGCCCGACGGTCCCCGGCAGCAAGTTCAAGGTGATCGCCACTGTCGCGGGAGGGAGCGGGCCGGCGGACCTGCGGATGTCCGTCACGGTCCGCCAGCAGCTCAACGAGGCCGGGTGGACCGCCGTGCGGCGGGCCGGCCGCTGGGACAACCAAGGAGAGGCGCTCACCGCCATCTGCGCGGCCGGGGACGTACACGGCGTGCTGTTCGTCTGGTACAACCGGCTCGAGCTCGACGACTGCGAAACCCAGAAGGCGGCGTACGCGATCGACGGCAGCCCCGAGCGAGGTGCGGGACTCACCGAGATGGGGAACCGGCTGATGCGATACCTGCGCGAGCAACCGCCGGCGGCGCTGCCGAACTAATTCCCGCCAGTCGCCTCGCGGCGCATCAGCAGGTCCACCCCCATGTAGACCTCCTTCCAGATCCTGGTGTGGACGCCGAGACCGAGGGAATAGCTCGAGAGCCCGAATTCGTCCACCAGCGATGAGGCGGGAACGTGGAACTTCGCGAGCACGCGGACGCCGCCGGCTTCGGGCCACGCCTTGAAGACGGCGCCGACCGGCTTTGCCACTCCGTGCAGCGAGAACACGCCGACGGCCGTGCCACGCAGCGTGTCCCCGGACTGTCGCGTGACTCCCACGAGGCTGTCGAGGGTGAAGCGGATCACCGGGTAGCGCGACGTTTGCAGCACGGCGCGGCGCGCGAACGCGTCGCGCATGGTCTCGCCCGTCACGAGCGCCTCTCCCTGAACCGCCACCTGCCCCCGGGCTCCCCGCCACGACACCGTGTCCGGCACGAGCACCTGGCCCCGCACGGCCTCCGAGCAGATCTCCTGAACGACCTTGCGGGGGAACACCGGCACCCGCGTCGTGTCGCTGACGTTGGCCCACCCGGTCCTGGGGAGCTTGAGCGCCCGATTGATGGCCCACCCGCCGCTGTGTCCCTCGCCGGGCCGCCAATCGGGATCCTGCGGGCACGTCGTTGCCCAGAGGTGGTTCAGGTGCGGGTCAATCTGCCACCAGGCGAGGCTGGCTTTGGAGTCGATGGTCCAGCGGGTCTGCGCGTGCACGCCGGGCGCGGCGGCAATCAAGAAAAGGAATACGGCGGTCCGGGTCCTCGGCAGGTTCGCGCGCGTCATTTTCCCGCGCCGGAGCCCTCGGGACGCAGCAGCAGATCGACGCCCATGAACAGGTCCTTCCAGACCCTGGTGCCGACGCCGAGGCCCAGGGAATAGTTCGAGAGCCCGAATTCGCCCACTAGCGACGAGGCGGGCACGTGGAACTTCGCGAGCACGCGGACCCCGCCCGCTTCGGGCCACGCCCTGAAGGCGGCGCCCACCGGCTTGGTCACTCCGTGCAGCGAGAACACTCCGACGGCCGTGCCGCGCAGCGTGTCCCCGGACTGCCGCGTGACTCCCACGAGGCTGTCGACGGTGAACCGGATCTCCGGGTAGCGCGTCGTCTCGAGCACGGCCTTGCGCGCGAAGGCATCGCGCCTGTTCTCGCCGGTGATGAGCGCTTCGCCCTTCACCGTCACCTGCCCCCGGATACCCTGCCACCGGGCCGTGTCCTGCGCCATAACCTCCCCCTCGACCACGGCGTCCGGGCAGACGGACCGGACCTTGTGCCGCGGATAGAGCGGGATGTGCACGGTATCGCTGACGGCTGCGAACCCGGTTTTCGACGGGCGCAGCATCTGATCGATGTACCACCCGGCGCTCCGCCCCTCGCCGGGGCGCCATGAGGGCTCCTGGGGGCAGGTGGTGGCCCAGAGGTGGTTCAGGTGCGGGTCCATCTGCCACCACGCCAGACTCGCCTTCGGGTCGATCGTCCAGCGGGTCTGGGCCGGCGCGGCCGCGACCGCTGCCACGCAGGCGACCAGCAGCGAGATGAGGCCGGGCAAACACCGGATGTGGAACAGTCGCCGACGGGCCATCGGGCTTACTCCCTTCTATGGGCAGCCGGGCTGTGAGGGATCGTCGTCACAATCGACGCTGGCGTTTCCGGAGTCCGACTTGCCCACGCCCGTGAGTAGGTACGCGAATCCCGCGAGGCCCAGCGTGCCGGCGGTGATGAGCAGCGCCGTTTTCCCCCGGGCCGGCGTGCGCATGAGCACCTGCTTGAAGTCGGCGGCGGGCATCTCCTCATAGTTCCCGTTGACGAATCCGACGAGCGTGTCTCCAAACGTTTGGGGGCCGGAAACGACCACGACCGACCGGTCGGCGCGCGTGACCCACACCCGGGCGGGCTTGATGCCGCCCAACTGGTCGAGTGGCACCGGTGCGAGGGTATGGCACGCTGTTATGGACAGGGACAGAGTTGCCGGGATCAGCGAGATCGCCACGACACGGCGCAGCATGGCTCCTCCGAGAAGGGCCTTCTACACGAAGAACTAACCGGCGTTTTTGAAGCTGCGCAAGGCTGCGGGCCGCTGTCGCCGCCCCGCCCGTTCGGGTGGGGGTCGCCCCACCCGGAACGGGCAGGCGAGACGGGCTCCGGGCGCGCTCGACAAGTGACCCAGCGCGGTGTACCGTATGACCCTGCAGGCAGGGCCCGGCCGTACCTGGAAGGCACCGACATCACACGCCGAAGGAGGAGTCGCATGCGCACATCCGTATTCCAACCCGTGCTGGCCGTTGCGCTCGTGGGGCTTGCGTGTAAGGGGCCCGATGACACCAGTGCAGGAGCGACCAAGTTCCACGCCACCCTCACTGGCGGCGCCGAGGTGCCGGCGGTGAATCCAAGCGGCGGGGCCACGGCGACCTTCGAGTTGAACGGAGACCAACTGACCTATACGGTCACGATCACCGCTCCGGTGACGGACTCGGTCAGGCAGGCCCACATTCACCTGGCAGCTGCGGGCTCGAACGGCGGGATCTCAGTGTGGCTGTGCGACTCGGCTACCAATCCGTCGCCGGACCCCGTCACGCCCGCCTGCGCGTTAGGGACGAGCGCGGGCGTCCTTGCGACTGGGACCACTACTGCGCCGGCAGCGGCCGTCAGCGCGATGCGCGCCTTCGGCGCCTACGCGAACGTGCACACAAAGACCAACGGCGGTGGCGAGATCCGCGGCCAGATCATCCCGGAAGCGCCGTGAGAGCTCAGCACGAACCGGCCAGCAGACGAGCGCGCGGAGGCCGGGAGCCCCCCCGGCCTCTTGCGTCACGGGACGACCTGCTTGACGCGCCCCCCGCGGACGGTTAAGACCCCTCCCCTGCTTACCTGGGATTGCGTTGGTGCCGCGTTTCGTTGTCGTTGTCGGGGAGGTCGCAGCCCTCTGCAGCGTGCTGCCGCGGCTCTCGGTTTCGCAGCAGCGCGACACCAGCACTGCTCAGCCGCGCGACAGCCTCAGGGTCTACACGCTCCCGCCGGCCGTGGTGTCCGTCACGCGCGGCAATCCACCGCTCGGCAAGATTCCGCAAGCGGTCCATCTGGTCGAGCAGCAGCTGATCAACCGGGCGCGGCCTAACTGGGGATTGGACGAGGCGCTCGCCACCGTTCCGGGCGTCTATGCCGCGAACCGCTACAACTTTTCGCTCGACCAGCGGATCTCGATCCGGGGCTTCGGGGCGCGCTCGGCGTTCGCGGTGCGGGGGATCAAGGTGCTGCTCGACGGGATCCCGCAAACGCTGCCGGACGGCCAGGGGCAGCTCACCAACCTGGAGCTTGGCGCCGCCGACCGGATCGAAGTGCTGCGGGGGTCGTCGTCGGCACTGTTCGGTAACGCCGCGGGCGGCGTGATCAGCATCTGGACCGACCCCACACCGCCGCGCCGGTACTCGCAGGAGGTCCGCTTCGCCGGCGGGACGTTCAACCGGCACGACCTGAACGTCTTCGACCCCTACTCGGGGCAGACCTGGTACAAGTGGCAGTCCAGCACGGGCTTCCGGCTGGGGGAAGGCAGCGGGCTCGTGACCGCATCGCAGCTCGCCTTCAACGGGCAGCGCCAGCACAGCCGGGCGGAGCTGCGCAACTTGAACGGGCGCTTCCACACGCCGCTGGCGCCGGGGTGGTCGTTGTCCGTCGTGGCCGAGTACGGTGACGATCCGCGCGCCGACAATCCCGGCGCGCTGACCGCCGCCGAGCTCGCGAGGAACCCGGACTCGGCGGCCGCCATCAACCTCACGAGGCGGGCGGGCAAGGACATCTCGCAGGGCCAGGCCGGCGCGACGGTGCGGCGGCAACTCCCGGGCGGCGGCGAGGCGACCGTCACCCTCTTCGGCCTGACGCGCGACCTCGCGAATCCCACCACGTTCGCCTACATCGACCTCGAGCGCCGCGCCTACGGGGCGCGCGCGCTGGTCACGCGGCCGTTCCCCGTCGCCGGGCTGTCCCAGCGCCTCACGGCGGGGATCGACGTCCAGCGGCAGCGCGACGACCGCAAGAACTTCGGCAACAACGCCGGCCAGCCCGACACCGTGCGGCAGCTCTCCCAGCTGGAGCGCGTCACGGAGGTCGGCCCGTTCGCGCAGAGCGCGCTGGACGTCACCCGGCGGGTGACCCTGACGGCCGGGCTGCGGTACGACTGGGTGAGCTTCCACGTCCAGGACCGGCTCATCGCGCCGCCCGCCAACCCGGACGACTCGGGCCGGCGATTGATGCGGGCGCTGTCCGGCTCGCTCGGGGCCAGCGTCGCGCCGTCCGACGCGGTGACCGTCTACGCCAACGTCGGCACCTCGTTCGAGACGCCGACCACGACCGAGCTCGCGAACCGGCCCGACACGGCCGGTGGATTCAACCCCGCGCTCGAGCCGCAGAAAGCCGCGAACGTCGAAGTGGGAGTGCGCGGCCACTGGCGCGGCCGGGTGAATTATTCGGCGGCCGTCTATCAGGTGAGCGTGCGCGACGAGCTGATCCCGTATCAGATTCCCTCGTCGCCCGGGCGCGTGTTCTTCCGGAACGCGGGGCGCTCGCGCCACCGGGGCGTCGAGCTGGGCGCGACGGCCGAGATCGCTGCCGGCCTCAGCGCGATCGCGAGCTGGACGTACTCCGACTTCGTGTACACGAGCTACGCGACCGGCGGCCACGACCTCGCCGGGCGCGAGCTGCCGGGCATCCCGCAGAGCTGGCTCCACCTCCTGTTGCAGGCACGGCCCGGGTTCGCGCGGGGGGCGTGGGTCGAGCTCGAGGAGACCCAGTCGTCCGGCTACTTCGTGAACGATACCCTGCCCACGCGGACCAGCCCGTGGTGGAGCACGAACCTCCGGGTCGGCTGGGACGGGGTGGTGGGGAGCGTGCGGCTGCGGCCGTTCGTGGGATTCAACAACGTGTTCAACCGGTCGTACGTGGGATCGGTGGTCATCAACGCCTCCGGGGGGCGCTACTACGAGCCGGCTCCCGGCCGCAACGTGTACGTGGGGTTCTCGCTGGGTGCCGGGGAGTAGGCCTCACCCCCTGACCCCCTCTCCACTTCGTGGAGAGGGGGAACGAGACTCACACATCGTTCCCCCTTCCGCAACGCGGAGAGGGGGTCAGGGGGTGAGGTCACAGGGGG